>JAPLJJ010000209.1 GCA_026388665.1 Deltaproteobacteria bacterium
GCACGTTTTTAATTAAACTCGTGTCACTATAATAAAAACGACTAATGGTCATTGTCAAGCAGTTTTACTGATTGCTCTTGTTGGCTGAAAAACATTAGATCTGGTAGTATTCTCAACTTATGATATGGAATCATTTATGATCAGGATGCCGAGGGAAAAATCCATGCCTGAAGACACGGGCAATAGCCACCAATCGTCACATGAAACAGGCACGCGGGACACTTCTAATCTGTTAAACCCTGCCCGGTTATACGCAGTCCCGAAGGAAACCCGATATCTGGACCCAGCTCAGTTGGCTAAACTGGAACAGGATTTTCGCTTATGGTCGGCGGCTTCATCGCGCTCCGACGTACGCGCGTCCAGGAAGCGGATTTTGTTGGTCTTTCTTCTAATCCGTTATACCGGGGCCAGACTTAATGAAGTCTTGGGCCTTGATCTCCGCAAACACTTTGACACATCCAGACGCGTTGTCCGTTATGGCAATGTCAAAGCGGATAATTCGCCTGAGCGAGAAGTGCAGATCTCAGCGGAATTGATGTCTGAAATCCAAGCTACACTGGATGATTCTGCTTTTACCCGAGAAGTGGGTTCCCTGTTAAAAATTGACGCTGGGCATGTGCGGCGCAAGTTTTATGAACGCTCTGTGGCCTGTGGTTTTGAACAGGAGCTTGGTTCTCCCAATGCCATTCGTCGGGCTCGAGCAGTAGAGTTGATGCAAGACAACATGCCCTTACCAGTAGTACAAAGGGTTCTGGGGCATTCTACGCCTAACCTTACGGCATCTTTTGTCACGTTTTCGGACGAAGATATCTATCAGGTTGCGAGACATTTCGTTGAAAGGGAAAGTCGGCGAAAAACCAGTGCCCGTAACACATTTTTTGGAAAAATAGGCGTTGTACGGAGAGGAGACATCCAATCGCAAGTCGAACTGGTTACTGTAGCTGGAGACATTGTGACCACTGTCATTACCAACAATAGTCTAAAAAGAATGGGACTCAAGTCCGGTTCGCTGATTACAGCCGAGGTCAAAGCGCCCTGGGTCATATTACAAAAGGCGCTCATCGCGCCATCTTGCTCTGCGGAGAACATATTTCGGGGCACAGTGACACAAATAGTTCGCGGCAGACTAACCACTGAATTCATTGTTCGCCTCCAGGACGGAACAGAGGTGTGTTCCTTGGTGACTGAAAAGAGCCGGCGTAAACTTGACATCAATAAAGAAGATGATGTTTGGGTAATGTTCAACAGCTTTGCCGTAATCTTGCATGTGGACTAGCTAAAAGGCCCTAGCGTAACTTTTCCAGCCAATATTCATTCCAAACACTTATTTTGAATTCTGCCTCAGATAAATTCAGTTAGCCAGGAAATGTGTAATTGTGAGTTATTATTGGTTACTATAATTGACATAAGGTGATTTATTGGGTTATTTTGTTTCTGAGAACAACGAAGGGAAACAATAACAGAGACATGGCCAGAACCTTATTGACGACAAAAGAGGTAGCTAAGCTCCTAGGAATTAATGATAAAATGGTTTACGGCCTAATTGCTGAAAAAGGTTTGCCTGCGACTAAAGTGACAGGGAAGTGGTTATTCCCTGTCCATCTCGTTGAACAATGGATAGAAAGCCAAACCATAAATTACCCAAAATTACCAGATGTCGGCACATTCAGGGACAATTTGTTGATCCTGGCGGGTAGCAACGACATTCTGCTCGATAAAACCTTATCCTTTTTTAACAAGCTATATCCTGATCATCTTGCTGTTTTTGCAAATGTTGGAAGCTTGGGGGGATTAAAAAGCTTGCGCGCGGGTTTGTGTCACATCGCTTCCAGTCACTTGATGCAGGAAAACGGGGAAGATTACAATTTTGGTTTTGCACAACGGGAATTTTCTGAACTTCCAGCGATAGTCAATTTTTGCCGTCGAGAGCAGGGTTTACTTGTGGCTAAACATAACCCGAAGGGTATGAACAATTTTTCCGATTTGGGCCAGCCTGGAATAAAAATAGTCAATAGGCCCTTGGGAACAGGAACCAGACTGCTTTTTGACTCAGAGTTACGTAAAGTTGGCATTCAAGGGGACCAACTTGATGGTTATGACCGCGAATTTGATAGACATCTTGATGTGGGGTTGGAAATTTTGTCGGGTCGAGCGGACGTAGGGTTAGGAATTGCAGCGGTGGCGGGTCTACTTGATTTGGATTTCCTGCCGATTCGTTGGGAGCGTTTTGACTTGTTAATTTCTAAAGATGTCTTTTTTAGCCGAGTGGTCCAGCTTTTCCTAAATCTTGTTCATGATAAACAGCTTTTCGATGTTGCGGCAAATCTTCAGGGGTATGACCTGTGTGAATGCGGCAGAATAGTTTTTCCAAAGGAATCGTCGGATCGGTCTTCCTTAGGAAAGTAGTCTCGAGGTCTTCCTGAACAGCGCATATCATTCAAGGTCTTTTTGTTTAAAGGGGTTTAGATCATGAAACGTGTTCTTTTGATCACATTTTTTCTGTTTGCTTTGCCGGTCACTAATTTATTGGCCGACACTCAATGCAACGGAGAATATGGAGAGGGGCCCAATAAATTTTCTCTAGCCACTGGGAGTCCGGGGGAACTCAATTTACTCAAAGCTCTAGCAGAGGCGTTCAGCGCAAAAAACAAAGCAGTTCTCTGTTGGGTAAAGGCAGGTTCAGGGGAATCCTTAAAGCTTCTTAAAGACAAGCGGGTTGACATGATTATGGTTCATGCCCCGGACGCTGAAAAAAAAGCGGTCCAGGAGGGTTGGGCGGTAAACCGGATTCTTATTGGATCTAATGAATTTTATATTGTAGGGCCTCCAGAGGATCCTGCGAAAATAGCTGAAGCCACAAGCGCTAATGACGTTTTCAGTCGAATTGAAAAAGGTGGCTCCACTTTTTTTTCCAGAGGCGACAACTCAGGTACGCATCAAAAAGAAATGTCTGTATGGGCTAATGTTCAGATAAAGCCCGAGGGAAACTGGTACGTAGTTACCAAAGATTTCATGAAAGCAACCTTAAAAAAAGCCAACGACGCAAAAGGCTACTTCATGGTAGACAGCAGCACCTGGGTTGCTGAAAACAAAAATCTGCCAAATCTCAAAATACTGTTTAGGGGAGACAAGTATCTTGTCAACACGTATCACACTTTATCACAACCGGTTTCCGCAACACCTGGCGCAAGAATCGCTTCAGAATTCATTGAATTCGTAGCGTCGAAACAAGGGCAAGATATCATTAGGAATTACGGAAAAGACAAGTTCGGGGAAGCATTGTACAGCGATGCTGATTACGCCAAAAAATATGATGACTAAAAGTTTCTCAACATAAATTGAAGGGAGTTCGATATGAAGAATTTTTTCAGGCTGATTTGTATTTTTCTGCTCCTCTTGTCCTTTACGTCAATAGGCTTTTCAGAAACACGTCTCAAAATGAGCACGACGACCAGCACCGAAGATTCGGGGTTGTTGAAGGTTCTGCTGCCACCATTCGAAAAAGCGAACAATGTTAGAGTTGATGTGATTTCGGTCGGAACCGGAAAAGCGCTCAAGCTAGGTGAGAACGGAGATGTGGACGTTGTGTTGGTCCATTCCAGACCTGCGGAAGACAAATTTATAGCGGATGGTTATGGAGTGGATCGATGTGATGTGATGTACAATGATTACATTATCCTGGGCCCAAAAAACGATCCGGCGAAAATTAAAGAGACCAAGTCTGCGGTAGATGCCCTAAAAAAAATCGCTGAAACCAAGTCCCTTTTTGTATCCAGGGGAGATGACTCTGGAACTGACAAGAAGGAAAAGGCCATCTGGAAAGCCACTGGTATAGTTCCTCAAATCCCGTGGTACATTGAAGCAGGACAAGGCATGGGCACTGTGTTGCAAATGGCCAACGAGAAAAACGCCTACACCATTGCGGATAGAGGCACGTTTATCCCGTTCGAGAACAAAATTGGTCTGATAATATTGGTAGAAGGTGACAAGACTTTGTTCAATCCGTATGGAGTCATAGCAGTGAATCCAAAGAAACACCCCGGTGTCCAGTACGAGTTGGCCAAAAAATTCGTAGAGTTTGTTACAGGACCGGAAGGTCAGAAGATAATCGCAGACTACAAACTCGATGGAAAACAGCTCTTTTTCCCGGATGCAAAGAAATAATCGATTTCGAGAACAATTGAGAGTTCTCAATATTTAACAATACGATACATTATAAATATTCCGATTCTTATTTAAATAACTAGAGAAATCTTCCTCTAGTTGTTTTGTTCTCAGATCATGGCCAAGGAAGAAGAAATTGCAGTTTCTCATTGAGTCTTTTTACAAGGCGATTCTTCTCGTGTTTCACCTGGACCCTGAAGTTTATCAGATTGTATGGACCTCTATTTATATTTCATTCTGGTCCACAATTCTTTCCGCCTCAATTGGAATCCCTCTTGGGGCGTTATTAGCTCTTAAAACCTTCAGGGGTAAATCCGCTGTAGTGTTATTGCTGAACACGTCAATGGCCTTACCTACAGTTGTTATAGGTCTTTTTTGTTATGCCCTACTAAGCAGAATGGGGCCTTTAGGTGACTTTGGTTTCTTGTTTACCCCAACCGGCATGATTTTTGGACTATTTATACTAGCCGCTCCAATAGCGACTAATTTAACGGTCGCGGCCATTCAAAGTTTAGACAAACGGCTTATGCTTACGTGCAAACTTCTGGGAGCGACCCCTGTTCAGGAGTTTTTTCTAATAGTGAAGGAAGCCCGTTTTGCGGTCATGGCTGCCGTGGTTATCGCGTTTGGTCGCGTAATATCTGAGGTCGGAATTGCAATGATGTTAGGAGGAAACATTCGAGGACTGACTCGTACCATGACAACCGCTATAGCCTTAGAAACATCGAAAGGCGAATTTGAGTTGGGATTGGCCCTGGGATTTATTCTAATGTCCGTAGCGTTTGCGATCAACGGGGTCATTTTTGCTATCCAGCGAGGTCGCGGTTAATGGCTTTAAGTTATTCCATAAGAGACCTCGTCTTCTCTTATTCCGACAAACCGGCTTTAACGATTAATAGCCTGGACATACCGGTCTCTGAAATCGTAGCTCTTGTCGGTCCGAATGGCGCAGGCAAAACCACTTTATTACATCTCCTAGCTTTTCTCTTAACGCCTCAACAGGGCACAATTTCTTTTTTGGGGGAGCCCGTAAGAAATGAGTATGTAATAGATTATAGACGCAAGGTTGGCCTCCTTCCCCAGAATCCATATCTTTTCAGGTCTTCCGTTTTAGATAATGTCACCGTAGGACTAAAATTACGGGGAATCAGTCGTCAGGTAGCAAGGGAAATAGCTCGAGAAGCTCTAGTCAAGGTTGGAATGGAAGGATTTGAGTCCCGGCGGGCAGATTCTCTATCTGGTGGAGAGGCGCAGAGAGTGGCGCTTGCAAGAACCCTTGCATTGAATCCGGATGTTCTACTCTTTGACGAGCCTGGCAATCATTTGGATTTGGAGAATGTCAAACGAACTGAGCAAGCAATTCTCGACTTGAACCGCACGGAAAAGAAGACCGTGATTTTTACGACTCACAACTTGGCATTTGCTCACAACTTGACGGATTCTGTAATTCATTTATCCCAAGGACATGTTGTCCCGAGCGCTTCTTAGATTTGGCCCTGACTCGTGGTCTTGAACTGTTCCGGTCCGGTTACATACAGGTCGTTCCCGTAAATATCGGTAGCCACTATCAGAGGCATGTCTTCAACGACAAGCCTTCTGACAGCTTCCGGTCCTAATTCCTCCCAAGCGATTACTTTCGCTTCCTTTATACAAAGTGACATAAGGGCCCCTGTTCCACCGATAGCCGCAAAATAGACAGCCCCCCATTTTTTCATAGCATCCTTAACTTCTCCTGAACGCCGGCCCTTTCCTATCATTCCCTTGAGTCCACGTTCGATTAGTAAAGGAGCGTATTGATCCATCCGGTAACTGGTTGTGGGGCCTGCCGCGCCTATTGGTCTACCTGAAGGGGCTGGCGTTGGCCCCACATAGTAGATAACCTCGCCTTCTATCGAAAACGGCAAAGGCTCTCCAGCTTTTATGAGATCAACCATCCTTTTATGCGCCGCGTCTCTTCCTGTGATTATTACTCCCGATAGAAACACCGTGTCTCCGGCCCGGAGGCTCCTAATGAGTTTATCTTCGAGTGGCGCATAGATTTTTTTTGGTTTGGCGTTCATAGTTCAGCCTCCGCATGTCGGCAGGAATGACATTGGATATTTACAGCTACCGGCAAGCTCGCTATGTGGGTCGGATAAGAATTTATGTGAACAGCGAGAGCTGTAGTCTTTCCACCAAGCCCCATCGGACCGATTCCCGTCGCATTAATTTTTTTAAGAAGCTCTTTTTCCAACGCGTCCAGAGTTGGATCAGGGTTTTGCGATCCTAATGGTCTCAGTAGGGCCTTCTTAGCCATGAATGCTGATTTCTCGAATGTACCCCCTAAACCTACCCCTACAACTATTGGGGGGCATGGATTGCCACCGGATTCTATGACTCGTTGAACGATAAAGTCTTTTGCGCCCTCGATCCCGGCTGATGGTGGGAACATCATGACTCTTGACATATTCTCCGATCCAAAACCCTTGGGAGCAAGAGTGATCTTGAATTTGTCACCGGCCACGATTTCAACGTGAATGACTGCCGGGGTATTGTCACCTAGATTAACTCGAGTTATCGGATCCAGAGTCGATTTACGTAGGAAACCGTCCCTATATCCCTGTCGCACCCCTTCGTTTATTGCATCCTGCAACGAGTCTCCGGCTATGTGGACATCCTGGCCTATTTCAAGAAAGACCACGGCCATTCCTGTGTCCTGACATAGGGGAATCCCTTCCTTAGCTGCTATCTCGGCGTTCTGAATCATTTTTTCCAAAGCCATTCGGCCTGTAAGGGATTCTTCCGCCTCGAGCGTTTTCTTAAGTTGCCTGACAACGTCTTCCCCTAAGATAGTGCATGCTTGGATACATAGATTTCGAACGACTTTCGTAATATCGTCCGTCAAAATTGTTTTCATGTTGTCATTCCCGGACTTGCAATCTTAAACGATTTTTACAAAATAGATCCTGTTGGGGTCGGTTTGCAACCACTAGAATAAACTTTTTCGGTTTTAACAAAATGGGAACCAGCACTCAAAATGAATTCCATGAACGATCTTACTACGAAATCCTGAATCTCCTTGACCGCCAGGGTCTGCTCAAGGAGCGACTTCCGTTCTCTCCGGGCCTACTCGATGAGGCCGTATTTTTCGCATACAAGATGAGACTCATAACTCAAGGTGGGGTCAGAAAGTTTTTGAATCTGGATCGTCAAGAACTGCGTAAGAAAATCAGCGAATGGAACAGTGGGGACGAAGGTAATTGTTCATGTCGTATGGCTCGGAATCCTCTTGTTGAACAGGGCGAGGACTAACAACCAATTCTAAATTCTATTCTATTTCCTCGGTAGTGATTCCCATCCCGGTGGTTTACTATGCCTTGTGATTCTTTGCCACCAGCAGTTCCAGAAAGTTTTCTATTTGTTTTTCAAGATTTTCAAATGAGTACAGTCTTGGGTCGTTTTGATCAGCTTCAAAAATCACACCTGGGATTCCGGTTCGCTCAGTGATTGCGTCTCTTAACGCTAGCACATCCTGTGAAATCCACTTACAGCTCCGGTTCGAAGGGAACAGAAAGCCGTCAAGTTTGTAGAGTTCAGCTAATTCCACGTATTTCTCGATTCGATAGTCCAGGTTCAAATTGAAGGTGTAGAGATATTGTCGGGTCCAATCCGATAGAGGATCTTGTTCGTTAACAGCCAACTGGCTCCAAGCCCACGTGTAAATCGACGTGACTACAGCAGCGCCTCGGTCCGCAAGAAAACTTGATAGCTTTCCAAGTTCCGGCCAAATCGGCAAATTGTCCCAAAACAATCTGAAGCGTTCATTTGGAACGGCAGGTTTTTTTTGTGACACGCGGTCTTCGAGTTCCCGGACCAAGTTCCCATAAAATTGGACTGCAATCTCAGTCCCCCGTTGTGAAACAATAGGAAACATGGAAATGAACTGATCAAAGACCGTCATTGGCGATGGAACTTCCTCACCCATAACCAACATCCGAGTCCAAAGCTCAGAAGCTTGTCTCGAAAGCCGTATAACCTCTTTGAACTTGGATTCGTCGAGGCTCTTGCCTGCTACCTTTTCGAGAGTCTTTACGAGATCGTCTAATTGACCCCTTACATAAGCCTCTGCGGCAGAATCTTTTTCGCCGTTACCAGAATGTGGAACATCGATGAGGACCATGGGGGCATTGTAGGTTCTGCTCAGTACTTCAAACCATTTGGTGAGGGTTCCGCACTGACAATTGATCACCAGAATCAAATCAGGTTTGGGTAGTCCCCATGTAGGGCTAACGCCAGCTTTTGTCCACCCGATATCACACCTGGCGTAGGAGCAAAGGTCCATTACATAGCCCATGCCCTCGGCCGCGGAAGATAATTCAATCGCCATTTTACGCGCGCCGATTATTGCCGCATGATTCTCAGGATATACAGGGAACATGTCCATCGCGTAGATGAGCTCAACCGGTGTGAAAACGTTGCAGTAAACGACAGGTTTATTATTATGCGGCGCCATGTGGGCCGAGGTGAAATAATCCAAGGTAATTTTCTTTATTTCTTTAAGGGCCTTGATCGGTTCCATTTTTATTAGCCTTACGGTTATGAGTTAGCTATTCATCATTATGCCATACAAGTTGGGGTGTTGGGCAAATTACTCAAACTATAACAATCGAATCTTGGTGTTATGGGAGATCTCCGGACAGAATTTCTCCGAAAGCCTCCAACCTTAATTTGATTTGACTTGTGGAAGTCCCACGGCTGGATGTTTCTAGAACAAGGCACGGGATGTTGTTCTTCTTAAGTGCATTGACGAAATCAGGGGTATCAAAAGCAGCCGCTTCACAAAACTTGGGATTCAAGAATACTACCCCTTGCGCCCCGCTGGACCGAACCCTCGCGAGAAAATCCTCAACGAGTTTCCGCGGGTCCACATAATATCCTGTGTATGGGGTCATTGACATGTGACGATCTACCAGGGAACCGAACAAATCACCACACGCTTGTGTGTTTACTTCCACAGATCTGAAACCGGTCACAATTTCATCACCGGCAAGAGTAAGCCCCAGTTCATCAAACAAACCTGTGATTTCAGGAGGGTCCCATACTTTACCTCGAACATAGATCTTAGACCGGCTAGTGTTGTCTGTACCGGCAACATCCCATGGCAGGGATCGCATAAGCGACAAGTGTTCATCCCTGGGAAAACGGAAAACGGATTCAAACACTGCTATGACACGGTTTGCGCTCCAGACAGCCGGAGAGGTTTTCATTTTGAGGTAAGCTGATTTCAACTGATCCCGACTCTCATTGTAGGTGGAAATACTGGATGAAAGATTATCCTCAGTAACATTTTGGCCGGTAATAAAACTCAACCATTTTGAAATACGAAGGTATTCTTCTTTGAGGTAGTGACTAGCGCCTGGATCTCCCAATTTTTTCGGGAGCCTTAGAAATTCACACGGGACATCGGGAAACAGACGACGCCAAAGGTGATAAAGGTTTCTCGTGGTATCACAGACATACGGTATTATTATACCGTCGAGAATATCCAGCGTGCCTTTTAATTTCAGTTCCAACGCGCCCATGCCGTGACTACAGGAATAACTGGGGATTTGGCTCTGAGCCAAGGATATCGGAATTCCCGCCCCGGCCACTGCCACTGGAATTGCGCCCGCTGCATATATCAGCTCTTCCGGGGCATCCGGCAGAACATGGCCGATTATCTTTTTCCCCGTCTTGGCCTTTATTTCTTTTATTTTTGACCATGGGTCTTGAGCAATCTCAAAAAACGGAACCCACGGATCCGGTTTGGTCCTCGCCACATTCCCTCCTGAATTTTGCTCTCCGCTTCGTCAGTCTGTTCAGCTAATATCACCCCATTGCGGGAGTTTAATCGATTGGTTGCTTGCCCTCTCAATTCAATTAAACTACATTAACAGAAGCAAAAGCAGATGCGGAGAAATCCCTTGGAATCAATGCCTTTTTTACATGTTAAGAGTATTTTTACCATTACATTCGAAGATGATTTAGCATTTACGGAAGTCAGATCTATTTTAGACCAGTTGCTGGCGATAAACGCGTTTGATAGCGACGTCCAGCAACACGAAGGGGCTTATAATCTCACCTGCGAGACTGCCTTTTTCAGCGTCTGGGTCGTCGAAAAGGAAGTGATCATTAGGCGTGGGTAATCACCTCCATATGCCAAAACACCACTTCAGGCCACTTTCATTAACCCTGCGCCGAAAGTTGCGCTATTTTAGCCTTCACAAAGTCGGCGTCCGGCGCTTCAGGAAAAACCTTTAAATATTGTTTGTATGCTTGAACGGCTTCCTTTTTCTTGTCCATAACCTCGTATATACGAGCGATTGATGCGTAGGCTTCACGCCTGTATGGTGAGTTTACGTCTCTTGATAATTGCTCAAACAGATTTATCGCTTTCTCGAAATCTTTGAGCGCCATATAAGATTGGGCTATATTGTAAAGAGCCAAAGGCCCAAATCCTTTTCTCACCAGACTAGAGGATTGAAATTTATTATACCGTTCCAACGCCCCTTCATAGTCACCCTTGTTAAATAGAATATGAGCTGAGTAAAGAAGCGCTATTTCGCCGGCGGGAAGGTTGCCGTAATCCTTAGCGATATTGTCGAATGTCTCAAAAACCTTGTCATTTTGAGCTACGTTCTTCGAGTCCGCCGAAATTGAAAGACTGTTGTACGCTCTCAATGCCGTTTCCAACATTTCATGGCTGGTTGCCTGACGGCGACTCTGGTAACCGTAATAACCCAATGAAATCAGAGCTATTAATAGAGCGACAGATACGCCTATCGCTATTGAGCGAGGATTATCACGAGCGAATTTAACGGTTCGAGCGGACCAAGTAATGAATTCATCAGGTTCTTTGAGTAGTTCTTTTCTCCTAGGCCTTTTTTCCGCCACATTTCACCTCATCATCTAGCCCGATTTTATTCTTTGGGCTACACGAATTTAACGAATATGGATAACTGATCTAACCTTTGAAGTCAAATTAAACGCTCATTGTTTAGCGATGGGCGGGATGCATCGAGCTTTTTTTATATTGCGTGATGTGCTAGTTTCCATGAACTGAAAATTAATCTGGTTTTGGAGAGAAAATCCTTTTGCTGTCAGCCCCTGAGACAAATTTGTTCAAGACGGTCAAGTTTTTGTGTCAATCGAGAGAGGAAGGAGGGATTTACGGACTTAAGGGTTCGGCCTCTGCTTTCCTCGTTGCTCTGGCCCTAAAAAATAACGCTGGTCCAATTTTGTGGATACATTCTGACGATGAATCGGCCTCGCGATCCGCCAGTGATCTTTGTTTCTATCTTGGTTTGGATGAAAGAAATGTCAATCGTCTGAATTTTCCTGTAGTTCATTATCCCGAAACACTGTCTTCTCCGTATTCTTTGGCTGGGTTTGAATCAGATATTTGGACCGACCGCATGTCGTGTCTTTTTCGTCTGTTGTCAAACATGACTCCTCAGGTAATAACCATAAGCATCCCTTCCTTGGCCTCCAAAATAATACCGCGATCAGAATTTGACTCGGTTAGTTTCACTCTTTCTGTAGGTCATGAAGCAGAGCGTGATTCAATATGCGCTAATTTGATTAGGGCTGGCTACTCTAGGGCCCCTCTTGTAGAAGATGTAGGCGATTTCGCTGCGAGGGGGTCAATTCTGGATATTTATTCTCCTCTGTATCCCAACCCAATACGCATAGAACAGATGGGTGATCTTGTTGAGTCCATGCGTTTCTTTGATCCCTCAAGCCAGAGATCATTAGATTCAGTATACGAAATAATGGTGTGCCCTATTCAGATGTCTCCCCCCGATGGTGAGGCCCTCGAAGAAGGGCTGGAAAAACTTGTCCGGGTCTGCGAGGAGCGAGGGATCGAAAAACGAATTCGGCAAGGACTCTTGGATGATTTTCGTCACGGCATAAGATTTCCTGGCGCTGAGCTTTATCTCCCCTATTTCCGAAGACAATTAGAGACCTTTCTTGATTATTTGCCTCAGGAAACATTGATCCTTCTTCCGGACGAAGAAACTGTAAGCCGCTCTTTTCAAGATCATGAACAAGATGTATTCCACGGATTCGAATCGGCTATGAATGGTGGACTTCCTGTTCCGGAACCGGAGTCTCTTCATTTTTCAAAGCATAATTTTCAAGAGCTGCTTGAGTTTTTCAGAAAGGTAGTTCTGGCTGACTTTGAAATTCAAAAAGAAGGCGCCCCGAGTTTCCGGATTCCATGCGGATCCAATATCGACATTAAACCGGCCCTTTTGAAAGAAAAGGCATACGATCGAGCCATGTCCAGCCTCGTGAGCATGATGGCCGAGTGGCGGGACCACGGAAGTGAAGTTTATATAGTTAGCCATACGGAAGGCCAGGCACAACGACTTGTCAAATTGTTAGAGCCTTACAAAGCGAATTTGAACTATCAGGGTGTGGGTTTCCAAACACCTAGTTTGGAGTCAACGCGGGCCCCTGGAATTTATCTTTATGTTGGTCCATTGACGACCGGTTTTCGAATTGAAGAAATTGGGGTTGTCACCATCACGGAAGAAGAAATATTCGGCCCGAGAGTTCGCGCCCCCATCCGGAAGCATGCTCGGGGAGTTTTTGTTTCTTCCCTGACGGACCTCTCAGAGGGGGAAGCTGTCGTCCATGAGAATTATGGGATCGGTATTTTTAGGGGACTTACTCGCAAGGAATTCGACGGGGTCGTAGGCGAGGTAATGGTCATTGAATACGCTGGTGGTGATATTCTGTACCATCCTGTCGAGCGACTTCAATCCATTCAGAAGTTTGTTACGGGATCAGAGGCGCCTCCGCGAATTGACCGATTAGGGTCCAAAGGGTGGGAAAAAACCAAGGCTAAAATTAAAAAGTCCATTCGCGAGATGGCCAAGGAACTATTGGAAATTTATGCCCAAAGACAGGTCTCTTCTAGAGCGCCTTATTCGCCTTCCGACCAGAATTTTGCTGAATTTGAGGCATCCTTTGAGTTTGAAGAAACCCCTGATCAGGCGAAAGCTATTCAGGAGGTTATGGAAGGCCTCGACTCGGACCGTCCTATGGATCGATTAATATGTGGGGATGTTGGTTACGGAAAAACGGAAATTGCAATAAGAGCGGCCTTTCGAGTGATGATGGACGGAAAGCAGGCAGCCGTTCTAGTACCTACCACGGTTCTTGCCCAACAGCATTTCGACACTTTTTCTCGGCGTTTTGCGGGTTATCCAATTACCGTTGAAATGATCTCACGGTTTCGTTCTACTATTGAACAGAAAGAGATCTTGGAAAAACTGGAGAAGGGCAAAGTCGATTTGATAGTTGGAACACATAGGCTCCTACAAAAAGATGTCAAATTCAGAGACCTTGGCTTATTGGTTCTTGATGAAGAACAAAGATTTGGCGTGGCTCACAAAGAACGTATTAAGAAATACAAAGCCCATGTTGATGTACTTACACTAACAGCTACCCCTATCCCCAGGACATTAAACCTTTCGCTCACGGGGATACGGGATATGTCGGTTATAGAAACTCCGCCCACCAATCGACACGCGATCAGAACACATGTGCTAAGACAATCTGATGAAGTTGTCAGAGAAGCTATAATTAAGGAACTAAACCGTGGTGGTCAGGTATTTTGCTTACACAACAGGGTTCAAACTATTTATCAGCGCGCAACAGCTTTGCAGAGACTGGTCCCGGAAGCCAGATTTGGGGTAGCGCATGGCCAGCAAACAGATAATGCGCTCGAACGGGTTATGCTGGATTTCGTTACCGGGAAAATTAATGTGCTCGTTTGTACAAGTATTATCGAATCCGGGCTCGATATTCCAAGGTCCAACACCATCATTATTGAGCGAGCCGACACGTTCGGTCTTGCAGATTTATATCAGTTACGAGGACGAGTAGGACGATCAAATGTCCGAGCGTACGCTTATTTGTTGACCCCGCCGGAAACACTCATGACCGCGGACGCAGTTAAGCGTCTAGCTGTTATCCAGGAGCACTCGGAACTGGGACAGGGGTTCAAAGTGGCTATGCGTGATATGGAAATAAGAGGCGCGGGTAACATTCTTGGGGTTTCTCAGTCTGGTCACGTTAATCACGTTGGTTATGAAATGTACCTTCAGCTTCTCGAGGAAGAGGTAAGAGAAATTAAGGGAGAGCCGCAAGAAACAAAGATAGACCCGGAAATACATCTGAAGATCGAAGCGTACATTCCCGACGATTATGTGCCTGAGGCCAACCAAAGAATGAATTTTTACAAGAGACTATCAAGGGCTTCAAGTCAGCCCGAAATCGATGGAATAGAGGAAGAGATAGTTGATCTTTACGGGATAACACCTGAGCAAGTGCGTTCATTGTTGACTATAATGGGTATACGTCTAGTTCTGAAAGAACTCCGAATTTCAAAATTGGACTATGCCAAGGGAAGCCTAATCCTTACCTTTGACCAATCGACAATTGTGAGTCCGGAATCTCTCATCAAATGGGTTCAAGAAAAACGAAAGGCCCGCTTGGCGCCTGGAGATAGATTGATTTATCAAATAGGGTTGGTTGATTCCACAGAACGAGCTAAACTTTCTTTGACGACTCTGAGAGAATTGCTCAGCTTGACAAAGGGTCAAGAAAAGGATCAGACATTCTATACAGGGCAGCCCTGGGAACCCACCGTGAAATATAAGTTGTTCAAGAAAAAATCTTTTGGATTAAGGAAATGAAATCTAAACTTGTCATAGCCTCAATCTTTTCTGTTTTTACTTTTGTCATTTTCAAACAAGCCGTAATAGCAGCGACCTACTCTGATAGAATCGCAGCGATAGTGAACTCTGACGTCATTCTTGAATCTGATGTAAAGAAACAGAAACAGCCTTTGATAAGAAGCTTGATGAATTTGCCCCTCGGCATAGTTCCTCCTGGAAAATGGCCCACGGAAAGAGAAATTCTAGATGAGTTGATAGTCATCCATGTATTGGAGCAGGAGGCGGCAAAACGCGGGATAACACTGGATGAGAAGGCGGTTGACGCGAGCATAGAGTCCATCAAGAAACGTAATAATTTATCCGACGAGCAGTTTGTCCTTTTCCTAGCTGCAAATGGTATGAGCTACGCGGATTATAAGCAGCTTATGGTACGTCAGTTTCGGCTAACTAAGCTTATAGATTCTGAGGTCACACGGAAAACTCCCATAAGTGAAGAAGACGCTCAAAAATACTTCAAAAAGCATCAATCTGAAATCAACGACCAATATCAGAAGCTTCTTGAAAGCATGGCGCCTCCACAGCCACCTGAACAAGAAGCAAAGCCAAACATTCCAACACACGAAGAGCTTTTTGTTGGAGGAAAAATCAAGCTTCGCCAGATAACCCTCAAAATCCCTGGTGTGAAGAAACCCAAAGATATTGAACGGGTTATGGAGACGGCCAAGAAAATTTATAGGGAGGCCCAGACAGGCGAAGATTTCGGCAAATTGGCCAAGAAATATTCGCAGGATCCTTATGCAAAAAGTGGTGGAGATCTCGGCTACATGGACTATAAGGACATGGTTCCCGCCTTGCAGAAGATGGTTCAACGTATGAAAGTCGGTGATCTTACTCCACCACTAAAGTCAGCAGACTCGATGCTGATGTTTTATCTGGATGACGCCAAAAATCGTAAAGAGAAGAGTGTTCCCATACCTGAAAAAACGCGCAAGGAACTAGAAAAACGCTGGAAACAAGAATACGAAAAGAGAGCTGAGCAGAAGAAATCTCAAGCAGCCCAGCGGAAGGAACCTGAAAACGTTCAGACCGAGGGAAATAACCCTCAGACCGGCTCCCAACAAGATTCAAGCGCGACAAAAGCTCTTGGCGTTTTGACTCCTACGGAGGAAAAAGAATATCAAAAGGTGCGCAATAAGGTGATCACAATCCTGAGATCTGAATTAATACAATCACGAATGAAGGAATGGATTGACGAGTTGAAGCGTAATTCGATAATCGAAGTTAAGCTCTGAAAAACATATAGTAACCAAAAGAACAACTTTCCCTATTTTATGAGGCGCTGCTCCGGTGAAGCCCTTGTGAGATTACATGCGTCTATGGCTTTTGTTTTATTATTTTAGATAGCTGGACTGAACCAGATGCTTTTTAATTTTATAGCTTCGAGGGTTTCAAAGGACTTAGCAATAGACCTTGGCACAGCCAACACCCTGGTCTATAGCCGTGGCGCAGGCATAGTGGTTGATGAGCCTTCTGTTGTCGCCATTCGAAAGAGAGACAAAAGAAGCTCAGAAGTTTGGGTTGGAGCGGACGCGAAAAAGATGATCGGCCGAGTGCCTGAATCAATAGAAGTTTATAGACCGCTAAGAGACGGGGTAATAGCTAATTTTGAAATTGCCAGTTTGATGCTAAAGTTTTTTATTCAGAAGGCGCATGGAAGAAAGGCTTTTGTTCGACCACGAGTAATAATTTCGGTCCCCTCGGGGGTAACCCCGGTAGAACGCCGAGCTGTTAGAGACGCTACATTAAATGCCGGCGCCGGAGAGGTCTTTGTCATTGAAGAAGCTATGGCAGCGGCCATGGGGGCAGGGCTACCGGTGACCGAACCAATGAGCAACATGATCGTAGACATTGGAGGCGGCACCACGGAAGTAGCGATAATAAGCCTAACCGGGGTCGTCTACAGTAATTCGACTAAAGTCGCTGGAGACAAGTTAGATACGGACATTTTGAATTTTGTCAGAAAAAATTACAGCATGCTTATCGGTCCATCCACTGCAGAACAAATCAAGATGTTGATAGGTCGCGCTTACATTCAGAATGATGAAGAAGAGGAAATTGATGTTAAAGGCCGTGATCTTATGGATGGCATACCTAAGACCATCACTATAAATTCCAGTGAAATCACAATGGCCATAATGGATTCAGTGAACACAATAGTAGATAACGTTAAATCCGCGCTCGAACAATGCCCTCCGGAATTAGCGGCAGATATAATTGATACCGGAATAGTTTTGACTGGTGGAGGAGCATTATTAAAAAACCTGGATTTAAGGGTGCGCCGCGAAATTGGCGTTCCCGTAGTCGTGCCTGACGATCCATTGACCACGGTTGTCAGGGGCGCCGGCATGATGTTGGATGATATCGAACTCTTAAAAGAAATATCCAACAACTAGAGAACAACCCCTGCCTCAGGCTCTGATTCTTGTCCTATAGTATTCCCTCATGCCGTCACAGGGGTGGTCGAATGTATATTAATTTCTTCTGCCAAAGTCTTTTCCAATATTTGTTTGGCCTTTTCTACCTCTTCAACAGTACCGTGCGCAATAAGCAGGAATTTCTCGGCCTTTAACTGGGTTTCATATTTTATTATGCTGTCTTTGGGGATACCCACACTAAATAGGCCGGCGCCCAAAGCAGTCAGACCACCGACCGCCACGGCGCCCTCTAGAGCCGCTACAATCCAGCCCACTAAGGGACCCGCTACAACAACCGGACCAATACCCGGAACAAAAAAGAAAGCGGCGCCGAAAAGTAGACCCCACAATCCACCCCAGAAAGCGCCTAATTTCCCCCACGATTTCATTCTATCACCGATTGTATAGTATCCGACCACGTGTTCTTCCGTGTGGTAATCCTTCCCCACTATCGAGAGCTTGTTCATGTCAAACCCGGCTTTCTGCAATTCCTTGACTGATTGTTCAGCCTCAGCATGACTCTTGTAAACACCGACAACCGAATTCTTGTCGTCCATTATTAGCCTCCCTCATACTAGAATTTCCGTGTTAAAATATTTCAGCAAAACATTTTGCCGACAACAGTATTATTTTACTACGAATGTGCCAAAAATTCCCGGCTTTCTTCATGTTTCCCTGACCGTTACAGCATCTTCGGGACACTCAGCTACGCAGGCCTCGCAACCATTACAAAAGGTGGGGTTTTCAACCTCGACCTCGTTGTCTTTAACTTCGAATACATTCTTCGGGCATATATTAACGCAAAAAAAACAATTCGTGCACTTGTTTCGGTCAATTGTAGGAAAGTACATTCTAGGAGCCCTTTCCTAAATCTATGGCTTTATCGAAAATAGATCTCAGGACTTTTTTACTGACACCATGATCTACTACGTCCCATGGAAAGATTTCGTCAGGTTCTCTTAAACGCTGAGCATAAAATATAGCGCCTGGGTTGTCCCCTGAAAACGACGATGGTCCTAATTTTCCCCCTGTAGCTATTCTTATTAAAGAATTCGCTATCCTACGGTCAGCCCTGCTCAAAATTGCCTGAACTTCGGAACCACGAGTAGATTCGTGTCGCACTACCACATTTTTTACGCCACGCAGGCCATCATAGATAATGCGTATCCGATGCTCCCATTCCTTGCGTGGCTTTGCGTCGCTCCATTGAAACGGTGTCCAGGGCTTAGGAACAAATGCGTTGACCTGAACCCCAATTCGACCGATTTTACCCTTTTTACGAGAAGCGTTAACGAATACCTCACGGGCCTTAAGCACAAACTCAACTATCTCTTTAACATCCTCGTCCGTTTCGGTGGGCAAACCGATCATGAAATAAAATCTGATGTTCGGTAAGCCCTCTGTCACCAATTTTTCGACTAATTCAAGAAACCTCTCCGATGGTATCTCTTTCCCTATAACTCTTTTCAAACCCTTTGACACCACTTCAGGAGCCAATGTCGCCGTTTTCTGGCCTGATTCCACAATTAACTTTATTATCTGGTCGGTTAAACCCTCCGGCCTTATTGAAGAGAGAGAAAATTTCCCACCCCGGTTCACAATGTCGTTCAAAATGGCTGGCAGTTCCGGATGAGAAGCCAAATCCGAGCCGACAAGGCCGATTGTTTTTCTGGTTTTTATGGCTTCTTCGAGGCTGTCTCGAAACTTGGCATATTCAAAATGCCGGACAGGAAGATGAATCCAACCTCCGGAACAAAATCTACAACCTCTGCCGCATCCACGGTTAACCTCAATGAGAAACGCATTCCTGAACTCTGTCTGTTGATCCTCGATCATGGCCATTGGCGGAACCTCGTAGGTCGATAATCTCTTTACAGACTTAATTCTTTCAGGAAATCCCGGCAAAGGACTTATCAGGCTTATGACCCCGTCGTCTTTGTATTCAAACTTGTAGGCATCCGGGACATACACACCCTGCATAGCTCTAAAATTCTTGAAAAATTCCTTACGATCTTTCCCTGCCGTTTTCGATTCCTTGAAATCTCTAATTATACTCCAAAGGCCATCCGGTTCATCGACATCATCTACAATTTCACCAATAAAAACTAGGTCCAGAAAATCCGCTAACGCTTCGGGGTTCATAGTTACCGACACGCCGCCTGCCAGGACCAAAGGATCCGACAATCCCCTGTCCCGGCGAAGAGGAGGAATTCCAGCGCTAATCAATAGCTTCGGCGCCATCGGGTAATCATTTTCAAATGGGATACTGAAGGCGATTATTGGGAAATTTCTTAGCGGGATTTGGTTTTCTTCGGAAACCGGAATTATTGAGCCGGCCGGTTGTTTCAAGAATTCCTCTGTAACAAAGAACCGTTCAGGGGAAAAAGCACTTGATTCTTGAAGTTTGTTCCACAGGAATTGAAATCCTAGATTACTCAGTCCAACCTGGCGCGAATTCGGAAAAACAAGCGCTACTGGTAAATAACGACCGCTTTTTTTGAAACTGGGCCTCTTTTTGAATTTTTGGCGCATTTGGAAACACTGAGAACTGTAAGGCTAAATGAAATTTCTTTAAGAAGAGAGTTATATAAGGGTCAGGGGGAAGACGTGTCCCCCTGACTCGCAAGAAATAGTTATTGAGAAATTATTCGGCATGTTTTCGCAAGAAGGTAGGAATATCAAGATCTTCTTCGGCCTCAAGAGAGAAATCATCCACAAGATTTAGGTGTCGGCTACCCTTTTCTCTCTGACTTTTTCTAATGAAGGCTGGAATTTGGGAGTCCCTGGGTTCGCTCGGAATTATGGTTCTAGCTACCGGCCGATCTATTTTGGAATCATCAATAGCCTGAGTGGCATTTTTACCAAAAATCAATGAATCCGATTTGTCGATCAAGCCGCTTTCGCTTCTACTAAAGCCTGTAGCGATTACCGTAACATTGACCGCATCCCCCATGTCTTCATCTATTACAGCCCCAAAGATTATGTTCGCGTCATCATGCGCTTCATTCTGAATTATGGACACCGCGTCATTGATCTCAGTTAGAGACATGTTCGCTGAGCCGGTAATGTTGATCAAAACCCCTCGAGCGCCGGACATGGAAACATCTTCGAGCAACGGACTATTGATTGCCATCCTAGTAGCTTCTTCAATTCGTCCATCTCCTGTGGCCGAACCAGTTCCCATTAACGCGACACCCTTTTCCTGCATAATGGTTTTGACATCGGCAAAATCCAGGTTGATCAAACCATTAACGGTCACCAAATCAGAAATTCCTCTCACACCCTGCATAAGGACGTCGTCCGCTCTCCTGAAAGCTTCCAGAAAAGAGATGTCTTTTTTGAGCGAAAGCAATCGTTGATTTGGAATAATAATTAATGTGTCAACCTCCCGTCGAAGAATCTCTATACCTTCTTCGGCCTGGCGCATTCGTCTTTTGCCTTCGAAAATAAACGGTTTGGTGACCACCGCCACCGTCAGAGCGCCCACCTCTTGTCTGGCGATCCTGGCTATTATAGGAGCAGCGCCTGTGCCTGTGCCACCACCAAGCCCGGTTGTTATAAAGGCCATATCAGAGCCTTCCAGAGCATCTCTGATGCCTTCGTAGTCTTCATTCGCCGCTATTCGGCCAATCTCCGGATCCGCTCCAGCTCCAAGTCCTCTTGTTTGCTGTTTGCCAATCTGTAACTTTAGCGGAGCCAGGTTGTACTGGAGAGCTTGAGCGTCTGTGTTGGCCGCAAGGAATTCAACTCCACTTAAACCGGCGCGTATCATGTTATTAACGGCGTTGCCGCCACCGCCGCCAACTCCCACAACCCTTATTAATGCGCTACGGTTAGATTCTATTTCAAAATCCAGCATAAGCCGGCGCCTCCTGTAGTTAAAATCAACCAAGCCCTTCCAAACCGTTTTATTACCTTCTAATCCCAAAAAACTCTAAAAATGTTGTCTTGAACCCGATATGACAGAGCCCAGTCAGGACGCTCTAAACCGGAACTCGCATACCACGAGCGGCAAATTTTCGCCAGAAAATTAATGTCCGTAAAGCCTAAAAAGCTTCAACGAACCACCTTTTCATTCTTTCAAATACCCGGCCAAAAACTTTGCCGGAATCATAACCGGCGCTTAAATCAGCGCAGCCATGCCGTGCTCCCCAGAGAACCAGCCCAACTCCAGTGGCATAAACCGGGGAATTCACAACATCCACCAATCCACTCACCCCGGTCGGGTAACCCAACCTCACCGGCATGTCGAAAAGTTGTTCCGCCAGTTCCTCTATACCTTGAATCGCCACGCTGCCACCCGTAAGCACTATTCCGGACGCGACGGAACGAAGCATGTTGTATTTGTCCAGCTCTCTCCTGACCAAGCCTATGATTTCTTCCAGGCGTGGCTCCGTAATTTCGGCCAGAACAGATCTAGCCAATACCCGGGGCTGACGACCTCCTACACCAGGCACATGTATTGTCTCGTCGCGGTTTACAAGAGTTGCCAGAGCACAGCCATAGCGTTTCTTGATTTTCTCTGCCTCTCCTGTTGGAGTCCTTAACCCGACTGCAATATCGTTTGTCAGTTGATCGCCCCCTACAGGGATAACCGCAGTGTGCTGAATCGCTCCCTCAATGAACACCGCTATGTCTGTCGTGCCGCCCCCAATGTCAATTAATGCGACTCCTAACTCTTTTTCATCTGAGGACAGCACGGCTTCAGAAGCGGCCATCTGCTGCAATATCAAATCATTCACCGTGAGTCCGCTTCTATGAGCGCATCTAACAATATTTTGAGCTGCTGAAACAGCGCCGGTTATTATATGCACTTTGGCTTCGAGACGTACACCGGCCATTCCGACAGGCTCTCTTATCCCACCCTGATCATCAACCATGAATTCTTGGGGTAGAATATGAATGACTTCTCGATCCAGCGGTATGGCCACAGCTCGCGCCGCATCGATAACCCTGGAAACTTCCTGAGGCGTGACTTCGCGGTTCTTTATGGCTATCACTCCGTGAGAGTTGATACCTTTTATGTGGCCACCGGAAATTCCGGCGAATACACTCTCCGAACGTCGTCCGGCCATTAGTTCAGCGTCATCGATAGCCTTCTTTATGCTCGAAACCGTATGATCTATGTTAACAACAACGCCGCGCCGTAAACCTCGAGACGGAGATGTTCCCACTCCTATGATATCCACTACGCCATCCGCGTTTAATTCTCCGATGATGGCGCATATTTTTGTGGTCCCTACATCCAGGCCACAAATGATATTATCGCTTCTTGACATTTTTCTACCCCTGCAGAAGCGGATCTTCAGAAGACCGAACAATGGCTCGATCTTCAAAATCCAGGTTTATTATCCGCGCGTTATGCCACTGACCCCTGTTTGAAAGAAATTTTCTTAGCCGCTCGTATCTCGCTATCTTCGTCTCAAAATCGCTACGTCCAAAAACAAGTATCTGACCGGATTTCATTTTCAGTGTCAGTCCATCTTCAGGACTGATGTTCATTTCTCTAACATTGGTGAGGTTAAATTCCGAATCATTTCGGTCCAGCAGCTCAGTCAATTTCAGCCCGGATCGTAATGATTCTTGAACCTCTTCAGGTTTTGAACGCAGCTCATCAGGTTCAATCCCCGTGAATAGAGGAAGATCAACAGGATCTCCAGGTAGGGCCCGTGTAAAGATTTTCGCGTTTTCATCAATATAATAAAGTTTGTCACTGGCCACGATACCTCTGGGTACCCTCTCTTCAATTTCAATGAGCAATTGCCCCGGAAATTTTCTATATAACGAACCGGAACGAATCCAAGGATGGCGGCGCAACCTCTCACTAATTGTCTCAAGGTCAATACTCAACAGATTGATCCCGGTTTCAATGTTTGCCGCTTCAATAACCTCCTCTGCGGAAAGACGACGATTCCCGTAAACATCAACTTTGTTCAAATTGAAATACGAAGATCTAATAACAACAAGGTAGCTCAATAGACAGGCCATTAAGATATCCAGACAAATTCCTGTCCAGAATAATGTTTTCAGTACGACCCGATTCCAGGGCAGCCTCTGTTTTGAATTATCTGACCCTGAGATCTCGGTCGATTGTAAATTTATCGATGCGCTATTTTCAGACATGATCTTCGCTCGACTTTACATGTCGTATTTCCAGTTCAAGGACGACACCGGTTTCTTTTTGAGCCGCTTCGACGATTTTATTTATCAAAAACAAGATATCTCTAGCCTTAGCTTTATTTCTGTTAATGATGAAATTCGCGTGAACCTTTGAAACTTCAGCTCCTCCACAACTTGTACCCTTGAAACCGAGTTTTTCTATTAAAGCTCCAGCCGGTATATCCGTAGCAGGGTTCTTGAAAACACAACCGGCATTTGGGTATCCGCGAGGCTGGGTCAATCTACGCCGTGTTTTGACTTCCTGTAATTTTCGTTCTATTTCGTTTGAGTCGGCTGGATAAAGCTCAAAAGATGCCTGTAAAACCGCTGAATCCGGTGGCAGGTTACAGAATCTGTAACCATACTCAAAATCACCTTTTTTCAGTTCTGTTGTTTTACCATCCGTATTGACCAGTTCCAGTTTTGTCGTCAAATCAGCCACAGACAATCCGCTCGCTCCTGCGTTACAGGCTACGGCTCCTCCTACGGAACCCGGAATACCCCACAGTGATTCCATTCCCGTCAAGCCAAGGCGGCACGCCCGAGAAACAACTAGCGGCAACGGAGTTCCAGCCTGTGCGGTGATCCGTGTCAAACCTGAACCATTGCGCTCAACACTCAGCCTTTTCATTCGAAGTGGAGTCACAACTAGCCCGCGAAAACCGTTATCGTCGAACAACACATTTGTGCCGCTGCCTAGCACGAAATATCTAATACCTTCATCTTTGACAAAGGAGAGCAAACGAGCAAAAGATACAGGTTCTCTAGGGAACGCAACTACATCAGCAGGACCTCCTACTCGGAATGAGGTCAAGTTTTTCAGAGGAACCCCTCTTAATGGAGGAGTTTCAAGGATAGAGCTAATCTGCTCAATTTGGGTTTCGCTAATTTTCAAGCAAAACACCTTTCCTATTCTCAAGTTCTTCCAATATTTGAGGCCCGAGTTTAGTGACATCCCCGGCGCCTAATGTTATGAGCATGTCTCCCGATTCAAGCTCGTGCGCTATTTCTCCGGCCAGCGAGGATCTATCACTTAGAAACCGTGCCTTTTTGTGACCCCTCGCCCGAATTCCCTCACAGAGTCGTTCGCCGCTGACACCCTCAATCGGTTTTTCACTAGCTGGGTAAATGTCCATGATGTAAAGCAAATCAGCATCGTGAAACGCTGTCAAAAAGTCTTCGAATAACGCTTTAGTTCGAGAGTACCTGTGAGGTTGAAACAGAACGGCTATGCGTTTCTCAGCCATTTGTCTTGCGGCCAAAAGAACCGCCCGAATTTCCGCCGGATGATGTCCATAATCGTCAATCACGGTTACGCCGGCAGCTTCCCCGCGTCTCGTAAATCGTCTTTGAACCCCGGGAAAAGATTCCAGCGCTTCTTTCAGAGTTTCAAAGGGGACATCGAAGAGTTCAGCGATAGTAACCGCTGCGAGGGAATTTACAACATTGTGCATCCCGGGCATCGGTAAACGTATTTCACCCAGAAGGATATCCTCCCTGTAAACTTGGAAGATTGACTCCCCACGTTCAAACCTTGGTTTAGCGGCCCTAATAAAGGCTTGAGACGATAACCCATAAGTTAGAAATCTCTTTGAAATCGAGGGGATTATTCTTTGGACTTCCGGGTCATCAAGACAGACTATGGCGTAACCATAAAATGGTATTCGATTTATGAATTCCAGAAATGTCGATCTGATTTCTTCAATCGATGAATAACAATCCATGTGTTCGAGATCTATATTTGTTATCAGAGCTATGGTAGGGAAAAGCTTAAGAAAAGACTTGTCAGATTCGTCAGCCTCTGCAACCAGAAGATCGCCTTGTCCTAAATGAGCGCCACCTCCGAGAGCGTTTAATTTGCCTCCAATAATTACCGTAGGATCCAAACCGGCATGTGACATAACTGCGGCTATCATCGACGTAGTCGTGGTTTTCCCATGCATTCCACCAACTGCGACGGATGTTTGCATTCTCATGAGTTCAGCCAACATTTCGGCCCTGGCAATGACTGGGATTCTTCTGTCTCTTGCCGCGAGGACTTCGGGATTATCCGGAGAAACAGCGGACGAGTAGACTAAGACGTCTGCCCTATCAAGGTGTTCTTTACGGTGGCCGATATGAACTTGAGCCCCGAGGGACCTCAAATGTTTAACTACTTGAGATTCCTGGAGATCAGATCCACTAACGTTGAAACCCAACGCAAGCAGGATCTCGGCGATGCCGCTCATTCCAACGCCACCGATGCCCACGAAATGGACATCTCTTACCTTCTTGAATAATGTTCCTATCACGCTGCTAACCTTTGACTTTTTAGTATATGAAGAACAATGGCCCGTGCAGCGTCCGGTCTTCCGAGCCTACGGGCATTTTCAGCCATCAACTTTAGCTCGGATGGAGCTTCCAAAAGTTTCCGAATTTCGGAAATCAACGATCCTTGGTTTAGGTCAACATCCTTAACCATCTTTACAGCGTGTTGGCGCTCAAGCCACAATGCGTTTTTCGTTTGATGATCGTCCGTGGCAAAAGGAAAAGGAACCACAATCGCGGGCTTTCCAACGGCTGTAATCTCAGCCAGCGAGCTTGCGCCGGCACGACATACTACGAGATCAGCCCAGGAATAGTATGCCCCCATGTCATTTATGAACTCTTTTACCTCCGCATTGACCCCGGCCTCATGGTATGCGTCTCTCACTTTGTCCAACAAGTCCGATCCTGTCTGATGTACAATCTTGACTTTCGGGGCTATTGTCTTGAGTTGATCCAAATGTTCGATAATACCTAGGTTCAAACTGTTCGCGCCTCTCGATCCTCCGAAAATCAATATTTTGAATTTATCATTGTCGATTGGCACAGAACCGGTTTCAAATAACGTTTTCCGTACCGGATTCCCAACTAGAAATGTTTTTTCAGAAGGCGTTCGTGGCGTTGTGTTTTCCCAGGAAATAAAAATGTCATTCACAAACTTTGACAACATTCTATTAGCAGCGCCCATGACCGAATTCTGCTCTTGAACGCCACTTTGGATATTGAAGATTAACGCGGCCATCAACGTTGGGGCGGAAGCGTAACCACCAACTCCTAATACGAAATCCGGTTTGAAATTGTTTATTATTTTAAGGGACTGAATGATTCCTATTGGGATTTCAACACCGGCACGAATTGAATTTATGATCCCAGTTCTGATGATCCCCCGCGCGGAAACAAACTTTATGCTAAATTCCGTTTGGGGTATTACTTTTGCTTCTATGCCTCGCTTTGTCCCGACAAAGAGAACTTCGGACGAAGGGTCTTCTTTCTTGAGCGCTTCGGCTATGGCAAGAGCCGGAAAAAGGTGACCGCCCGTACCACCACCGGCCAGGATAAGTTTCATATCCGGCCTCCTTGCTTTTCGGTTCGGGCTGTAGCGCTTATGGCCATTAGTATCCCGATTCCGGCCAGGTTGGTGATGATTGAAGTGCCTCCCAGCGATACTAAAGGCAGAGGTAAACCCTTGGTTGGAGTAAGTCCCATGGTGACAGCCATGTTGATCAACGCTTGAATCCCCACCAGGGCGGTGATTCCAAAGGCCAAACATCTGAGAAAAGTGTCCTGAGTTCGGATGGCTATCGTCAGCCCCCTAAAGATAAGCAGGTAAAACAACAGAATAATAGTGAGAACTCCGGCTAGTCCTAACTCTTCACCAACAACGGCCAAGATAAAATCCGAATGTGGTTGAGGTAAATAAAATAACTTTTGTATGCCTTTGCCCAGTCCAACACCCCAAAATCCACCACATCCAAACGCAACGAGACTTTGAATCACCTGAAATCCTGTACTCAAAGGGTCAGCCCAAGGATCTAAGAAACTTTTTATTCTCGCGATCCTGTAATTAGCGCTGATGCCGATCTGAAAAAGGAAGGGTAGACATAGTATCGCCGAACCTACGAGATGCTGCAATCGCACGCCGGCGACGAACATCATCAAGAAACCGACTGTTGTAATAATTACGGCTAAACCAAAATCCGGTTGGGCAAGCGCCAACATAACAACAAGCGACATGACAAGCACATGAGGGAGGAAACCTATGGCGAAACTCTTGACTCCCTCGCCCTTCTTGGCAAGAGAACGAGCGAAAAATATTATCATTGCGTATTTAATTATTTCCGAAGGCTGAATGTAGAAACCAAACGGCAGCCTAACCCATCGTCTTGATCCGCCGAGTTCTGCTCCTATCCCTGGGATAAAAACCAGAATCAACAGAGCGAGCGAAAGCGCCAATCCTACTGTGGCTGAATCTCTCCAGAAAAAGGGATTGATTCTTGAAAAAAGGAACATCAAGCCCAAGCCTACAATTATCGCCAGTCCCTGTTTCTTTGTGTAATAGAATCCGTCACCAAATTTTGCGGAGGCTATCATAAAACTCGCAGAAGTAACCATTACAACGCCGAATGTCAGTATGACGATAGTAATAAACAGCAGCAACGGATCATTGCAGAAAGCTTTGGGACTTTTTAATTCTATGGTCTGGCTTTGAGTCGTCATTAATTTCTAATTCCGGTTCAGCGCAGTTTCAAGGTGCTCATAGCCATGAGCGCAAATACTATTGAAAGTATCCAAAAACGAACGATGACTTTTGGTTCCGGCCATCCCTTCAGTTCGAAGTGATGGTGTATTGGAGCCATGTTGAAGATTCTCTTTCCAGTAGTTTTGAATGACGCGACCTGAAGAATCACGGACACGGCTTCGATCACAAATACTCCCCCGGCAATAGCGAGTAGTATTTCGTGTTTTGTTACTACGGAAACAGCGCCCAGAAGACCACCTAAAGATAAAGACCCTACGTCACCCATGAAGACTTCCGCGGGATAGGCGTTGTACCATAGGAAGCCCATGCCCGCGCCCAGCATAGCGCCGCAAACCACACAAAGCTCGCCTGATCCGGGGATGTAGGGAACTTGAAGATACTGGGCCAGTTTGAGGTGGCCGGCGATGTAAGCGAAAAAGAGATAGGTTGCCCCACAGATCATCACAGGACCTATAGCTAAGCCGTCCAGACCATCTGTAAGGTTTACCGCGTTTGAAGCTCCCGCAATCACTAGAGCTGCAAAAACCGTGTACCAAAAACCTAGGTCTGGTTGAACATTCTTAAAAAAAGGCACAGCCAGTGTTGTCTTAAAAGAAGGATCCATCCATAAGAATAAACCAACCAAGGCCCCAATAACTAGCTGAGATCCAAGTTTCTGCTTGCCGCTCAATCCCTTGTGACTTTGCCTGAGGATTTTCAGATAGTCATCGAGGAAACCAATCGCCCCATAAGAAAGAGTTACACCTAAAACAGGACTCCCCCCATAGTGGGCGTGCCGCTTTTTTCAAGATGCGTCTGGGGACCATCGTCACGTATCATCTGTCCAATTTGAAATTCTCTTAAATAATCGATAAGTGGCTTACCCAGAAGAAAACTTATCATTAGCGCTGTTAGGGTAGCCATAATCGCCCTGAACGATATGTATTTGAAAACATTGAACAGAGTTAAGTTCGCGCTCAGAGGGTAAAGAAGATGATACAGCATTCCTTACATCTCCTTTTCAATTCGATCAGCGATGAGTTCCATTTTCATAGATCTAGATCCTTTTACTAAAATTCGTTCAAAATCTCCGATCGATTGACTTACGAATTCCCATGCCTTCTCTTTATCTAAGAATAAACTGATTGATCTTTTGTCCCCTCCGGAAGAGAGGAAACCTCCAGCAAAGTTATCCCCATAGTTACCCACGTACACTATAGACTTAACACCTAGTCTCGCTGCCAACGCTCCGATTTCCTGGTGTAGTTCAGCGGCACGCGAGCCTAACTCCATCATATCTCCCAGAATGGCGAGTGTGGAGCTGTTGGGTCGGTCGGCCACCAGAGTTTCAAGCGCAGCTTTCATCGAGAGGGGGTTCGCGTTATAGAAATCACGAATAAGTTTTCTGGCGCCTGTTAGGTCCGAAATTTCCATACGCCAGGCTGGAGCTTTGAAGCTTTTCAAACCCTTTCGAATGTCTTCAAGATCTATCCCTAACTCAAGACTCGCCGCAGTCGCAGCCAGGGCATTTGATATATTGTGAAGGCCCCATAAATTCCATTCTAATGTCGTTCGTCCGAAAGGCGTGATGACTTCAAATGTGGTCGGATTCCCCTGTTTTATATTCTCAGCCCGAAAATCTCCTTTTGATACACCAAAGGTCATGATCCGACCCTGGAATTTCTTTAAGAGCGTTTTGAGCAGATCACACTCTTCTGGAATGACTCCTAGACCTTGAGTTGACAATGCCTGTACCAGTTTAAACTTTTCAGTGGCAATGTTTTCCAACGAGCCAAGCCCTTCCAGATGAGCGTTCCCTATAGCGCTGATCACTGCTAAATCCGGACGGGCGGCTCTGGCCAACATATCCATTTCTCCAGGCTGGTTGATTCCTGCTTCCACAACAGCGAATTGATGATCCGCCCGAATATCCAAGACAGTCATTGGCAGACCAATTAAATTGTTAAGGTTTCCCTGCGTTATTTTTATGGAATGCCGCTGGCCTATAATTGCGCCAATCATTTCTTTAACGGTAGTTTTGCCGGAGGAGCCGGTAATCGCGACTAAGGGGATTGGTAATATCTTACGGTGGGCCGATGCAAGGTCGGTTAAAGCTCGGAGGGTGTCCTGAACTTTAATCAGAACATGTTCGGTGAGATGAAAAGGGATTTTCAAATGAACATCGCGATCTACCAGGCTGCCTCCAGCCCCGGCCTCAAGGGCCGGAAGCACAAAACTGTTTCCATCGAAATTTTCACCCCTTAAAGGAACAAAAAGATCGTTGGTTTTTAACTCTCTTGAATCAGTGCAAATGCCGCTGAAAGCAGCATCAATACTACCTTGCAACAGATTTCCGGATGTTGCTTCTAAGATATCTTTTAATTTATATGGTCCGGCTTCGGATCTCATATTTTATGCCCTAATGGTCTGTAATGGTCTTTCTGTGTTCTGGTTCTTATGATTACTGGAACTCAACTTCTTGGATTCTTTCAAAGCGATAACTCGATCATCAAAGGGATATCGAATACCATTAATTTCCTGATACGTTTCGTGGCCTTTTCCAGCCAACAGAAGAGTGTCGGTAGGTTCCAGTTTACGGATGGCCCACTCGATAGCCTGTCTACGATCCGGAATCACGACGTAAGTTCCTTTTTTCATAACTGAATTTGCAGAATCGAGACTGATTTTCTGAAATCCAAATTTCAAGACGCCTTCTTCTATCTGCTTAATTATTGCGATAGGATCTTCAGATCTTGGGTTGTCGGAAGTAATAACTACGAAATCACTCCCGCTAGCAGCCTCCATACCCATGACCGGCCGTTTTGTTCTGTCTCTGTCACCCCCGCAGCCCATAAGAGTGATCAAACGTCCCTGACAAATGTCTCGTATGGCCTGCAGGACGTTTTTGAGAGCATTGGGAGTGTGCGCATAGTCCACAAATATGGCCCCGGATCCTGAAACTACACGTTCGAGTCGCCCCGGAACCGCCTTTACCGATTTAATCCCTGTTGTGATGGCTTCTCTAGAAATTCCCAATTTCAAGCTTACCGAAACAGCAGCCATAATGTTGGACAGATTGAAAGCCCCGACAAGTTCCGACTCCACTGATAATGGGCCATCAGGAGTTAGAATATCGGCTTTGACACCTTTTGGTGAGATCTGTGTGTTAACCGGGTAAACGTCAGCTTCATTTGTCAGACCATACTTGATTATCGGTATTGATGAAATTTCCCTGATCAAGCGTGATCCATAATGGTCATCTATATTTATCGCTGCGTAGACTCCTCGTTTGTTTGAGGAAGGCAACAGCTCATCAAAAAGAATTTTCTTCGCGGCGTAATAGGCTTCCATGTTCAAGTGAAAGTCCAGGTGGTCGTGAGTCAGATTGGTAAATACTCCAGCGTCAAAATTACAGCCATCCAAGCGTCTCATACAAAGACCGTGGGATGAGACCTCCATAAGCACATGAGTGACTCCTATTTGTCTCATTTCAGCCAGCATCTTCTGTATGTCCGAAGCCTCCGGGGTTGTATTGGATGCGGCTATTTCAACCCCTGGCCATCTATGTGAAATTGTCCCGATAATTCCTGGAACAAATTGTGCCGCTCTCAATATTGATTCGAGCAAATAAGTCGTAGTGGTCTTTCCGTTAGTGCCTGTTATGCCGACTAGAGACATACTCTCTGATGGTCGATCATAAACACAGGCGGCAATAGGGCCTAAAGCTCTCCGTGAATTTTGAACACGGACCCAGGTAACCTTTGAAGTATCAAAACCTGTCGGGGGGTCTTTTTCAGCAATAATTACCGAAGCCCCTCCTTTACATGCTTTAGAAACGAAATCGTGGCCATCGACTTTTTCACCCACCATTGCCACAAAGGCGAAATCCAGGCACACTCGGCGACTGTCGTGAGTCACGCCACTTATCGGGGCCATAGAGTTTCCCGAAATCTCAGGATTTTCCAGCAATGGTAGAATATCGGCCAGGATCACGTTCAATATACTCCTCCTGAACATGAAATCTTGACTTCGCCACCTTCTCGCACCGTCTGTCCCGGCTTAGGGCTCTGATAGTCGACATGTCCTACACCGTCCAAAGAAAGATCGCATTTCATTTTTCCGCAAATATCAACAGCTTGGCGCATGTCGGATCCTTTGAGGTCGGGCATGATCCATTCGCCGGGCTTCCGCCCGGGTCTCGGGTCTGAATTGTGAAAATACGCAGGGATAATTTTTTCACTCGGCTCCTTATTCACCACCATTTGACCTGCCACGCTAGGCGTACGGCCGGACAATGCCAGAATCCCTTCTGCGATTTTCCGAAAAACAGGCGCCGCTACTTTTCCTCCTGTACGATCATTCCCTGACGCAGGCTCATCAATCAGCACAAGGATTACTATACGAGGCTTTATACTTTCTATCGCTCCGACAAAGGACATAAGGTATTTTTCTTTGGAATAGCCTCCGCTTGGGTCCGCTTTCTGGGCTGTTCCAGTTTTTCCAACTATCTCTACCCCAGGAATAGCCGCGGCTTTTCCAGTTCCCTGCACAACGGCCTTTTTCAAAATCTCGACAAGAGCCGCCGAAGTCTCTTCGCTTATCGTTCTTCTTAACAGTAACGGGGGATTGTCCAAGACTGTTTCACCAAGGGCGTTTGTAATTTTTTTCAATAGCCTTGGTTTGTATAGTTTTCCGCCGTTAATCGCTGCGGCAAAACCCACGGCAAGCTGAATCGGTGTAACACTTATTCCCTGACCAAACGCTATGTTTGCCTTAGTAAGGACCGACCATCGATTGGGAGGAGGCAGCAATCCTGCTCTTTCACCCGGAAGGTCAATGTCGGTCAAGATCCCGAACCCGAACCCTTGCAACATATGGTAAAATTCACTCTTGGTAAGTTTTTCAGAGATCTTTACCGCCCCAATGTTACTGGAGTTGACCAATATTTCATCAAAGCTCAGGTTTTTGTGAGGACTGACGTCATGAATCTCAGATCCGTTGTAACGGTATAGGCCGTTGTTCAGAAAGAAATTCTCCGACCTGTTCACTCTACCGAGGTCCAGTGCGGCAGCGGCCAAGAAGACTTTGAAAGTCGAACCTGGTTCGAAAATGTCCGCTACGGCTCTATTTCGACGCGAGCCGGTTGCCGCCTGTTCAAAAACATTGAGGTTATATGTTGGACGTACAGCTAAAGCCAGGATCTCTCCTGAGTCTGCGTCAAGCGCAATCACAATTCCACTCTTGGCTTTTTCG
>JAPLJJ010000268.1 GCA_026388665.1 Deltaproteobacteria bacterium
GTAACGCCTGTAAAATGATGAACGCGGCCGGCGCCATTTTCCCCCAGCTCTCGACATATTCCCGAAAGGCGTCTTTACTCTCAAAAATTTTCCAAAGGTCGGCGCATAAAGGCCCCAGACGCCCTGAAACGAGCAGATAGACAATTATAGCGGCCAGGACAATCAACAATCCCACAGCTATCTGTAAGCGACTCTTGTCGCTGGGATCAACCGTTTTCATAAGTTAAACTCGCGGATGTTTCATTATCAATATCGTTAACCTTATTTCTCGAGTTAAGACGCGTAAGGATTGCGTCTTCCACACGTTCAATTAGGGAGCCGAAAGTCTTGGAATTCAACGCGGACACAGGCACGCCATCATATCGAGCGCACAAATTTGACATAGTTTCCTCGTCAACAAGGTCTGCTTTGTTAAAAACTCTAATAAATGCCTTTTCCGAGAGGTTAAGTCGGACGAGCAGGTTCTCGACAGCCTCAAGCTGTTTTTCAACCTGCGGGTTAGAGCAGTCAATCACGTGTAAGAGAAGATCCGCTTCCGCTAGTTCATCCAGGGTAGCAGCGAAAGCTTTTATCAAAGTTTCAGGCAAATCCTGGATGAATCCTACCGTGTCGGTAATTATAACTTCGGTCTCACGCGGGAAACGCAGTCTCCTACTTGTAGGATCCAAGGTGGCGAACAGCTTGTTCTCAGCGAGTACGCGGGATTTTGTCAAGTTGTTCAGCAAGGTTGATTTGCCGGCGTTTGTGTACCCGACAATCGAAATTATCGGCACATGTCTCCGGGAACGCAAACTGCGTCTGAGAGATCTAGCTTTGCCGACCTGCTCGATTTGCCGCTCCAGAAACCCGATCCGGCTGCGAATCCTTCTTTTGTCAATTTCAAGACGAGTCTCTCCTGGACCCCTTCCTCCGATGCCGCCTGTAAGCCTTGATAAGGCGTCGTCCTTTTCTGCAAGCTTAGGCAAGGCATACTTCAATTGAGCAAGTTCAACCTGCAGCTTCCCCTCGCTGGATTTGGCTCTCTGAGCGAAAATATCCAGAATAATTTGTGACCGGTCCAATACCTTGATCTCTGTAAATTCAGAGATCGCCTTTACCTGAGTAGCGCTCAGTTCGGTGTCAAAAACAAGAACATCAGCCCCTTTCTGCAAAGCGTCTATGACAATTTCCCTGAGTTTGCCTTTGCCGACCACATAACGAGGATCAACGGAGTTCCGATGTTGTATGCAGAATCCGACTACATCCAATCCGCAAGAATCTACCAGTTCCTTGAGTTCCTCAATTGATTCTTCAATTTTCCAATCCTGACCGCTAATTTTACCAACGAGGTACGCTCTTTCCTTTTGAGAGCCGCTCAATTTGGATCTGACGGTCCGATCGATCTCGTCCTCTAGGGATTTAATAAAAGCGAGGAAATCAAGATCCAATTGAGAAGGAGGTGTGGGTTGAAGGAGTTCCCACACCTGGCCTTTGGGATTAGGCGGCAAGAGATAAGCAATCCGTATCGAGGTCGGTATGCCTGCGTCGTCAACCCCGACAGTGGCTATAAGATCCAGCCTCAATAAGGCTAGGTCTGAAAGATCTTCCGGTGATAGCGGCTCGTCCTTCAAATGCGTATGTACAAATCTGAGCCCCCTCAAACGGCCTGCGCCTACACGCCATCCTGTGAGCCGTGGTATGAATATTGATCTTGCGTCTCCAACCAGGATTCGTTGCAGTCTCCCCTTGCGATCTATCAGTAGCCCCAACTGACGATTAATCTCGAACGCCAGTTCGGTAAGGCCCCTTGCGAGTTCATGCGTGATTACAACATTTGCTGGAACACGCCTCGTAGCAAATTTTTCAAGCCGAGCAATCTGAGAGTGCTTTAGGCCAAGGGTAGAGCCGGAAACAAAGCTCAATAAAATCCTCCACAGTGTCAGTTAATTTCTTTCTGCAGCGCCGCCGAATCTTTCTTCAGGATACCACCGGCCTGGGTCCATGTTACCAATTGTTAAACGAAACAGTATTGGTCAGGATTCCTTGCTGTGAATCCTATTTTTCTTCCTCATCCGGAACGATTTTAACCACTACCCGTTTTTCGGGATCAAGATATTCTTTCGCTACTCTCAACACGTCTTGGGACTTAACTTCCGAAATTTTCTTAACGTATTCAGCTTCATAATCCCATCCAAGGCCGTACAGAGTATTTAGGGCGTTATTTTCAGCTCTTGCCCAGGTGCTTTGGAGAGCTATTGCATGGTTTCCTATCAGATTGCTTATAGCGTTTTCGACATCTTTGTCGGAAATCAGATTTGTTCTTATCTTATCTATTTCACTCATTAGTCCATTAACAGCCTTGTCAACTTTTGAGACATCGCACGCCACGTAGAAGCCGAATAATCCGGGGTCCAAATTGGGTCTCACAAACGATGTGATCACATAGGCTAATGATTCTTTGTCTCTAAGTTGTAGGAACAGACGGCCACCTTGGCCGGAAAGCAGATTGTTCAGGACTTCAAGGGGGTATCTATTCGGATCGGCCATGTCCACCGCTTTGAAACCAATAGCGATATGAGCTTTGGCTCTAGGGATACGAATGGTTTCATCCCGTACACGATCAACTGGTAGTTCAGCGGGTACCTTAGGCGGTTCAAATGAAGAAGCCGGGACGGCGCCAAACAGGTTCTCCAGAATTCCGACGGTTTTTTCCGGGTCAATAGCTCCAACAACTGTAATTACGGTATTGGAAGGGACAGAGTACTTCCTGTAACACTTGTTCAAGTCTTCAACGGTGAATCCGGCCACCGTAGTCAGGGTCCCTTCTTTGTCAAAACCATAAGGGTGGCTTTTGAAGACGACCTTGTTTAGAGAATTGAGCGCGAACTGCACAGGCCTGTCCGGTTCGGTCTTAATTCTATTAATGATCAGTTGTCGCTCTCTTTCCATCTTTTCTTGCGAAAATGTGGGATTTTTGTAAATCAAGGCCAGTAATTTGAGCCCGTTCTCAAGGTGTCGACTAAAACAGCTTGCAGACAGCCCGAACGAATCGTAACCAGAAAATCCTATCAATCTTCCGCCCATATCTTCAATTTTTCGAGAAATTTCGAATTCCGAGAGATCTCCTGCGCCTTTAGTAATCATCTGGGATACAAAGTTCATAATACCTTGGGTTTCCCTCGTCTCGTATCTCTTTCCGCCCAGATGAACAATCCTAAAGGAGACAACAGGGTTTGAATCGTCCGGGGTTAGGATTACTCTCATTCCGTTCGACAGTTTGGTGGAAATGGTCTTGGGCTCCACGGCTTTCGGTTCAACCGCCGATTTAGGACCTGATTGGAACGACTTGAGAGTCTGAACCAGGGTATCAATCTTGAAATCTTTGGGGTCGGCGTCAGGCGCCAGGATTGATATGGTAGCGTTTGAAGGGAAAAGGTATATTTTCATGATTTCGGATATTTCTTCCGGGGTAACCGCTCTGTTGAGAATCAGGTATTTTTCTTCATAGTTCGGGTCGCCTACATCCGCCCTAAAACTACCTATGCTTCGGGCCATTCCCTGAACGGTCTCCAGTGAATAAACGTGTTGAGACTCAATATGCACTTTGGCGCGTTCCAGTTCATCATTTGTCGGTGGCTCTTTAATAAGTTGAGTGATTTCTTCCATTATCCCTTTGGTGACAGCCTCTATGTTGGCAAAATCAAGCGTCGCAGACACGACCATTACTCCGGGGTCCTTTGGAGTAAGCGCATATGCTGAAATTGAGTGAACTAGCCCCTTTTCTTTCTTAAGAGACTTGACCAGTCGTGAGCTTTCTCGTCCACCGAGAATGTCTCCTGCCAAATCCAGAGCGCTAACGTCTACAGACTTAACCCCGGGAATGTGGAATGCGAGATGCATTCTGGTTTCACGGGAATTCTTATCAGGCACTAATGATGTCCTGACATCCTTTTGAAAAGGCTCCGTCGTTCTAGGCGGACGAAAGAACCCCACTGGCTTTAGGTCGGCAGTTAGTTTCTCGACCTCTCTGAGCACAGCGGATGTGTCCACATCTCCAACTATCAGCAGGAACATGTTTTCAGGCACATACCACTTGTTACGGAACGCAAATATGTTGTCCCGGGTAATTTTTTCCACTATGTCCTTGTAACCAATTATCGGATATTTGTAGGGGCTTGCGACATACGCGTTATCGAAAAGAAGTTGAGAGGCTTTTCGTTCAGGTCTTTCTGCGGACTCGAGGATTTCTTCCAACACAACTTGCTTTTCCTTTTCGAGTTCCCCTGGGACGATTGACGGTTTGAGCACTGCATCGGTTAGAATATCGAGGGTTTGCGCTATCGCGGATGACGGCGCTGTGATGTGAAAAACGGTTTCATCCCAGCTCGTATAAGCGTTGATGTCTCCTCCCAGGGCCTCAACCTCCCCTGCGATCCGGCCTACTCCTCGTCTGTCGGTTCCCTTGAAAGCCATGTGTTCAATAAGGTGACTTATTCCTCGCTCTGATGGTTCCTCGTCTGCGCTGCCCACCATAACCCACATTTGGGCGGTAGCTACTTTTCGAGCATGATCCTCCTGAATTAGAACCTCGAGACCGTTAGGTAACGTGTGACGTGTCAACTTTCCCTCCGTTGCATAAGTATTTTGGCTAATAAATGTTGATAAAAAAAGAAATGCTAAAATTAATAAGAAGAATATGGATTTCGAATAATAGAACATTACAATCCCCTTTCAGGTCAAACTCAAAAAGTTCGGGTCAAATATTGATTGGTGCCGACATTAATTAACGACACAGGCTGGAAGAATTCGTTTCCCAAAAAATCCGTCCGATTGATTGGAACTTAAATTCGTTAGCAAAGGGGAGGGCTTATCCAATACTTTGCAAACCACTTCTTAACTTTAACAATTGACCTATTGACTCCTGTTTGGGCGCAAGGTCGGAAAAAACCTGAATGTAGATTTCGGCCTGACGCATTAAAATTCCCCGAAGCGCTTCCCGGCGTTGGCGATCGACTCGCTCTGCTATGTCTCTTAATATGTCTATTATTTTAAACTTGAGCAACCACTTTGGGATAAAAGGCACTATAACCGAATTCAGAACCATGTCCAGTAGTGTAAGCCCTCCCCCTATTGCAACCTCCGCTGTGACCAGGAACAGCGCCCAGAGTGTGTATGATCCATACAGCTTGATCTCGTCGACTGTGGACAAACCTTCTTTAAACCGTTCGAACTCGGCCTCGAGCAGCTTCTCAATTTCTGGAAACGCCTCTTCGTAAAACGCTCGGATCTGTTCGCTTGAAAATCTTGGGCATGATTCCGACGCGATTCGTCTAAAATCGGAGAAATCTTCTTCTGAAGACAATAACTCTGCGACTTCCAGATTAAATTTCGCCACAGAAGCCTCTAGTTGTGTCAGTGAATTGGCGTAATCGTTTTGTTCTAAGCTTTTCAAAGAAATAGTCTCGTTTAGGACCGTCCTATTTTGTCCGAACCAATCTGAGATGATCGTTCCACCTATTGTTGCGACAATTTTTTGAACAGCGTTTCGAAGCGCAGCGCGCGGCGCATAGAGAATATCGTATTTGCGGAGGAGGTTTTCCAACCGGGCCTGGATTTTTTCCTCCACTTCTCTTGACGCTGAAACATCCAGTTTAGTCTCCATTTCTTCCAGAGACTCATTGAGCGCCGCGTCAATATGCTCAACTATAATCTGGATCCTGTCTCGAAGCTCTTGGAGGAGTTCAGCAGTTGTTTCCACACTATTCAATGTGTTTGATTTTAGTCGCTCGCATTCGGAGACGCGGAGTTTCCTGACTTCTTCGACGGCCTGGAATCTTTGGAACAAACCGGACAGTTGATCTATGGCGGGACTGTTCGTTAATATCTCCGGGGGCCTAGCGGTCCGATCTATTCGTATGAGTTCCAATGCCGGCAGTTCATTGGCAAGGCTGCGTCTAAAGTCCAAGAAAGCGGTTTCAGATTCGGCCTTGTTCAAAATAACAATGATCTCCTTGCCCCATTCTACTGAGCGACGTATCAGATTACGGCCTAGTAGGTCCGCGTATTTTTCCTGAGACGCGACAAATAGGATGAAGTCAGACAACATAAAGAATCGGTTCGAGGTTATTCGATTTGACTTCTCAACGCTGTCAAAGTCAGGAGTGTCAACCATTATGACATTTTTGAGTTCGTCTTTGTCACGCGGAATGATCTCCAATTCATCCAGGAATCCTGATTCCCGCTTCAAGTTTCCAAGGCTGTCCGTTGCTCGTGAAGGACAAAGAACCACAGCCCCTCGGGTGCAGGGCCGTCTTACGCCCACTTTGCTGAGTTTTTCCGACACTAGGGAGTTGAACAATACACTCTTCCCGCCGCCGGTTCCTCCCAAGATACAAATCATAATTGGAAAGTCATCTGGAATCTACCGTCAAATTAAGGTTGCATGAGAGGACTGACAAATCGGGGGCCTTGCTAATTGATTAGTATTGGCGCCGTGATTGAGCTACGCGCCCGACACATTCCTAACAGACGTTTTAGTAAGTGCTGGGTTGATCGAGTTTCACTTGTCCAACGAATATATTATACGCCGGAGAGCAGGGGGAACAAAGACCGTTTCGAGATCAAATCGGCGTAAAGAGCGGGCCAGCAATTTTATTTTTCGTCTTTTCGAGTCATTCTTATCTATCAGTATCATATGATTATCTTCTAATCTACAATAGCCGCCATTGGCTCGGATTGGACCTCTTGCCAGGTTTTCGTATCTAAGCTTGACCCCAAGCCGATCCACAAGGTCTTCAAGTTTTGATAACACATCAGAATCGTTCATACAAATGATCCAGCATTTAAAAGTGACTCAGTTCGATTAAGTCGTATCAGAACAGTTGTCAAGGGAAAACCTTATCCTTGATGGGCGAACACCATGATACTCAATGATAGAAAGCGTAAAAAGATTATAAAATTGCCGACATGTGAAATCAATGCAAATGTCTCCCGTCTCGAACAAAAGGTAGAAGACCTTGTGGGCGAAATCTTATCCTCAGTAGGACCGGCCTCCGTGCCGGTTATTTAGATTTTTCGTCGCGGGGCTCCTCGAAATGACATGACGTGTCCCTACGCACAGCCGACGCCCCCCTCATCCAATATCTTCTCCAATATCTTCCTGATTACAACCGCAATGTCCTTCATGGAAATAGGCTTGGTTATCATGGCCCTCACCCCAAGATCCTTGATCTGATCCTCAGTGAGCGTCTGACCACAACCCGTGAAAATGATAACGGGAATATCCGGCCTGACGGTCAATAGCTCCTTCGCCAACTCCGCTCCCGTCATATCGGGCATCGTAAGGTCCGTGATCACAAGGTCGAACCTCATCGGGTCGCGCCGGAACAGCGCGAGCGCCTCCACGCTTCCGTTTATCCCCACTACCTCGTAACCAAGGTGCCCGAAAACGTGTTGCAGCATCTCAATTAGTGGTTGTTCGTCGTCTACGACAAGGATACGTTCTTTTCCGCGAGGAAGCGCATCTATCGTATCGGAGGCCTCTTCAGGTTGGGCCGCGTCTTCAATCACAGGGAAATATATCTCGACGTTCGTGCCTTTCCCAGGCTCACTCTTCACTATGATTGACCCGTCATGTGTCGTTACTATGCCATGAACAACGGACAACCCCAATCCCGTCCCTTCACCGACTTTCTTGGTGGTAAAAAATGGTTCGAATATCTTATCAATTATATTGGCAGGTATCCCCATGCCGGTGTCCGATACGGTCAGCCTTAGGTAGCTTC
>JAPLJJ010000246.1 GCA_026388665.1 Deltaproteobacteria bacterium
CAAAAAGGAACACTAACCCTAGTTGATACGCTTTCTCCAGAATGACAAACTGACTCCCGACGATGCACGTGGCCGCTACCGTGGTCAAATATCCGACCCCTCGATTGAAATCCCCGAGGTCTTTAAGGAATCGATCCGAGTAAAACAGGATACGGGCAGTTGTGAACAGCCAGAGGACAACGTAAAAAGCCACGTTAAGCCACAGTAAAGCCCCTGGAATGACGTTGAATCTGAGAAGATCTGCGGCTATGGAAACGATCCCGGTCGCCATGACCATGGAAAAATAAGCTGGTGGAAGCTCCGAGACTGCGGACTCGAATCGACTTAACGGAATCACCTCTACTCCTCTAATCCAAAAGTTTTATGGAAGCCCTGCCACCTTCTACGAAATGAAAGGTACGGTCGCAGAGAATACTTTACAGGAACACTCCAGATGTGGACCAATCGTGTGAATGGAGAAAAAGCCAGTAATGTGAGGGCCGCGAGGATATGGATTTTGTAGGTCCAGGGCACTTCACGCATCAAGTCAGGGTCCGGGGTAAATGTTACGATGCTTCGGATCCACGGAGCAATCGTGTAAAGCACGTTGTAACGTTGAAAAAAGCTGTTGTAAGTCCCGGCAAACACCACAAAAACCAGCAAAACTAGAAGAACTAAATCATTTGTGGACGAGGTCGCCTTAATTCTTGGGTTTTTGAATCTGCGTCGCAGAATCAAGATGAGCCCAATTAGAGCCATAAATCCGAATAACATTCCGGTGTAAAGAGCAATAAACTCATGAAGCCCCGACGATATTCCCAGTTTGTCCAGGAATGGTTGTGGAGTCAACAGCCCGAAAAAATGCCCCAAGAACGTGAAGATTATACCCCAGTGGAACAGGATAACCCCATATTTGAGGCTGTCATGGTCTAGAAGTTCGCTCGATTTGGAGTTCCAGTGGTAGCGATCCGTCAGAAAACGATAGGAATGTCCAACCACAAAGATGGTCAAGGCAATATACGGGAAGACCAGGAATGCGAGTGTATGGAATATATTTTTCATGATGTTAATCTCCTGTATGCGCGAGTTCCCGGCATATTATTGAGAGGGCTTCCAGGATATTACCGTAAGGGCTTTGTCGTTCCTTGAGCCGCTCCGCCACGGCGGATATGTGTTTTGTATGACGCTTCAGGATCACGGAGCAGATCTGATCCGGACATACGGAGAGGAATTCCAGGACCATTGGGAGGTAATCAGGTGACTCGTCGTTCGATGTTTCGTAACCTTCACTCTTGTAGAGTTGAATGAGATGCGCTAATGCGGGGCCTCGTCCCGAGCTTTCGCCATATTCATGGTACGTGAGGTTGAGACATGTCTTAGGGTTAAAATCGAAGACTGCTGTATAATGTTCCTGTAGCGTGATCAACGGGGGAGTCTCCAGAGTGATCAGGAAACTTTCACAGCTTAACATCGCAGGGTGTTCCGAAAAAGTGGCGAGTTCTTCGCGTAAGTCGCCCAACGATTCTACGAGCGCTTCGTTGGGATAACTCAGGAGCACTGAGAATAACTTCAAAATCCTGCGCTTGTCTGCTGCCGGCATGTTCATCACAGTAGCGTCGGCCTCCGTGTCGGCGTATTAGGTGATTTGATCACCAGCGTTCCCCACTGCATCGCCGTAGAGAATTTGGGTATCATTATAGTTTCATACTAAGATTCCCTCGGGAAGCCGAGCCGTCCGCGACCCCGATACATATCTTCATCGTCTGCTCTCCTCGTCGTCGGGATAACGAACCTATCATCGTACTTCGCAATGGCCAGGAGTTTATACATCTCTCGAGCCACAGGTTCAGTCATGCCTACATGGTCGAGCATGCCGGAATCCGGTTGGTCCTCCACTCGTGTCGATCGCATGAACTCCCGGAGCGCCATGAGACGATTGAGGGCTAGTCGTACAGGGGCTTCATCACCGGCTGTGAGCAGATTTGCCAGATACCTGATAGGAATACGCATGAAATCTGGTTGATCCGGTTTCGAGCCGTATTTTTCAATCTCATGAATCAGGGGACTGAGCGGAGGAACGTACCACACCATCGGAAGAGTTCGGAACTCAGGGTGAGGTGGAAAGGCGAGTCCCCATTCCACGGCCAGTTTGTAAACGGGAGACTTCTCAGCCGCAATTATGAAACTTTCCGAGACGCCTTGTTCCCTGGCGGCAGCGATCACATCGGGATCATTGGGATTTAGCAACGTCTCGACGTGAGCCTTGTAAACTCCTCTATCATCCACGACTGAGGCCGCTTTCTTTATTTGGTCGGCATCATAGAGCAGAACACCCATGTAGCGTATCCGGCCGACGCAAGAATGAGCGCAAAGCGTGGGCAGCCCGCTTTCGATTCTGGGGTAGCAAAGAATGCATTTCTCAGATCGGCCTGCCTCCCAGTTAAAGTAAACTTTCTTATAAGGGCATCCGGAGACGCAATAGCGCCAACCGCGACATCGTTCCTGGTCAACTAGAACTATTCCGTCTTCATCTCTCTTGTAAAGCGCCCCAGAAGGGCAAGACGCGACGCAAGCAGGGTTAAGGCAGTGTTCACAGATTCTAGGCAAATAAAACATGAAGACTTTTTTGAATTGTAGATAGATCTCATGTTCCAGGCCGCTGAAGTTCACGTCGCCTGCTCCGGTTGTGTTCACGCCGGCCAGGTCGTCCTCCCAGTTGGGGCCCCATTTCACATCCGTATTTGCGCCGGTTATCAGAGACTTTGGTCTTGTGGTCGGTTGGCGTTGACTGCGTGGGCATGAGGTAAGCTGCTCGTAATCGTAGGTCCAAGGTTCGTAGTAATCGTCAAGGCTGGGTAGGTCCGGGTTATGAAATATCCTTACAAATTTTTTCGCTCGGCCACCTGCTCGAAGCCGTAATTTGCCATCGGACGCTTCCCATCCCCCTTTGTGAAGTTTCTGGTCTTCCCATTTCTTGGGGTACCCTATACCCGGTTTAGTTTCGACATTATTGAACCACATGTATTCGGCGCCACGCCTGTTCGTCCACACCTGTTTGCATGGGATACTGCAAGTGTGGCACCCGAGACACTTATCAAGGTTCATGACCATGGCGATTTGAGCTTTAATCTTCATGCCACTTCACCTCGTCGGCTTTTCGGACTACGACGACCTCGTCTCTCTGTGCCCCGGTTGGCCCGTAATAGTTGAAACCGTAGCTCAACTGGGCATAACCCCCTATCATCTGAGTCGGCTTGACCATAATTCGTGTCACACTGTTATGGGTACCTCCTGGTTGCCCGGACGATTGTGAACCAGGAACAGCTAATCTCTCTTGAGCGTGGTACATGAAAGCATTGCCTCGAGGTATCCGGTGACTAACTACCGCTCGGGCAATTATCACGCCGTTAACATTAAAACATTCCACCCAGTCATTGTCGCTAATATTAATTAAACTCGCATCCTCATCGTTGATCCAGATCACATTGCCGCCGCGGAACAGAGTCAACATCAAGAGGTTTTCGGAGTAAGTACTATGAATGGACCATTTCGAATGGGGCGTAAGATAGTTTAGAACTATGAAGTCCTTTCCTTTGGTATCCACATCAGTTGAGCCTAACAATTTCATGTCAAGCGGCGGTCTGAACAGAGGGAGCGCTTCTCCAAAATTCAGGACCCATTCATGATCCAGGTAAAAGTGGGCTCTACCGGTAAGCGTTCGAAATGGGACCTTGTCCTCAATATTCATCACGAATGCGGAATATCTTCGATCTTCCGACTCGACCCCACTCCAGATCGGGGAGGTTATGACCTTACGTGGTTGGGCTGTCAGGCCGGCAAGCGAGAATTTTTCTCCCTCACGTTTTGCGCTCATATAAGCCAAGCTGAGCCCCGTTCTTTTCTCCAAGCCCTTCCATGATTTGACCGCAACGGACCCGTTAGTCTCGGGTGATAAAGCAAGGATTGTTTCCGCCGCTTGTTTGGCGGATTTCAATTCGGGCATCCCATGACTTATACCCGGCTGAGTGACTGTTCCCAGATTGGTCTTGAGATATTCGTATTCTGTGGCAGCGTTCCATGAAACGCCTTTAGCCCCTATGGTTGAGTTGTTCACAAGAGGCCCCAACGATGTCATCATTTTGTGAACATTAGGAAAATCACGAGTTAGTACCGATAGATTCGGCATAGTCTTACCGGGTATCGGCGCCGTTTGTCCCTTATGCCAATCCAAGACATGAGGTTGAGCGAGTTCACCGGGAGAATCGTGGAGTAGGGGGGTCGCTACCACATCTTTGCGAACCCCAAGATGTGATATCGCCAGTTCGGAAAACTTCTCCGCGAGGGCAGCGAAATGGTCCCAGTCGCTTTTTGTGTCCCACGGCGGATCTATGGCTGGGTTAAATGGATGAATGAAAGGATGGAGGTCCGTCGTGCTAAGGTCACTGATTTCGTACCAGCTAGCCGCAGGGAGGACGACATCAGAGTATAGGGCGCTCGTGGACATACGAAAATCAAGTGTAACCAATAGATCGAGCTTGCCTTCCGGTGGCGCCTCGCTCCATTTTATCTCCTTGGGCCGTAACCCGCTTTCGTGCGCCATTACCGCGTTATGTGTTCCCAATAAATTCTTCAGAAAGTATTCATGGCCTTTTCCGCTGGCCCCCAATAGATTCGAACGCCAGAGAAAGAGCATACGAGGAAAGTTCTGCGGATTGTCAGGATCTTCGGCTGCAAAAGCTAACCTGCCATTCTTGAGTTTATCGACTACATTGTTGATAATTTCCTGATCAGTATAGGCTCCGTCGGCCATGGCTTCAGAACACAGGTCAAGAGGATTCCCATCGAACTGGGGATAACCCGGCAACCAACCCAGTCGAGTGGCGATCACATTGTAATCCGCTGGATGTTCCGGCAGGTCGGAAGGGGCCATTGGGGATGCGATGGTCCGGGCGTCCAGAGTGTCATACCGCCACTGGCCGGTCGCAAAATAGTAGAAAGATGCGCCATTATGCTGACGGGGCGGCCTTAGCCAATCCAAACCAAAAGCGAGCGTCGCCCAACCTGTAAGCGGACGGACTTTCTCCTGTCCCACGTAGTGTGCCCAACCGCCTCCATTAACGCCCTGACATCCACACAGCGATGTAAGGTTGAGGATGGTTCGATAAATCATGTCAGAGTGAAACCAGTGGTTGCTCCCAGCTCCGAGAAAAATCATGGATTTCCCTCGGGTTTTTTCGGCGTTCTCCGCGAACTCCCGTGCAACCTTTATGACATCTTGCGCAGGGACGCCGGTATTAGGCTCCTGCCATGCCGGTGTGTAAGGTTTGGGATCGTTATAGTCGATGGCTGTTTCGCCTCCGTGGCCTCGATCAATACCAAGGTTGGCGACCATTAAATCAAAGACGGTCGTAACGAGTATCTCCTCACCACCCACAAGGATCTTTTTTACCGGCACGGTCCCATTCTTTACTCGTGATCCTTCAAATCCGAAAAAAGGGAATTTGACGAATACCCAGTCATCATTGTCATCAGCAAAACTCAATACAGGATCCACCGGCGCTCCTGTCGTAGAATCTTCCGGCTTGAGGTTCCATCGGCCTTCTTCGTTCCACCTAAAACCGAGACTCCCGTTAGGAACCACAAACGACTTGGAGCGTGAGTCAAAGTAAACCGTTTTCCATTCCGCGTTGTTCACCGTCAAACCAAGATCTGAAGCCCTCACGAAACGGTGTGAAACGTATCCGGTCTCATCATGTTTGAGGCGCACAGCGAAGGGAAGGTCCGTAAAACTCTTTGCGTAGGAAGTGAAGTATGGGGATGAGCGATCAAGATAGAATTCCTTGATAATGACAAAAGTCATAGCCATTGCCAGGGCCGAGTCGGTGCCGGCTCTAGCGGGCAGCCACGTATCCGAGAATTTTACGTATTCGGAGTAATCGGGCGAGACAGCGACTACCTTTGCGCCCCGGTAACGGGCCTCGACGAAAAAATGGGCGTCCGGGGTCCGGGTCATAGGTAGATTGGTCCCCCAGACAATCATGTAGGTCGATTCGAACCAGTCGGCGCTTTCGGGCACATCGGTCTGTTCGCCCCAGACCTGGGGAGATGCGGGCGGGAGGTCGCAGTACCAGTCGTAAAAGCTTATTAAGGAAGCGCCGATCAGGGAGAGGAATCTTGCTCCGGAAGCGTATCCAACCATAGACATTGCCGGGATTGGAGAGAACCCGAAGACGCGATCCGGGCCGTATTTCTTAATCGTGTAAACTAATGAGGCCGCAATCAACTCAATAGCGTCATTAGTCGATACCCGGACGAAGCCGCCTTTGCCTCTCGCCTCCTGGTATGCTTTCCTCTTCGATGGGTCTTCTACCAGGCTTTGCCATGCGTCTACCGGATCGGCGCCGCTTTTTCGGGCCTCTCCCCACATTTTGAGTAAGACGGAACGTACATAAGGATGTTTGAGCCGAACCGGGCTATAAGTGTACCACGAGAAGGTAGCTCCGCGGGGGCAACCTCGCGGCTCATGATCCGGAGATTCAGGTCCGCAACCAGGGTAGTCGGTGTTTTGCAACTCCCATACGATGATACCATCTTTTACGAAAACATCCCAGGAGCATGATCCGGTGCAATTGACCCCGTGAGTTGATCGGACCTTTTTGTCGTACTGCCATCTCCTACGATAGTAGTCTTCCCATTCCCGATGTCCACAAATGACCTCTCCCCAGCCCTGGGATAATTTTTCTTTTTTACAATGATCAGTCAGGCTAAGATTTCTTAGCCACCTCAATGATGACAAAATCGTCTTCTTGGACATTCGGGCCTCCGTCCATTCAAAGCCTGATCCAATGAAAACTTGCTTGTTCTGTAGAGAGAAGGGTTAATGTCTAAGCTTTAAGAATTTCCTTGTTTATATGCGGTCTGAACTAGGGGCCGAGGATCCTGATTCTTGTAATACCACCGGCCCTCGTGTTTTTGAGATGAATAGTTTAGCAAGAAATATACTAATCAGGGCCGCGACGCAAAGTATTTCGGCCCAAAACTGTTCAGGGTATAAGCGATCGATATAAAAAAACGAAGTTTTTCACCCAAATAGAACTTGGGGCCAGTTTCTAACGGGCCCAGGAACGGCCACAGTAAAACCTGAGATTGCAGAAAATCACCCAACAAATGGCTCCCCCACATAACCATACTTGCGACAAGCAACCTAGAGACTTGTTCTAATGCGGCCAATACAACCCATGCGATGGCTATGGCAATAGCGAATACACTCAGACTCATGCCGCGGCCCGGGATTCCGAAGAGTAGGTTGGCGGGTTTATCGAAAAGATCCGGACGAAGAGCGGCCAGAGTGAGAAAAATAAGGTTGTCGTGTTGAACCAGGTCTGTTTTGCTATACCTGCAACTGCGAAATGTCCTAATATCATAAAATAGGATTATAATGTCTTGAACCTATGAAAGGCAATCTAATGTCTCGATCTTGTCGGGCTCAAGGCAATTCGCCATCAAGGTAACATTGGTATTGACCCGATTGTGGCCGCCCGATTATGTTGACTGAAGAATTTTTTCGTTAGGGACCACTGATGTTATTTTACGGCGAGTCTGATTATGAATCAGACTCGAGCCGAAGCCCCATAATTAATGGATCTTATTAAGGACCTCTCAATGACTCCTGAACACGACAACATTAGGTCACGAATTCTGGTC
>JAPLJJ010000178.1 GCA_026388665.1 Deltaproteobacteria bacterium
TAGAGTCTTTCCCCCTTCCATGACGAATTGCTCTGAAAGAGCATAACCGAGTCCCATTTGAATGGAGCCCGCGAGTTGTCCCTCAACGCTCCTTGGGTTTATGACCGTTCCACAGTCATGGGCTGTCCACATCTGTTTCACTTCTACCAGACCTGTCTGCCTGTCAACCTCTACCTCAGACACCTGGGCTCCAAAACCAAAAGCAGGGGTCACCAATCCCTTACCCCTTGGCGTGTATGACCCACGAGCGACAAGGGGTTCCCCTCTGTTTGCCTTCTGCGCCATGGCGACCGCCTCTCCGAAAGTTAAACCGTAGTCGGGTCTGCCTTTGGCCTGTACTCTGCCATTTTCACATTCGATGTCGTGGATGACATTGAGATTGAAACGGGCTGATACAGCTCCAAATAACCGTTCCTTAATCTTCTTTGCCGCGTCGATCACTGCGTTCCCAGCCATGAGGGTTACACGGCTTCCCCATGAACCTAAATCAGCTTGAGGGGTCATGGATGTATCCGCAGAGGTGATCCGTATGTCTTCCATCTTCAGCCCAAGCTCCTCCGCCAGGATCTGTTTCAGGACCGTGTCCGAGCCCTGTCCTATATCTGAAGCCATAGTGAGAAGATGGACCGTGCCATCTGAAAATGCCCTAACTTCTGCGGCAGAGAACGGATATTGGGTATTGAACCAATTGAACACCCCTCCGGAAATAAAACTGTAGCAACCGATACCGATCCCTTTACCCGGTCGGAGGTTTTTGCGTTTTTCTTTCCATCCACTCATCTCAGCCACCGCTTTTATTGAATCAACGAAACCACAACTCGAAATAACGGCCACATCAGGAATTTCATCTCCACTTACCTGAGCGTTTTTTAGCCTCAGGTCGATAGGATCGATTCCCAGTTCCTCTGCGGCTATATTCATCTGGATCTCAGTGGCGTAAAGCGATTGAGGGGCGCCGAAACCACGCATTGCGCTGGCAGGCGGCTTGTTTGTATAAACGTGTTCCCCATGAAACCGGTAGTTGGGATAGCGATAAAGCATGGCCCCGAAGTTGCCACTCAAGAAAGTGGCGGTGGGCCCCATTGCATTGTAAGCCCCACCATCCAGTTCGATTCTCAGATCTTTAGCGACAAGCGTCCCGTCCTTCTTAAACCCAACCTTGGAATAGATCTTCATGGGATGTCTTCGCCTACCGGCAAGAAATTCCTCTTCCCTGCTGATAGTGAACTTCACTGGTCGGCCCGTCTTCTTAGCAATGAGAGCAGCGCAAAATTCCCATGCCCGCAATTCCATCTTTCCGCCGAAACCGCCCCCTACAAAAGGTTTGATCACACGAATGTCGTTCTCCCTCATGCCGAGTGTTGAGGCTAGTAGACACTGAACTATGTAAGGGACCTGGGTCGACGTCCACAGTGTGATCCGGCCATCCAAATCGACTTGGGCCAAGGCCGAGCAAGGTTCAAGGTAAGCATGGCTGACGGAGTGAACAGTGAAAGAGTCTTCCCTGATATAGTCCGATTCTGAGAATCCCTTTTCTACATCTCCATACTTGATCTTTCGATTTACGCTAATATTAGAGGGGCAGTAGTCATGAATGATTGGCGCTCCCTGTAGCGTAGCCGAATCAACATCGAATACACCAGGAAGTTCTTCGTATTCTACCTCAATCAGCTCCAAAGCTTCTTCCGCAGTGTCTTTGTCCGTCGCGGCTACGGCGGCCACCTCGTCGCCTATGAACCGCACCTTGTCAACCGCTAGGGGATACTCATCCTGCGTTTCAGGGAACAGCCTCCAGTTACCATATTTTATCTTGGGCGTGTCCTCTCCGGTGATGACAAGCTTCACGCCGTGGAGGGCAGCGGCTTTACTGGTGTCAATATGTTGAATACGAGCGTGAGCCACCGGACTCCTCAATATTTTCCCGTGAAGCATTCCCGGTAGCTTCATATCATCAGTATATATAGCGGACCCTCTTGCTTTTGCTTCAGCGTCGGTCCTTGGGACGTCTTGTCCCACAATATTGAATTGTTGTTTCATGGTCTTTCCTTTGTGTTTGAGCTAACGCCTGACTGCCCGTTCATGGGCTTCTTCAAGGGCACGTAAAGTTAATACGGCCACTATTTTCTTCCGATAGTCCGCGCTTGCTCTCACATCAGATATGGGCTTCGATTCTTCGGCCGCCTGAGAAGCAGCTTTTTCGATGAGTTCGTGGGTCCATTCTTGGCCCGTTATAAGGCCTTCAGCCTTAATCGCGCGCATTGGAACAGGCGCAACTGCGCCAAGCACGATTCTTGCCTCCTTGCAGA
>JAPLJJ010000056.1 GCA_026388665.1 Deltaproteobacteria bacterium
ACACTTTGATATAGCTAGACTAGCCAGATGAGGGGATAACATATTGAAGACCTATTCACAGGAGGAAATCGACCGTTTAATTTCTTGTCCCAAGGTCATAACTGAACCGCCAAGAAAAGAGATGCGACAAGAACGAGGCAGCCAACGCAACACCATGTTCCTTCGATCAGCAGACGGTGTAATAGAATTTTCGGTATTTATGAGAGTCAACGACGACTTCAGAGAGAATTTCTCGATTGGACTAGTTTATCATCCTGGGGATGAACGTGACGCTTTACACTTGCTACGCTGCAATGGACCGCACGGCGATTTTATTGGCAGTTACGGACATTCTGTTTCCCATTTTCACTATCACTTCCATCGGGCAAAAGCCGAAAATATTGTGGCAGGATTGCCTGCGGAATTCGGAGGAGAAGTCACCGAAAGATACGGATGTTATAAAGACGCCCTTTCTTTTTTTCTGAGGGAAATAAACCTTATTAACGCAGGGGAATATTCCCCGGAACTTAGTCAGCCAGGGCTTGATCTAAACTTTGTGGAACAGGAGCGTGAGCCATGAACTACCTTGATCTGCTCAAAGAACAGTTCAACAGTCAAGTCTTGTTTCGGGAGAGACGCCCCGGAGTAATACAACTGGTTGCTCCTCTGTATCATGAAGACGGAGACATGGTTGATATCTTTCTGGAAACCATTAACGGAGGACAAGAAAAGATAAGAGTGTGCGACCACGGTATGACTCTAATGAGGCTATCATATCATTTTGATCTTGACACCCCAAACAAGGAACGAATTTTTCAGAGAATCCTCTCGGAAAATCGAATCACTGAAGAAAATGGAAACCTATTCATTAATACCGATCAGGAAAGCCTCTATCCCTCTGTGCTTCAATTCGCCCAAGCCATAGCCAAGGTATCGAACATGCGGCTTTTCAAAAGAGAGGTAATTCAGAGCCTTTTCTATGAAATCCTCACTGAGTTTATAGAAGATGCACTAAGGAAATATAGCCCAAGACCAAAAGTTTTCCCTATTCAAGATCGAGACGATCTGGAGGTTGATTTTGAGTTCGACATTCAACCTCGTCCCATCTACCTTTTTGGTGTGAAAGATTCGGCAAAAGCAAGGCTTGCGACAATTTCTTGTTTGGAATTCCAGCGAGCCAAAATACCATTTAAGAGTTTTATGGTTCACGAAGACTTTGAAAACCTGAGCAGGAAGGATAGAAGCCGAATTACCAGCGCTGCTGATAAGCAGTTCATATCTTTGGACGACTTCAAAGCCAACGCAGAGCAGGTGCTAGAACGCGAGGCAGCCTAACAATTGTTCAATAACCTTGAGCGTTTTTAAATGGTAAAATCGAATTATTTCTACTACGTAGCCTAGAATTAAAAAAGGCGTCTCGGGAACGGCTCCATTAGTTCATGCGCAGTTGTAATGGCGCCGAAAAGAATTAGCGGAGCCTATATGTGTCTCGGTGCATTCCAGAACTTATTACATCTCCTTGAAAAACCTCTTACGGATTGGCGCGTGGAATCTGCAATGAAGCCCTCTTAGAGTTGATTTTCAGAACCAGAAGCATCCGGTTTCCGGCACAAGAAATCGAGTTGGTGAGCAATATACACTAGCTCACGATCCTCAACCTGAGCGTGTCTTTTCTCGATCCAATTCTTGAACCGTTTACGGTCGAGTTCCGGCCTATCTCTAAGCGCAAGATACATTGTGTGGATTATGAAGTGTAAGAAATAACCTTCGTCCTCACGATAACCGTCTTTCCCTGCAAATACAGCCCAATCGGAAGATCCCGCTTCCAGAATCTCCAGACCATTTTTCCTCGCAACCTCAAAGAAATGCCTGCCGGTCTTGCTGTCCCCGGAAATAGATCCATCCGTTATTCGACTATCCATGGTCTGGTGATATAATCGTTCAACTAGAGCATCAAATTCAGCGTCGATCTCCGGTTCAATTATGGTGGCGCCATCGAAGTTTATCGTGAAATATAACAATCCCCCTGGCTTCAACAGATTCATCGTGATCGGTAATGTTTTTCTAACATCCACAAGATCCAGAAAAGCATTCGCAATGATTAGATCCCAGGTTGAAGCCGCTTGTTCAACCCTTGCAAACTCAAAGAAATCGCCCGCTTCCAGCTTCAACGCGACGTCTGTTCCTGAACCGGATAATTTTAATTCACTGTCTGCAATTTCTTTAACGCAATAGCCAACATTATACGCCCAACCAGGTATCCTAGCCTTGGCCTCCGACACATTGTCAAGCATTGCGTCTATGGCAGTGTAATGAGCCCGGTTAAACAATCCCCAATCGATAGAACGCTCGAACATCGTTCCGATTCCGGCCCCTATTTCCAGAATCTTCAAGGTCTTCTTCGAATATTCAGAGGCAATGACTGACCGTAATTTTCCCCAGACGCATCTGTTTAAGGATCTGTCATCAACACTTTTCTTGGAAGATAAATATCTGGCAAAAGAATAATCTGATTCGTTAAACATGAGTCCTGTCGACCATTTCTTTCATGAAATTAAATATCTTTTCGGAACTCTGTTCCCAGGTAGGGTGAGCGATAAAGTGATCCAAAGCAGCCAACCCCATCTCGATCAAGAGTTTTCTGTCAGCAGTCAGGCGGGCAATTTTTTCAGCTATACCCCTAGCGTCACTCGGCGTCACAAGAAAACCGTTTAGGCCATCTGTTATTATTTCGTGCGCAGCCCCAGCAGTAGATGCTAGGGGAGGCGAACCAAACCCCATCGATTCAAGATAAACGATCCCAAACCCCTCATAAGAAGAAGGAACCGCCAGCGCCTGGCAATTGCGATATTCCGCTTCAAGCTTCTCTCCCGACATTGAGCCCAACAACGTCACGTTATCCGCTAGCTCAAATCGCCTTATACGATCCAGTATCTCAGCGCTGTATGCCTTGTCGGTCTCGAGACTCCCTACCACTCTCAAAATCCATTCCTTTTTAGGAATATATGAGAGCGCTTCCAGAAGAGTGTGCAACTCTTTCCTGCGAATCAGGCTTCCAACAAACAATAACCTGAGTGGACCGGTTTCTTCGGCTCTTTTTCTAATAAATGCCGGATCAATTCCTGGATTAACAGAATTTCTCCCCGGATAAGCGATGACATAAGGCTTTGGACCAAGACCAAGTTTCTCAACACTATCTCGAGTGGTGTAACTATTAAAAACTAAACCATTGGTCGATGCTAAATATTTTTTTTCCACCATTCGGTAGAATCGGTTAGCCGCTTCTGATCGCAGCTCACTGCACCTCAGATGATGAACTATGGAGATTATGGGATATTTAATCGAATGGGCTAGAATACGGTTCGTAATTAACAGTGAGGGGTGATTTAGTTCATCCTCCAAGAGTATGTCACATTTTGAGCTTCTTAATCGTCTTAAAAACTTGCAGGAAAGATTGTCCGTCAGGTGAGCGGCATAATCACGCCAAGGTAGGGAAAATATTTCGACAGACGCTCCCTGCTCCCTTGAATAATCGACTAATTTTCGATCATAGACAAAGCCACCGGTCAGGATATCCAGGCTGCCGTAAATTACCAGTCCAACTTTCAAGAACGTTCTCTTCGGTACCCAGCCCAGGCTATATCATTTTCCCAGATTCGGACTGTTATCGCCGTAATATTGGAAGCAGTAACACCGTTCCACATCTTCTCACAAAAAATGCGTGAGAAATGTTCTATGCTCGGGTTCAATCCAGCAAATTCGGGCAATTCATTCAGGGAGTTGTCGCGATATCGATCTACAAGGCCATCGAGCAGACTTTCTATTTCCACTATATCGACGAGATATCCGTGCTGATCAAGCTCTCTTCCCTCTAATCGCGCTTCCACTCGATAATGATGGGAATGAACTTCGTTCTCTGAGCCCCAGTCCCCACCAAAAAGAAAATGGCGAGCCACAAAATTTCGTTGAACCGCTACCGCATATACAGAGTCGCCCTGATGACAGGTCATGCGTTCTCCTCGTATGTAAGAATAACCTGGATTACTTTGTCAGGCGTTTCATCTAGAAGTTTGTACGCCCTCTCAGCCTCAGAAAAGTTGATTCTATGAGTAACCAGTCTGTCTGGTTCTAATTGGTCTAACATCTTCAATACAAAACCTAACCTCCTCGTCTTGGACCAGCGACCGGCCAGATGCGGAGCTATCGAACTCACCTGACTGCTTATTATCTTTATCCGGCTCCTATGAAACCAGCCACCTAGTTCAATTGAAGCCTTTTTTGAACCATAGAAAGATCCAACCACTATCCTACCATCAAATCCCGTTATGGAAATAGCCTGATTCAGGACTTCGGGCCGCCCGGAAAGTTCATACGTTAAGTCTGCCCGATCATCATCAGTCCACACATCCTCAAAAAAATCCTCGAAACGGTCGGCTCCAAAATCAGTAGTCGAATCAATGGACAAATCCGCTCCCAGGAGTAACGATGCTCGCCTGCGCATGAGATGTTTGTCAAAGGTAACAACTTTTCCCAAAGACATTCTCGCCAGTAAGGCGGTAGTCAAGAGCCCAACCACCCCCTGTCCGAAGACTGCTACAACTTCACCTATTAGAGGACTACCGTCCATGACAAGGCTAACAGCAGTTTCCATGTTTGGTAGGAAACATGCCCCTTCGGGTGTGATACCTTCAGGGATAAGAGTCAACTTTTTGGTAGAGGAAACAAAATGTGTTTCGTGAGGGTTAAAAGCGAAGACCAGCCTTCCAATCCATTCAGGGGTAACACCCTCCCCGACCTCAATCACCCGTCCGACTGCGGCGTAACCGTACTTCAGCGGATACGAGAATTTTCCGGAAAGTGTCGGTATGCTCTCGTCGATGACCAGCCCTGCAGGCCATTCACCTCTGTAGACAAGAGATTCGGTTCCCGAACTGATGGCTGAAAACAACGTTTTTACGAGCACCTGTCCACGACGAGGAGCGACAACAGATGTCTCTCGTATCGCAACACGACCAGGCCCTTCAAAGTAGAGAGACTTTGCTCTCATTTCATGCCTGGAAGCACTCATTTTCTATCAAATTTCATGTTTGGGATAAAGTCACTTGCGTTAAAAGCAAGCGCCTCCTACTGCGGTGGGTAGTTGAGCATGGTCCTCACAATTTGACGTGAGATTCCCCCACAGAATCAGGTCCTTCCCCAACCATCGGTGCCCTTGATTCTGAAGCCGCAGAAACTGACTTGGATCCGATTCTCCTAAATCACTGACAGCCCTCAATCCTCCGACCAAACAGCACAATGAAATCGGCCAATTTTTCCATCAGGAAACTTGTGATAATCCGCGCGCCGCCTTCAACCATCAAGCTGTTCACGGATAGATCTCCCAGAACTCCCAGCATCTCGGTTAAGTTGATCAAGCCGTTGCCATTAGACGTGACTTTGACAACCATAGCCCCCCTACTCTCCAATATCTTGACCTTCTTATCATCAGCTTTATGACTGGTTACGATTATTGGACCGCGAGAGCGTTCGGTCAGAATATTGCTATCGAGTGGGGTTCTAAGGAAACTGTCAACTACTACAGGCCGGGGACTTGAACCGTTAACGAGACGGACCGTAAGTCTGGGATTATCTGAAAAAACGGTTCCGATACCGACTAGGATGGCGTCATGAGCAGCTCTAAGCTGATGAGTCAAGCGTAACGACCTTTGTCCACTTAATGCCAGGGGCTCTCCTGGACGCGCTGATATACAACCGTCCAGACTCTGAGCGTAACTCAATGTGACAAAAGGTCTTCCATTACGTTTTCTGTAATCCGGAGCAAGCGCCAACAAAGGCCTAATGAAATCCATTTTCCACTAATTCAGGCGTTTCGCCTTCCTCTCTTACTGAACAAATAAGATTATCAAATTTCCCAACCACATCGGGAAATCAGCACATGTCTAATAGAATCTCCAACGCCTTGAATTGTTCCAATAGTTTTCCCGTAATTTCAATATTTTCGCACGAGCGCAACATATATTTTGGCCGGAAACTTAACTACTTTTCTCATGGGATCATATTCACCCGGCCGGCAGCGCTCAGGAGTCACATAATATGCTTCCCCAGGAAGTGTCTTGTAACATGAAGACTATAGCAAAACAATATCATATCAAAGATTCACCAGATGTATCAATGAAATTCAAGAATTTTTTGCTACGAAAACTACATTGTCGTTGCTACGAGATAATGTTTTTCGTATCATGTGAGATTACGTTTTAAGTGATATGATTCTGGAGAGTCATATATAAACACGCGCAGCGAAGCATGTTAACCAAAATCCGGGTCAAGACAGATTCCGAGGAAGAAACGATAACCGTGGGCAAAAACCTCGGTGTTGTATTGCAGCCCGGTGACCTAATCACGTTGAAGGGAAACCTGGGATCAGGAAAAACACGATTGGCAAAGGGGATTATTTCCGGAGCCTTAGGAATCCCTATCGATGATGTCATTAGCCCCAGCTTCACGCTAGTGAATCGCTACGAGGGTGACTTGATAATAGATCATGCAGACCTCTACAGAGTCGGCCCCCAAGCTATAGAAGAACTCGGATTGATGGAGGTTGTCTATACAAACGGCGCGTTACTAATAGAATGGGCCCCTGATGATATCCCGATTCTAGACTCTGAACTCAGGGTAACAGTTCTCAATGGAGAAAGCGAAGATTCAAGAGCCCTGGAATTCGAGTATGAGGTATCAGGCTCGTGGGATGGGAGATTCCCAGAAGAGATCAGAAATCGTTCGGGTTAATTAGTAAATTTTCACTCCACCATGAGGCCTGGGATTGATGAAAAGTTTTGAAGCGTTTTTGAGTTGTGTTGGAGAAAACTGATGGCTGTTATAGTTCAGAAGTATGGAGGAACGTCTGTAGGCGCCCTTGACCGGATCGCCAATGTTGCACGCAGGGTGGCTGCTCGTAAGGACCAGGGTAATGACATGGTTGTCGTTGTATCTGCCATGGCCGGTGAAACCGATCGATTGATCAACATGGCGAAAGAGATTACCCCTATACCAAACGAGAGGGAAATGGATGTTCTCGTTTCAACGGGGGAGCAAGTTACCATAGCCCTGCTCGCAATTACCCTACAAAGCATGGGATATAAAGCGAAATCTTATTGCGCTTGGCAATTGCCACTCGCAACGGACGCGGCTTTCGGAGCAGCAAGGGTAACAGACATTGATACACAAAAGATCAGTGAAGATCTTTCTAATGGCGCTATCGTAATAATCGCCGGATTTCAAGGCGTTGACGAGAACGGTGACATAACCACTTTGGGTCGTGGCGGGTCAGACACTTCCGCCGTTGCCGTGGCTGCCGGCCTGAAAGCTGATCTATGTGAGATTTTTACTGATGTTGATGGTGTTTACTCAACGGATCCCAATATCGTTCCAGAGGCCAAGAAGATCTCGAGTATCGCTTATGAGGAAATGCTTGAAATGGCCTCCCTCGGCGCAAAGGTCTTGTACATTCGCGCAGTCGAATTCGCGATGAGACACAAGGTTCCTCTAATCGTTAGGTCTAGCTTCAACGACAACGAGGGGACCCTGGTTACGGAGGAAAGTTCAGATATGGAAAAAGAATCGGTCAGAGCAGTCACTTGTAGCTCCAAGGAAGCCAAGATTACTTTTTCAGGAATCCCTGATGTTCCGGGCACTGCCTCACAGCTTTTTTTGGCGCTAGCTGAATCCAATGTAGTAGTCGATATGATAATTCAGAACTCCAGTGAGGAAGGCAAAACTGACATTTCTTTTACTGTTCCATCGGCCGACCTTGAGAAGGGGCTCGAGATTTGTCAGGGAGTCAGAGAAATACTGGGAGCGGAAAAACTGACCGGTTCCAAGGACATGGCCAAAGTTTCTATAATCGGCCTCGGGATGCGTTCTCATACCGGTGTGGCTTCAAGAATGTTCGCTGCTTTAGCGAGGGAGGGAATAAATATTGAAATGATCTCCACATCAGAAATAAAGATTTCGTGTGTGATCAAGAAGAAATATGCCGAATTAGCCGTGCGTGTTTTACATGACGTTTTTGAACTTGAAAAACCGCTCTAATTGGGTTCAGGCTGGAGGATATAGTTGGGCTTCATCGAGTTGTACGACACAACCTTAAGAGACGGCGCTCAAACCTGGGGTATAACGTTCTCCCTGGACGATAAGCTTAGAATCGCGCAGAAGCTTGATGAGGTAGGGATAGATTACATCGAAGGAGGCTATCCAGGGTCAAACCCAAAGGATAGGCGCTTTTTCGAACTTGCCCAAAAACTCAATCTTAAACACTCCAAAATTGTGGCCTTTGGGAGCACATGCAGGTCGGACCTAACACCCCGAAAAGATCCCCAGGTTCAGAGTCTCCTACAAACCGGCGCGTCGGCAGTTACAATAGTCGGCAAGAGTTGGGACCTTCACGTCACGAACATCATTTCGGTTTCGCTTGAACGTAACCTTGAGATGATAGGGGAAACGATTGATTTTCTTAGACCACATTTTAGTAAGGTGATTTTCGACGCTGAACATTTTTTTGACGGTTTCAAGAGAAACAGGGATTACGCTATCAAGACTCTAGAAGCCGCAGGTTCCGCCGATCTCCTGTGCCTTTGCGACACGAATGGCGGGACATTGCCTTCGGAAACCGCAGAAATCATCCGGTACACTCAGCGACAAATTAAGCTGCCGCTCGGTATTCATAATCATAACGATTCGGAAACCGCTGTCGCATGTTCTTTGATTGCCGCCGAAGTTGGGATCAAACAGATTCAGGGAACCATAAACGGCATAGGAGAGAGATGCGGAAACACCAATTTGATATCCATAATTCCCGCCCTTGCCCTGAAAATGAAAATATTGGAGTACGATCCGGCAAAGTTGAAACTCCTTAGGCATTTGTCAGAATTTGTTGATGAGATGGCAAATCGTACGCCTTATAAAGCTCAACCTTATGTCGGCACCGCTGCCTTCGCCCATAAAGGAGGGTTACATTCAAGCGCCGTCCTAAAAATCCCTTCGGCTTACGAACACATCGACCCCGCCCTGGTGGGGTCTTTCAGGCATCTTCCAATTTCGGAACAGGCTGGTCGCGCGGCGTTAGTTCAAAAAGCGGCTGAGTTCGGAATAGACTTGGCGCCTGATGACCCGCGTGTTGGTGAAGTCCTGAAAATTGTGAAGGACCTTGAAGCCCAAGGCGCCAGATACGATATCGCTGACGGCTCTTTTCAATTGTTGCTCAAAAGGATGCTTGGCCTTCACAAGAGATTCTTTACTCTACACGGATTCAGCGTAACCAGCTCTAAGAGAAAGGGAGACACAAAGACCTATTCAGACGCGGTTATCAGAATCGTCGTAAGAGATAAGATGGAGTTTTCCGCAGCAGAAGGAAACGGTCCTGTAAATGCGTTGGATAACGCGTTGAGACAAGCCCTCACGACATTTTACCCTAATGTTGGCGAAGTGCGTCTGACCGATTTCAAGGTTAGGGTCCTGGAAGGCACGTCTGGTACCGGCGCTACCGTCAGCGTGTTAATTGAATCCACTGACGGAGAAGATGTGTGGTGGACCGTAGGCTTTAATGAAAATGTAATACAGGCGTCATGGAACGCTCTAGTGGATAGCATTGACTATAAACTTCAGAAAGACCTTGTCGGAAAAAATTGAGTAATCCTTCCACTAGAGGCCTCGCAATAATCATCGTTTTATTTGTGTTTACGTCTCTTTCCTGGCTAAACATCATGAACGATGAGTCTTCCTCTCGCTCCACGACATCCCTCTCGCAACTCGGAGATTGCGGATATCAGGTCATTCTCAACGGGAAAATATTAGGAACTGTTTTTCTTCAGGGACCATCCACAATTAAAGAGATAGCAGCGGCGCTGGAAACAAATCGCCTCGGTCTGGATCGAGCGGAGCAGGTTTTCCCTTGCAGTTCTGTAATGGTTTTTCAGGATGATAAGCTGATCAGTGTTGAGAGACTACCGGGCGCTCAAACTATTGCATGCGGAAAAAGAATTGACCTGAACTCAGCCTCTGGGGAAGACCTCGAAAGTGTTCCCGGTATAGGACCGGGTCTGGCCAAAAGAATAGTGGAATATAGAAATACTTTCGGTAGTTTTAACAGTGCAATGGAACTTGCCAAAGTAAAAGGGATAGGCCCCAAAAAGTCTCATGAATTTCAGCTTTATCTCAAATAAGAATCTCTGCGGTCCACGTTTAGCAAACATAATATTACTTTGATTTTTACGTGGCGCCTTACAATTCCCGGTCACGATTCATCACGCTGGCAGCATACGCGGCACCGAAACCATTATCTATGTTCACCACGACTACTCCCGGCGCACACGAATTGAGCATCCCCAGGAGCGCTGCAATCCCCCCGAAAGAAGCCCCATATCCTACAGAGGTCGGAACCGCTATTACAGGCCGATCGACAAGCCCCCCAATCACGCTGGGAAGGGCCCCTTCCATGCCTGCCACAACTACTATCACGGACGATGAATTGATTACATCAATGTGCTCAAGAACCCGATGGATTCCAGCTATGCCAACATCATAAAGGGTGTTGACTCGGTTCCCCAAGGCTAAGGCAGTCACTTTGGCTTCTTCGGCTACCGGTAGATCGGAAGTGCCCGCTGCTATCACAAGAACAGACCCTCTACCACGAATCGGTATCTCTTCAGGCGAATAAAGGATTGTCCGTGCGAGCGGATTATGGTCCATCTTAACCCCGGTTTGATCAATCAAATATTCAGACTTTTGAGAGTCGATCCGAGTTATCAATACTACATCATGCCGTGCGCATAGCCGTTGGAATATGCTTACAATTTGATCCGGCGTTTTTCCCTCACCATAAATCACTTCGGGAAACCCGAGCCTTAGGGCCCTGTGATGGTCGACACTCGCAAAACCAAGATGTTCTGTTTCGATTCTTTGGAACAAAAGACCGGCCTGCTCTACCGTCAGTTCGCCCGTTCTCACTTGTTCTAGAATTTGCTTAAGATGATCTCTGTTCAATTTGGATTCGCTATGCGGTACAAAGTAAAGCCCCGTTAAAGGAGGATTCAAACCGGGGCTTCACGAGAGAAAAGGTATGTTGAGCGGCAAGCACGCCTACCCGCCGCTTGATGAAGACGGCTTAAACCATAATAACAAATAGTTGTCAACGTTTTTTAAAGTTTCAATTTATATTTTATTATATCTTGTTCATATTGTATAGGTTTTTACCTATATATATTATAGATGTGGCGCTATGAGAACGCCAGCGATCTCACGATGTCTACCTTACCAATGACACCTACTAGCTTTCCATCTTCTTCTACAGGAATGGTATAGTATTTCGTTTCAGACATTATTCGCGCTATCTCAGCAACATCGGTGTCGGGATTTACGATCGTAGCGGGTTGCGAATAAATGTCACCGACTTTCGTCGCGGCAATTCTCTTGAAATCTTTGTGTAGACGCCAGGGATTCTCAAGAGGGATGACGGAATCCAGTATCACAAAGACTGTCGGGATGTGTAATGGCTTGTTAAATTCCACAAGATCAGAATCGCAAACGACTCCAATCACTGTGTTTTCATCATCAACAACAGGGACTCCGTTTATGTTTTTTTCCAAAAGGATCCTGGCCAACTCCCGAATTGGGGTCTCCTTGGTGACGGTAATAACTTCTTTGGTCATTATGTCCGAAGCTTTTGGCATTACTGACTCCAACCTTGTTTAGAAAATTTTTTACGTCATGACTTTTCATGTAGCCTATCGATCTCAACCACAACATGCGTTGTGATATATTTACACGACTTCGAGCCCGACAAGCTCCATCAATTACCAGAGGCCATCATGAAAAGTTACCGGAAAGAATTATGGTTCAATATAAACAAGCGTCGTCAGTTCGTCAACATCACTCGAGATGTCGAAAATACTCTAAAGGAGTCGGGAATTCAGGAGGGATTGGTTCTGATCAATGCTATGCATATTACCGCTTCAGTTTTTATCGAGGGATGTCAACCCGAGAACCAGCCAAACTTGTGCCGTATTCGGGTTGACAATCCTGGCCTTTAGTTGGATTTCACAAACTTGAAGTGATCTCCATCTACAGTTACTTCTATGTTATCGTCAGGACTGTAATTTCCGCCCAGGATTTCAGACGCCAGCGGGTTTTCGATAAGACGCTGGATCGATCGTTTCAAGGGCCTGGCCCCATAAGCAGGATCAAAGCCTTCAGCGGCTAACATCTTTCGAGCCTGCGGGCTTAGCGTTAGCGTAAGCTTACTGTCGGCCAATCTCCTGTTTAGTCGTCCTATCTGGATATCAACTATTTTCTCTATGTCTTCCCTGCTCAACGCATGGAAAATTATTATGTCATCGAGCCGGTTCAAAAACTCGGGCCTGAAATGGAAACGAAGCGCCTCCATGACTCGGGATCTCATGGCATCCTCGTCTTTTCCCGCATAATCCCTGATCTCTGTGGACCCAATATTCGAGGTCATGATTATGATAGAGTTCTTGAAATTAACAGTCCGGCCTTTGCCGTCCGTAAGTCTCCCGTCATCCAGTATTTGAAGCATAGCGTTGAAAACTTCCGGATGCGCCTTCTCTATTTCGTCAAAGAGCACCACCGAATAAGGGCGACGACGGATCGCCTCAGTAAGGTGTCCCCCCTCATCGTAACCAACATAACCTGGAGGGGCGCCTATCAATCTTGCTACCGAGTGTCGCTCCATGTATTCTGGCATGTCTACCCGGATCATGGCTTGCTCGTCATCAAACAGGAATTCAGCAAGGGCTCTCGCAAGTTCAGTCTTGCCTACCCCTGTCGGACCAAGGAATATAAAAGAGCCAATTGGTCGATTTGGGTCCTGCAATCCGGATCTGGATCGTCGAACCGCGTTCGATACGGCCACAATTGCTTCCTTCTGTCCAATGACTCTTTGCGCTATTCTCTCTTCCATGTTCAACAGTTTGCTGACTTCGCTCTCGAGCATTCTGGAGACCGGGATGCCTGTCCATTTAGCCACAACATCAGCTACATCTTCCGCGTCCACCTCTTCCTTTAGAAGTCCTCCATCTTTTTGGATTTCAGCTAACTCGGCGTTTTTTTGTTTAATATCTTTTTCCAAAGAAATCAGCATGCCGTACTTCAACTCAGCCGCCTTGGCGAGATTACCCTCTCGTTCGGCTTGAGCCGCTTGTACTTTGGCCTGCTCAAGTCGCTCCTTAAGTTGCCTTATTTGGCCGATAACTTCTTTTTCTCTACGCCACTTCCCTTTAAACCCCTCAGATTCGTCGCCGAGTCTGTTTATTTCTTCCTCAACTTTTTCAAGTCTATCCCTGCTGTTAGGGTCGGATTCTTTTTTCAACGCCTGCTGTTCGATTTGAAGCTGAATGATCTTTCGATCTATTTCGTCAATTTCCGTGGGCATTGAATCAATTTCGATCCTAAGCTTTGATGAAGCTTCATCAATTAGATCTATCGCTTTATCCGGCAAGAACCTGTCCGTAATATATCTATTTGAAAGAGTGACAGCCGCGATGATAGCGGCATCCTGGATTCGGACCCCATGATGCAACTCGTAACGTTCCTTAAGGCCTCTCAGGATAGATATGGAATCCTCGACCGAGGGTTCAGCCACATAGATCGGCTGAAATCTACGTTCAAGGGCCGCGTCTTTTTCGATGTATTTCCTGTACTCGTTGATAGTAGTAGCGCCGACAGCTCGAAGCTCTCCTCTGGCCAAGGCGGGCTTGAGCATGTTTGAAGCGTCTACGGCCCCTTCGGCTGCGCCGGCGCCTACAAGAGTATGCATTTCATCAATAAACAGGATTATTTCGCCAGCAGCGGTTGTTACTTCTTTAAGAACAGCCTTTAGGCGGTCTTCAAATTCTCCACGGTATTTAGCTCCTGCGATCAACTGACCTATATCAAGAGCCAAGACCTTCTTTCCGCGTAGGGTTTCGGGAATATCGCCTGATACTATCCTGCCGGCGAGCCCCTCAACAATTGCAGTTTTCCCCACACCGGGGTCGCCAATCAGTACCGGATTGTTTTTTGTCCTTCGAGATAGGACCTGAATTATCCTCCTGATCTCGTCATCCCTTCCTATTACCGGGTCCAGCTTGCCTTTACGGGCCAACTCGGTGAGGTCCTTGGTAAACTTTTTGAGCGCCTGATATTTTTCCTCGGGGGCTTGATCAGTTACTCGCTGTGTTCCCCTGATGTCGGTCAGAACTGTATATATCTTGTCCTTTGTCACACCTTTCGAATTGAGGATCTTTGCAGCAGTGGTTTCTGAAGCTTGAGCAATTGCGATAAGAAGATGTTCCACGGACACGTATTCGTCGTGTAGCTGTTCCATCTCCTTAAATGCGCTTTCCAGGACTGCACGGAGACTGTTTGAGAAGTATCGGTCAGCCACTGCCCCGGTCTGTTGTGGAAAACGTTCAACTGCCTGGAGAGTTTCACCCATTATTCGTTCCAGATCAGCTCCGAGCTTTTTGACTATTTCAACGCAAATTCCTTCATCGTCAGAAAGCAGGGCCAAAAGAAGATGTTCCGTGTCAACTTGAGGGTTTCCCCTTTTGGAAGCCATATTTTGAGCCGTTTCCAGGGCTTCTTGAGATTTCAATGTGAACTTGTCCAAACGCATGTTTTGCCTCCTTGAACAATTTCTTCATGCAAAGGATTCCGCCTAAACTGACGAATTCATACAACATCTACATAAGGAGTTGGACAGACGGAATATTACATAAAGAGGAGGAGTTCGCGACTGACGAACTCATGGTTCACAGTTAAGGCGCCTGAGCAGGTCTGTCAATTGAGTGAAGGATTTATTTCGTAGTTTAGGTTTGACTTGTGACCACCTCATAGATAGGATTCAGTTTGAGCGCCGTGAAGAAAATCGTTTATATTTTTCCTATAACTGCTTGTGGTTACCTTTGTGAACCCCCTGGAGACAGACATTGGATCCGGACATTGTAAATCCTCCATCCTCTGCGCAAGAAACCGCTCTTCGAGATAATCAAGAGGACCTTTTAAGGATTTTGGTAGCCGACGACGATTCCGCTGCGTTGGAAAGCCTTTCTGAGTTACTCGAACTCAGTGGTTATGATGTCATTTCGGCAAACGGCGGAAAACAAGCGTGGAAAATGTTTTCAGACAAAAAGCCCAATCTCGTTATTACTGACATTCTGATGCCTGGCCTAGACGGCATCGGTCTCCTGAAACTAATAAGGGAAGCCGACGACCTCATTCCTGTCGTCATAATCACGGGTCATGGTGAAATAGAAAGCGCTGTCAGCGCTCTGAGACTGGGCGCCTACGATTTCCTCCTTAAGCCGATCAATGGAGAAATATTGATCTCCACGGTCCAAAAAGGGCTGGAGCACTACAGGCTTAAGCTCCTTGAGAAAGAATACACCGATCGTCTGGCGGTTCAGGTCGAGAATAGAACCAAAGAATTAGCAAAAACTAATGAATTTTTACGAGGCATACTTGAGAGTTCTCGAGGCGTGTCGATTGTAGTTACCGACCTAGATAAGCAGATAGTGTTCTGGAATTCAGGATCCGAAAATATATTCGGCTACACTGAGGACGAAATGGTTGGGCAATCGGTCTTGAGACTTTCTCCGCCCAACATGGGCCCCCATGACGTCGAAAACGTTCTTAGAGAGGCTCTGGACAGTAAAGCCGGGGCAATACAAAAGATCATCAAACAGGTCTCAAAGGATAAAAAAGAGGTCACTCTGTCTCTGGCCATATCACCCATGTTAGACCGAAAGGGACGCATGACCGGAGTGGTAGGTCTTGGGCAGGACATCACGGAACAATTTCGACTTCATGAAGAGTTGTTGGCGTCTTATATAAGGATTAGAAAGATTCAGGGCGCTTCTATTTTTGCCCTTGCGGCACTGGCGGAAGCTCGAGATGGGGAGACCGGAGAGCATCTGAATCGACTACGGGTGTACTGCGCCATTCTATGTAAAAGCCTACGTATGCGACCTTTTTACGGCAAGCAGATGACATCCGAGTTTATCGAAGACTTGGTGCAGTGTTCGGTATTGCACGACATAGGGAAAATCGTGATACCTGATAGCGTATTGTTCAAACCAGCGAAATACGAGACGGAAGAATTTGAAGTCATGAAGCAGCATGCCCTGTATGGAGGACGAGCGCTGTCAGAGGCGGCGAAGGAAACTGGAGAAGAACAGAGTTATCTGACCGTCGGGGCCGAGGTCGCTTACTATCATCATGAACGTTGGGATGGCGCAGGATATCCTTTCGGATTCAGTGAACTTCAAATTCCTCTATCAGCACGCATTGTTGCATTAACTGACGTTTACGACGCGCTAACATCCAAGAGACGTTATAAGGAAGGCTTCTCACACGAAAAATCCATGAAGATGATAGTTGAAGGAAGGAGAAAACATTTCGACCCTGAAATAGTTGACGCTTTCTTGGATGTTCACGAAGAATTTAGACGCGTTCGCAACATTCCGACCAGTGAGCAGATGGTCTAACACCAATTCATGTTTCAGCATGCAATTTATCAGAAGCGACAGGACAGGACTTCCAAGACAGTCGCAAATTGTGTAAAGTAAATAATCCTAATTTTTCAGAGAGTGTTTTTTCATGAGTCAGAGTTGGGTACCTATTTCAACTATAATAAAGACCGCCCCTAAACTGTTGGAGATCCCTAAATACGCCAAGAATGTTGCGATGATACAGATCGACAAGTTCATGAGGAATCTTTCCTCCAAAGCAAGTGACGGGGCTGCGGATCGAATAAGGCAGTGTAGCATTCGCATAACAGATTACTGTAACCTCCGATGTCATACCTGTGGGCAGTGGGGTGATAGAGGTTTTTTACGTTCCTGTTCTCTCAAGGAATTGAAAGAACACGAAGTTTCTCCGGACAGATATATAGCTCTGTTGCAAGACCTGGCCGACCATGGACACACCCCTTCGGTATACCTCTGGGGTGGCGAGCCTATGCTTTACAAAGGCTCAGTAGATATAATCGAAGAGGCCGCCCGGTTGGGAATGCCGCCAAGTATCGCTACTAATGGAACCGGATTGTATGAACACGCTGAACGTTTAGTTCAAGCGCCCATGTTCGTGGTCCAGATTTCCGTGGATGGACCGGATGAGGCTACGCACAACACGAGTCGGCCAGGAGCTGCTCCAACTGTGAACAACTTCCGAACCATAAACAAGGCCATCGACGCATTAACGCAATTGAGAAAAGAAAAAGGTCAGCGACTGCCCCTGATTGCATCCTTAACCACCATCAATAATGTGAATTACCAGAGGCTAGTTGATATCTATGAGGTTTTTCGAGATCGAGTGGATGTCTGCGTCTTTTACCTCGCGTGGTGGATAGACGAGGAATCTGCTGAAAAACATACTAGTGATTTCGAGGAACGGTTCGGATTCAAACCTCAAAAGCATTACGGTTGGATAGGAAACTGGCGGCCACCTAATATCGACGCGTTGTCTCAACAACTGAAGCGACTTAATGATCTGGCCAAGAAATTTTCAGGGCCTGCGGTTATCGTAATGCCTTCTCTGTATGAACCGGGCGACCTTGAAAAGTATTATACCGATCATGATTCCCGATTCGGTTTCGATCGATGCGTGTCAATTTTTAGCGCCGTTGAAATAAATTCCAATGGCGACATGTCACCCTGCCGGGATTATCACGATTACGTAGTAGGTAACGTTAAGGAAAATACGATAACCAATCTTTGGAATTCCGAGCGGTATCGAGATTTTCGGAAGAGTTTGTCATCTAAGGGATTAATGCCGGTTTGTTCTCGTTGCTGTGGCTTGATGGGTTATTGAGACTTAAGGAAGGTCAAGCTACATTCCAAATTGGTTTAGGAATCTGTAGGCATGTAGGGATCGAACACGGCCTATCAGCCGCAAATAGCTTTGGGTTCAATATCCCAATGATTTCATTCTCTTAATCAGGAACTTACCGGCTAATCCGTTGATGACACCGGTCCCGATCGCCGCAAGAATCATTATCGGCGCCAGAAGAAAAATACTCTCATTCTTTACGAGCAGGGCGTACGCCACCAATAGTTGCGCCATGTTATGTGAGACAGCGCCTAGTACGCTAACCCCTATTTCACTTAGAAATTTCCCGGCTAACCAATAAGCCAGTCCCATTACTATTATCGAACTGAGCCCACCGGCGCCGGCAAGCAAAAATCCAGGTGATCCAAACTGCCCTGAAATAAGACCGCCCAGCGCTATTCTTCCTATTGTCAGCAGCGCCGCATCTTTAAAACCAAAAATGTATAGGGTCGCCAAACCAATTATGTTCGCAAATCCAAACCTGAACCATCCAACCGTAAAGGGAATAAGGGCTTCCATGGAATGGATAGCTGTAGCCAGCGCCAACAGCAGGGCCAATCTGGCGAGTTTCTGCGTTCTGTCAGTCATCGACTGATGGCGTCCAATTCGCTTGATTCCTTGCCGCCAAGCCGCACTACGATTTCATTCGGCACACAGACTAGCGCGGCCCCACCATCCCCCAATTTTCCCATTTTCACGCAGTATTGATTGGGACAGGGTGATCCTGAGATACTAACCTTGCCGGCTCTTATGAGGACTTTCGTCTCTCCGAGTGGCCCCGCAACTGAAACGTCACGATCCTGATTCAATGAATAGCGTCCAACTAGTTTTTGCCCTGACTGAATAAAAACCATATCTCCTGCCGTAATAATTTTTTGCGGCAGAAATATAGAAAGGAATATGACTACAATCCCCATAAGGAGAATAAGAATTATATCCGCCAGTGTGAAATATCGTAACCACACGCTTGTTCCCAAAGTATTTTAAACTTCCTGGTTCGAACTTGATCCCAACATCTTCATTGTCGCCAACATCATCAGGTAAATCAAGCCCCAACATTAAAAACAGAATTCACAATAGACAAAATTCACCATCAATATTATCATCATCATTAAATATATTAATTAGTAAAGTAATTAAATTTATGTCGTTATTTAATTTTTTCTTGCACCATATTAAACTTGAATATAAATACTGTTCCATTACATTCTCTTGGGAATTTCATTTTCCAGGCGGTTTACCATGAAATGTCCAGTTTGCGGCGAAATCGAAGACAAAGTGATTGACTCCCGACTCGCGAAAGAAAACACGGCAATTCGTAGACGACGCCAGTGCCTGAATTGCATGAAACGGTTCACGACTTACGAACGAATCGAAGAGATCGTGCCTTTTGTGATAAAAAAGGACGGACGCAGAGAGGCTTTTGACAGGCGTAAGATAGTCGAGGGAATGTTGAGGGCCTGTGAGAAAAGGCCCATAAGCGTAGAGCAAATAGAGACTGTAGCTGATAGTATCGAACAGGACCTGATGGAAAAGTCAGAGAAGGAAATACACGTTTCCTACGTTGGAGAGCGAGTCATGGAAGCCTTGAAACAAATGGATGAGGTCGCATACGTAAGATTCGCTTCAGTTTATAGGTCCTTTCGAGATATAGAAGAATTTGTTAACGAGATAAAAGAACTGTATGAACTTAAAGAAACAAAGGAACAACAAGTAGAGCATGGACATATAGATGAACCAGAAATTCCCCAAGGCGTCTTATGAAACGCTCAAGTTTATGTCCCGGGCCATTTCGTTAGCTCGAAGAGGTCTGGGCAGGACTTCTCCCAATCCTATGGTAGGCGCTGTAGTAGTTAAGGATGGAAAAATTGTCGGGGAGGGTTTTCACCGAGCGCCGGGAGAGCCTCATGCAGAAGTTGACGCTATTCGAGCCGCGGGAACTCAGACAGAAGGGGCAGAGCTTTTCGTAACGCTGGAGCCTTGTAATCATTACGGTCGGACGCCTCCTTGCACTCAGGCCATTATGGCGGCCGGGATCAAGAAGGTATATTATGGTATAGACGATCCAAATCCGTCGGTAATAGGCGGTGGAGCTGACTTCTTGCGCAAATCAGGAATCGAGGTTGTGGGACAACTTCTTGAAAACAGATGCAGAGCCCTTAATGAGGTGTACTTGACCAACGTTACTCTCAAAAGGCCACACGTTTATCTGAAATTGGCCATGAGTCTCGATGGTCGAATAGCCACCCGCACTGGTCAATCCCAGTGGATAACCTCAGACCAGTCCAGGATGAAGGTGCATCGTCTGAGAGACAAGGTCTGTGCGATCATGGTCGGCATAGAGACCATCCTTGCCGATAATCCTTTTCTCACGACTAGATTAAAGGGGCGCGCGGGACGAGACCCAATCCGGATAGTAGCGGATTCCAACTTGAGAACCCCACCGGATGCAAACATTTTCAACCAGACTTCTCCTAGCGGGGTAATTATTGCTACCCGTAACAATCCACCGTCCCGTCTAAAAGCGAGACTAGAAAAGAAAGGCGCCAGGATCATCCAGACCGCTAATTCTGACAGGGTCGATCTGAAAGACCTGTTAACAACCCTGCACAAGATGGGAATAACGTCTCTGCTGATCGAGGGAGGCGCAGGACTGGCGTGGGGAGCGCTTGAAGCGAGGATCGTCGATCGATGTGTGTTCTTTTATGCGCCTATTATTATCGGTGGTAAATCAGCCCCGAGTGGAATCTCCGGGACGGGTATCAACAGACTAGATGAGGCCCCTCGCCTCGTGGAAATGAAATCGTTCAAAATCGGTCCAGACATTCTTGTGGAAGGAAGAGTCGTTTATCCAGGCGAACCAAATGATCTTACAGATAAACCCCATTAATCCACAACCAAGGCACATTTCCAAAGTCATCGAAATTCTTCGAAAAGACGGTGTCATAGTGTACCCGACGGATACCGTCTATGGCCTTGGATGCGACATTGCAAGCAAGAAGGCCCTGGAAAGGGTGCGCCGAATAAAAAAGTTCGATAACAAACGACACCTGTCTTTTGTTTTCGCCGACTTGAAAACAATTTCTCTATATGCGCAGGTGGCGGATAGTGACTATAAGTTGCTGAAACGCTATTTGCCCGGAGCTTATACTTTCATTCTCAAGGCTACCAGACTTGTTCCGCGAATTGTTCTCACCAAAAAACAGGAGGTTGGAATTCGAATTCCAGATAACCGCATTTGTCAGGCACTGCTAGCGGAATTGGGAAACCCTATCCTGAGTTCGTCGGTGAGGCTGCCGGATGATCAATTGTTGGACGATCCACGCGAGATTGAAAGGATATACAGAGGCCAGGTAGACCTCGTTATAGATGGGGGGACTTTCTTGCCCGAGCCATCAACGGTGATAAGCCTTCTTGATGGCCCTCCCACTGTCCTGCGTCAAGGAAAAGGCGATGTTATGCCTTTTCAGCAGGACTGACCAGGTCAAACAATAGGTGTGCCGTTGTTTTAGCGCTTCCAGAGTGCCGGGCCAATTCTTCGCGGCCAAGGCTCCCTAACTTCATGGAATGTTTGACATCTTTAAGCGCTTGAGAGACTGAAATACACAGTTCGTCAAGGTCTCGAGCTTCGCTAGCCGCCCCCACGGCTGTCATCAAATCACGAGCGTCCCTGAAATCCTCCATCGATGGACCAAAAAATACCCTCTTCCCCCAGACTATTGGTTCCAATATGTTTTGCCCACCTCTAGGGACAAAGGAACCACCCATGACAACCACGGTAGCGACCGAGTAAAACTTGAACAACTCACCTGTCGTGTCTAACAATACTATGTTACTACTTCCGCGACGTGCTCCCGATTCAAATGAGCTTCTTACGAACGGAGCTTCAAGCTTTCGATCATTGATAGCTGTCAATATTGATGGGACCGTTTCCACATGACGTGGCGCTATGACCAAAATAAGATCCGGGAACCCTTTTCGTAGCTTGATGAAACAATCTAGTATCTGTTCATGTTCTCCAGGATGAGTGCTACCAGCCATCAAAACCATGTCATTTTCATCAACGTCAAGAATTCCCTGCGCCTCACGCAGAGTCTCTTCTGAAAAGTTGCGTAAGGCCGCGTCAAACTTGGTGTTTCCGACAACCTGGACGCGCTCGCTGGGAGCGCCCATGTCGAGAATACGCTCCTTGTCGGTGGCCGACACCATCAAAAAGGCGTCAATCTTTCCTAACATTCTCGCGAGAAAGGGACGAATTTTCATATATCGGGGAAATGATCGGTCGGAAATTCGCCCGTTCGCCAGAGCGATAATAGCGCCTTTGGCTTTGAGCCCATGGAGCAGGTTCGGCCAGATTTCAGTTTCCATAAGAACAAACAGATCGGGCATTATCCTATCGATCACCGGATTCACGAATACAGGAAAATCTATCGGTAGGTATATGAAGGCATTGACGTCATTAATACTTGTTGTCGCCTTTTCCTGGCCCGTTTCAGTGCCTGTTGAAACAATAATTGTGTAATCAGGAGCCAGTTTTCTGAATTCTCGGACAACCGGGGCAAGCGCCACTACTTCACCAACCGAAACTGCATGAAACCAAACAACCGGGCGAATCAGGGAATCTTCAGGAAATGTGTCCGGTAGCCTACCCAATTTCCCCCTGAGTGAACGGCTGTACTTACCATTGAATATTATTTTCGGCGCATAATAAGCCAAAATGATCGGGGCACCGATTGTGTGAATTAGCAGATTGTAGAAAAAACGGACCATTAGGAGTGTGTCTTTAAAGGTTATCGGCAGTTCTCGGTCTTTACCGAGAACGTGGAGTCTATCTGAAAATTCTTCTCCACTAAGAACGGGTTAGGCTCGATCTTAGAGATTTTTGCTAGGGTGCGCCATCCTCCAACCGGTGACACAATTTCAAATTTTCTCGGTAACCATCCGTCGTCACCTTGCTTGAAATCGCCAAAATCAGCGGTCAGGTCAATATCACCTCTAGGGTTTATTCTCACCAGGCGAATAAGATTCATACTCTGGCTTTCAAGGGTCGCTCCCCAGACCCTGCCCTGGAATGTTATTCTTATAACCATCTTTTCTGAATCACGGGATAATACTCGGTCAAAACGGACGTCGCGCCACTGCAACAAGAGCATTGGGATCAGGCCTTCGATTTCAGCGACATCAGGAAACTTTCGACCAAAACATTCCTTGTCACCTTTAATTATCTTTCCTTCTTGCGGAACATATAGCTCAAACATATTAGTCTTGATAACCAGTTCAAAAAGCGTACTCCCGCTGGGCCCCAATCCCTGGAATCGGAAATCACTTGGTCTGCGATAAAGCAGGAAACCCTTTATTTCCTGGCGTGATTTGTCAACTTCATTCATAGTGGTAACATTCATCACCGCTTTGAATGCTGAGAGATTTTTGCCGCGGTTCAAGAGTAACGTAAGGATTTCTTCAGGTTTAGTGACCGTTTGGGCTGCACAGAGCCCGAAAGATGAAAAAAAGAGTGTTAACAACAGAATGCAGATTGAGCAGGGTTTGCTTTTATTTATAAGAAGGGTGTTAGACATAATTACAGTGTTACCCGATTTCGAACATTGATCACGACACATGACCGGTTCTCATAGCAGACCGGATCATCTGATGCAACAGATACAGATCCGCTATCAATCGGGTAGCTTTTTAGTGGAGGCAGGATCCGACTTGCAGAAAAAAGTTATCGGCGCCTTCTCTTATTAGTCATTGCCTGCCGAGGATAAATAATGATCCTTCTAAGAGGTCCCTCCCCATAACTCTTGGTGTAAACCTCTCTGTCCTCCGCCAAGATCATATGAATGATTCTACGTTCATTGGCAGGCATAGGATTTAAAGGCACCGGCTTCAAGGTTTTTCTTGCCTTCATGCTCATTCTAACAGCCATATCACGAAGACTGTCATATTTCCGGCGGCGATAATCCTCAGTATCGACTATGACTTCGGTCTTATCTTCAAGGGGGCTTTCTTTGTTGACTGCCTTGTTCACTATGTATTGGAGCGCATCCAGGGTCTGTCCACGTTTGCCTATCAAAAGACCGCTTCGATCTCCCATAATATTAAGGCACACTGCTCCGTTGGATACCGAGACCTCAACCGAGGCTTCGACGGGGATGCGGTTGAGAATGCCTTCTAGAAGTTCTTTGGCCTGAGAGATAATCTCCGTTTTGTCGATGTCTACAGAACCTGGTTCCGCTTCACTGCGTGTCGGTGAAACCGTTTCTGGAAGCATGTCGTCGGTTTCTCGCTTCGTGACCGGCTTAGGTTTCGAAGGGGATTCTTTGGTTTCTGCTGGAGAAATTTCTAGAACCTCCTTAAGGGTGTCACGTTTTCGGACACGAACTCTCGCGTTTCTGTGTCCGACCAGTCCCAAGAATCCTCGTGCGCTCTCCTCAAGGACCACCACCTCCAGAAGGGCCTCCTCAACGTTCAATTCCTCGCAGGCTCTTGCAATCGCATCCTTTACGGTCTTCCCAGTAAATTCCATATAACTCATATCTAAATTCCTACCTCACCGGGTTAGCCTATTTGTCATAACTTGTTGGCCTATGGACAACATGTTGCTAACTAGCCAATAGAGGACTAAGCCCGAGGGAAAACTCAAAAACATGTAGGTAAAAACGACCGGCATCAATAGCATCATCTTTTTCTGCATCGGGTCCCCTGCCGAAGGAGTCATCCACTGCTGCAGCACCATTGTTCCACCCATCAAAACAGGAGTGACATAATAGGGGTCGGGAGCGGACAAGTCCTGAATACAGAAATAGATCGATGGAAAACAAACAAAATATGCGTGCCGAAGTTCTATTGCATAAGAAAGGGCTTGATACAGGGCTATGAACACCGGGATCTGCAAAAACATCGGCCAACAACTACCAAGAGGATTTACCTTATTATCCCTAAACAACTCCATGGTGGCCTTGTTTAGCGCGGACTTGTCATCCTTCAATTTTTCTTTGAGTTTGGCTATTTGGGGTTGCAGATCCTGCATTCTCTTCATTGATTTCATACTCTTATGAGTTAAGGGAATGAACAGAATCTTTATCAGTATTGTCAGGATAATAATGTCAATTCCATAATTCCCGGTCCCTGGAATCTTGAGACCGAGCACGGTAAAACCGGAGTTACAAAATCTTAAGAATTTCATCAGGTACTCGGACATTATGTTCAGTGCCTGATAGTGACTGTAAACCAAGGCCTTACCTATGTTTCCACCCGCGGCATGAAGGTCGTTCGCTTCTTTGGGGCCCACATAGAGCCCTAGTACTGTTTCCTTGGACTTTCCTGCGGGTATTTCTATCGAACCGTACCTGACCAAGATTTCAGCGATCCCATCCTGCGTCGCTTTTAGCAATGTAACCTTACCGGCAGGATGTTGAGAAAAAATTAGAGATTTAAAGAAGAAAGCCTCACCAAGCCCAGCCCATTCCACGTGGCCGGAAAGCTCCTCATCCCCTTTGATATCCTTGAAGTAGTAGTCTTTAAGGACCCCATCAAGCAGGACCTCCACACTGTTCCAACTGAACTGTTTGGCGTCATCCGAGAAGTGTTTACGCAACGGGTACGTAACCAGGTAGTCCCTATCTTCACCTGAGTTATTTTCGATACGATAGGACAAATCAACTAAATAGGTGTCCGCATAAAATACAAACTTCTTATTGATAACCAAACCGCTCGGCGTAACCCCCTTGAATACAATGGTTTTATTTACCCCAGGTCTATTAAGTTGAACGGTTGAATCGCTTGTGTCACTGGTGTAGGCAAGATACGCGTCCGACAAAACTTCGTTTGTCCGGGTTAACCTGATCGTAGGGCCTGACGTGTCACCGCCCTCAGGTGGGAAAAGATTAACCAGATCGGAACTATCAACTTTAATGGTGTAATCTTTAAGTCTGAAAGAGACGATCTTACCCCCAACATTGGTTAAGATAGCCTCGTATTTGGGGGTCTCGACCTTGATCCTTGACTCCTGAACTGGAGCAGACACGGCGCTTTGGCTCCCATTCGCGCCGGAACCAACGGATGTTGATAGTTCAGCTTCGGTCTTCACCAAGTCCTTTGTAGGTTTGGCCCCTTCAACGACGGGTTTTCCCCCGGTTTCCGATTTTTTCGTCAGTTCTATTTTAGAAGGCGCGTTGACGGGAGTAGGTGGTGAGAATGACTGAAAAAAATATTGAAAACCTACAATAATCAACACCGACAAAACGATAGATAACAGTAAATTTCGATCCATTATTGGATTTCCCGCCTTAGATGGTCCGCTAAGAAAACATTTAACGCTATGATCGCCGAATCGTCACGGAACAGGATCATAACCGGCCGGCCCCAAAGGTCGACACCGCATCAAACGGCGTATCGCCAGACATGAACCTTTGAAGGCCCCGTGTACTTTAACAGCCTCCATCGCATATTCAGAGCAACAAGGTACAAAACGACAAGATGAGGGGAATATGGGGGAAAGAAAAATCTGATAAGATCTTATTAGTCCGATTAAAAGCTTTCGGGTCAATACTAAAACCCTTGATTGATGGCCCGGTTAAGCTCTTCAAAAATTTCTCGAGTTTCCAAACCTGACGAGCCCTTCGCCGCAATTATAACTACGTCAATACATGTAGGCATTTTGTGCCTGTTATGTCTGAAATACTCTCTCAGTCTTCTCTTTACCCTGTTCCTAACGCAAGCGTTCCCCACTTTCTTGCTTACTGAAATCCCGAGTCTCCGATTATCAACACTATTTACGCGCCACCGAATAACAAAATGAGGCGTTCTTATTTTCCGCCCCTGGGCCATGACTTTTCGATAGTCCCCGGATCGGCGTATTCGGTCCAATTTGGTGAGCTTAAGATCGCTGGAATTATACGGAAAGCCTCTTGCGTCCTTTGGCTCGTCTCCTCTGGAGGACAATACGTCCATTCTTTGTGCTCATACGAACTCGAAAACCGTGAGTTCTTTTTCGTGACAGATTGCTCGGTTGAAATGTCCGTTTCACTGTACAATCACCAACCTTCGAACTTTTTTTCTAAAAGAACAATTGAATCAGATGTGGCAGCCTAAGTCAAGCCCCTTTTCCTCGATTTTGAAAGCTGACATCGACAGACAGGCCCAAAGGGAAATTTCTCGCCATACAACAGTCCAAGTGTATAAATATTTCCCATAGAATGTACCCAATCAATTAGCTTCGGCCAAAACGCGGCTCCGATCTCCAGAATTATTTATCCAACCTAATTAACATGTTGTGGCTATACCAAAAAAAAAGCCCTCGTTAGGGGCTTAAATAGGTATGGTTTAGTTTCTTCTTTGTGCCCTTTAAGGTAGCAATTATCATACCAAACATATGACATCCCGGATACCTCAATCACTATTTAGCACAAATATAGCATCTTTAAACAGTAAGCTGATATATATAAGGTTGTTATATATATTTTATTAATTAGTTTCTCAATTATTCTTGCATTTGTTCATTTGTAATGATAATTCCCAGCAATAATACTTATAAGAGGTGCTGGCTGTGACTCTCCAAATTATCTTCTCCATAATACAGATCGCATGCCTCGTTATCTTCCTCGTTCTCTGGCGGCTTTGGATTAAGAAAAAACTCGCTTCTTCCTTTCTTATCGAGGATGAGGACCGACTCCTATTCCCATTTCGCTATCTTTCATGGATCCTCGGTGGCGTAGTCCTGATCACCGCTCTTGCCCAGGCGCATTTTCTGTGGGTCTCCACTACGGAAAAGAAAGAAACCTCAAAAATAAAGGCCCTATACACGAAAGTGGAAGAACAAGGCCGTACCATAGACGAAATGAAAAGAATTATGGAAAAGTTGGGCCGTGACGTTGAACTTAATTTTAAGGCCCTGAAGGTTTTTGGAAAAGATCAGTTGAATCAGATGAGATCCAACAAGCTTACAAACGACCTCAGACTCCAGCAGAATGAACCGGCGACAAAGGACGGTTCTGCGGCAAAATCCAACACAATTAAGTCAGCTTCGCTCCAAGGAGGTTTCGCTCAGGAGGCTAAGGCATCATCAGCGTCAGCTTCGACTCCGTCTCCAGAACTCACTAAGAATAATGATCAGTTCTCGGACAACTCTTCTATGCACTTGAGCCGAAAAGGAAAATCTATTGCAGACAATTTGAGAGTAAGAAAGCAGCCCAGTGAGGACGCTCCGATTGTGGACAGACTTATGGCTGGGCAGCCCATTAAGATCACGGAGAAAAAAGTATTGGGAGAAAAAGTCTGGTTCAGAGTGGTTACGCCGTCTGGAAAAGCCGGATGGGTAGAATTTAATTACATAAAGCTTGAAGGCGCCGTTTGATCTGCCGTAAAGATCGATTCCCTATATCATTATTTATTGCATCAAGCCGTTGAACCGATAAACGAAAAATCGGCCACTACAGTGAACAATTGGAAAATATTACCCAGAAGCGCCAGCCTGTTTCGTCTTATGTCAGGATCTTCAGCCATGACCAGAACTGAGTCAAAAAATACATCGATGGGTCGTCTCAACTCAGTCATTATTTCCAACGCCGCCGAATAGTCCCCATTAGTAAATGCGACCCCGCATCTGTCACTGACAGTCTTCAGCGTTTCATACAGATCTATCTCAGAGGGGGCTTGCAGTAGTTCCGGTCTCAACTGAGCGGGAGCCTGATCTTTCAATATATTCATTACCCTTTTGAAACCAACGAGTATCAATTCAAAGTCGTCTCTTTTTTTCCATGCCGCCAGGGCCTCCAACCGGCGTCTCGCATCAACCATGTCGTAAAAATCAGCCCTTACAACCGCTTCAACAACATCGAGTGGAAAATCTCGCCCTGCATGGAAGTTCACAAACCTCGCCCTGAAGAAATCTAATACGTCGGCTTCAACTTCATCTCTGGATCGAGAACGTTTGGATTCAACGAGCCCAACAGCCTCTTTAATCAACCATGTCAGATCAACTTTCCATTCGTGTCGCATCAGGATCTGAATGATCGATATTGCGTGCCTCCTCAGAGCGTATGGATCAGCCGCGCCTGAAGGAATCAACCCAACACTGAAACATCCGCAAATGGTGTCTATACGATCGGAAATGGACAATACGGCCCCTATAACGCTTTCAGGCAGGTCATCGCCGGAATGAGTGGGGAGATAATGCTCTCTAATCGCTGTAGCAACCTCATCCGACTCACCGTCCATTCGTGCGTAATAACTGCCGATGATGCCTTGCAGTTCCGGAAACTCGTAGACAATGCCTGTTTCCAAATCGCACTTGCACAACAAAGCGGCCCGCTCAACCTGCGAAATCTTTTCAGGCGCCCACATACCAGCCAGCATACGGGCTATGGCTGCGAACCTTTCAACCTTTTCAAACGCGGTCCCGAGCCTGGAATGAAAAACTACCCCCTTTAGAGCGCCCAATCGATTGAAAAGCGGTTGTTTTCTATCTTCTTTGAAATAGAACCTGGCATCTTCAAGTCTTGCCTTTAGAACTCGCTGATGTCCCCGCCTGGAAACTTCTTCGTCTTTCACCGGGGTATTGTTGACCGCAATGAATCGATTCCTGATTCTTCCCTGCGCGTCCTGAAGACAGAAATATCTCTGGTGTTTCTTCATGCACGTGATCAGGATGGATGCGGGAAGTTCAAGAAAATCTTTGGAAAAAGAACCCATGATGGGATATGGGCTCTCAACAAGGAAAGAGATCTCATCCAGCAGCGCCTCATCTTCGAAAGGCATCAATCCTTCCGACTCGGCCATCTGCTTGACTTCGTTTTTTATGATCGCAGCGCGCTTTTCAAAATCGATTTCAATCCCCTGATCACTTAATTTGTCTCTAAAATCATGAAAAGAGGCGACCATGAAACTTTGAGGATGAGTGAACCTGTGGCCAAAACTGTAATTCGCGCTCGAGATATTTCCAAAACTGAACGGTATTACAGTCCCGTCAAAGATTGCGATGATCCAGTGGATAGGACGCACAAATCTTACGTCAAGATCCATCCACCTCATTGTCTTGGGGAAATAAATTTTTTCAAGGATTTCCGGAATTGCCTGAGAAAGGGCTTCTATTGTGGAGCTGCCCTCTTCTGTTTTCCTAACGCCGACGACTTCACACTTTGGAGTTTGTATTCTTATCAGGTCCCCAACCGAAACCCCCTGGCTCCTGGCGAAGCCCTCAGCAGCCTTTGTCGGTTTCCCCAAGTCGTCAAAAGCAGAGGCGACAGGAGGACCTGTTTTTTCGAACGTTCTCGAATCGGATGACTCCGCCACATCGGATATTCTCATTATGAGACGACGTGGCGTGGCAAATGTCTCAATCGGGCCGTGGGAAATCAAAGAGTTCTCAAAAAAGCGTGAAAAAAGCTCCGAGACTGATCGCAACGCCGGTTTTATATAACCGGCTGGTATTTCTTCTATCCCAATTTCAAGTAAAAACTCGCCTTTCATAGCATGGCCCTTCATCCGGAAAATTAAACGTTTTCTTCTCTGAGTAACGGAAATCCCATAACTTCACGTTGGTTCAAGTACGCCTGTGCGGCCTTTCGGGCCAGATTGCGAACCCGATGTATATAAGAGGTTCGTTCGGCAACGCTAATTGCGCCCCTAGCGTCAAGGACATTGAATACATGAGAGCATTTCAGACAATAATCATATCCTGGTAATGCAAGCGGCTCATCACTATCCAATAAAGCCTCGGCTTCGGCTTCGTACATTGAGAACAGTTTAATCAACATTCCAGCGTCAGCTCTCTCAAAGTTATAGAAGGAACCTTCCACCTCTGATCTGTGATGAATATCCCCATAGGTAATGTTTTGTGTCCACTTCAGGTTGTATACGCTCTCCACACCCTGAAGGAACATGCATATTCGCTCAATTCCATAAGTCAACTCCACGGAAACCGGCTTCAGATCGAAACCACCCGCCTGTTGAAAGTAAGTGAATTGTGTAATTTCCATACCATCCAACCAGACTTCCCATCCGACTCCCCATGCGCCGAGTGTTGGGGATTCCCAGTCATCTTCCACAAACCTGATGTCATGAGACAAAGGATCTATGCCTAACGACGCCAGTGATTCGATGTACAATTCCTGAATCTCGAGTGGAGATGGCTTCAATATAACTTGGTATTGGTAATAGTGCTGAAGCCTGTTAGGATTTTCTCCGTATCTGCCATCCGTGGGACGTCTGGAGGGTTCGACATAAGCCACATTCCAAGGCTCTGGTCCCAATACTCTAAGAAAAGTCGCAGGATTCATCGTGCCTGCGCCCTTTTCAACATCATAAGGCTGCTGAATCACGCAACCATGATCCGCCCAAAACCTTTCCAAACCAAAGATTAACTCTTGAAACGTGAGCATTGACAGGGCCTTCCTGAGCTTGATTGTGTCCCGACTCTCCGTGTGGCCTTTCGGCTGGAATCGAGCTATCCCTTCTTCGTAACATTAGAGCTTTTAACAAGTCAAGGTCCGCTCTCGGATTTGATTAATGTCTCATAACCGCGTATAATTCGCTGAACTGCCATCGATACAAAAAAACCGGAAAGGACTTCATGCGAAAAGATAGTGTTTCACCTTGGCTTATCTGCGTCTTCCTGACGCATGCGCTCCTGACCGTCGTGACCCCTGTTCTTGGGCAATCGGAAACGCTTGATCCGACCAAATCCGATTACTATGTAAAAAGAGGCTTGGCCTTTATGGAAAAGGGTCAAACATCAGAGGCGATAGCTGACTTCACTGCCGCCTTGGAGATTAAACCAGGCTCAATAACAGCTTTGAGTCAAAGGGCTAGGGCCTTTTTCTTCACCGGTCAGGCATCAAGGAGCATGGATGACCTTAATCGGGCGATCCGACAGGTGCCTTCAAACGCTGATCTCTTTAAATTAAGAGCTGATATACTTTCGACTTCGGGCGACTTCGAGAATGCGATCAAGGATTATAACAAGGCAATAAGCTTGTCGCCGTACACCGCTGCGGCTTATAACAACAGAGCGGTAGCTCTGGCAAACCTAAACAAAGCGAAAGAGGCGGTGGAAGATCTTAACACTGCTATGGAACTTTCCATCACTAAGCCCAGTTCTCCAGCGCCATCCGTTTTTCAGGGATCGCAATGGTAATAATGCTTTAACTTTTCCTGCCACCGGAGAGAAGTCTTCTTAATCAGAAATAAATTCTTCGAATCATGGCCGGGTTTTTGGGCTATCGACGCGCTTTGGTAATTTAATCAACGCAAGACCTTTTTAATCAAGATCGAGAGGTTTTGGGATCTGTGATGATTGGAAACCATGATAGACGGGTAATAATTGTGGGAGGCGGGATAGCCGGCTTGGCTGTCGCCAGGTTGCTTTCAGAAAATGGGCTGCCGTTCACTCTGGTTGAAAGATCCGACAAATTAGGCGGCCACACGAAGGATTGGGCTTGCATGGCCGTAGATGAGTGCAAGAACTGTTTCTGCTGTTTGGTATTCGATTACGAGGACACAGTGGCCTCTTGCCGGAACAGCGAGATATTGGTCGGTTACGAACTGTCATCGGTCGTCAGCTCTGATTCAGGAATCCAGCGAGTTAAAGTCCGACAGGTCGATTCCGGAGCGGAACAGGAAATTCAAGCCTCTGCTCTAGTCCTTGCAATAGGTTTTGACACCTTTGACCCGGTTGACAAGGGTTTCTGGGGATATGGGCAGATTGACGGGGTGCTTACACTGGCTGATCTTAACCATATTATACGATCAAATGATTTGGGGAAATTATCCCCTGTTCCCGAAGGTGCGTTAGATGTAGCTTTTTTCCAGTGTATCGGGTCACGTGATAAATCTATTGGAGCGAACTATTGTTCTCAGTATTGCTGTGGGAGCGCAATCAGGGCAGCCTTGAAACTTATCCATGAAGTCCCAGGCTGCAACGTTTCCATCTTTTATATTGACCTGCAACTCCCCGGTAAAACTACTCGGGACTTAATGGAGGAAGCCCAAGAAAAAGGCGTTCGTTTCCTGCAAGGGGTCCCTGGTGAAATCCGGCCGCTTCAGGAAGGCGGACTCCAGGTAATCTCGGAGATAGATGGTCAGAACGTGGCTGAACGGTTTGACCGGATTGTGCTCTCTGTTGGGCAACGCCCATCTGCATCTGCCGCTGCCATCTCAAAAATATTGGGAGCGCCCTTGAATGAGTTTGGCTTTTTTGAAACACGCACTTTGTTTGACGCCGTTCGTTCTCCCGCTAATGGCGTATATATCGCTGGTAGTTGCTCTAGCCCGGCAAGCATCCCGGACGTTGCGGTTAGTGCTGGAACAGTAGTCTCAGCCATAATTGCCGACATCGAAAAGGCAAGTTGAGGTAATTATGCTTAACTCTAAACTTCAAACAAATACGCTTCAAGAAACTCGTGCTAATCAATCGGCGTTGGTTGTGGGTAATGGATTGACCGCTTCAATCGTGACCGCCGCCGTCAAGAGCCTTGGAATCGATGTAACTCGATCCAAATTTGGATTAGATTCCGCGCTTCTGTTTCATAGTGGTGGACGCGGACCATTCGAGGCTTTTGTCAGGTTTCTAAATGAAGGAGCGTTCCGGTGCGAGACAACGGCAAGTTCGACCCCCGTCGAGATAATCCCTGTCGAAAAAGGATTTGTCGTAACTTTTGATGATGGAAGTAGATCTGAATTCGGCTGCGTTTTTTTTGCGACGGAGGGAAACCTGAAACCGATTCCCAACGATCTTCCCGATGGTGTCAACATTGTAACACCTGGAATATTGAAAGTCCCCTCGAGCCAATCCGCATGTTTTGTCCTCGATTATGAAGAAATTACAGATCCGTCAATTGGCATGAACGCTATGCGTATGGCTCTGGATAATCAACTCTCCGGCGGGAATTCGTTCGTCCTTCTGCGCCATGCCCCGGTCCAGGGAATGCTCGGAGAGACCTTGTATGAAACGGCCCGTCTGGCAGGGGTAAGGTTCCTTAGATTTGGAAATATAGCGCCTAGAATTGAGCGCCTACAAACATCCAACGACTTGTCGATTAAGTTTCAAATATCCATTCAGGACATTATTGAACGAGGAGAAGATATTCTCATCGAATGTGATCGGGTGTTTGTGACAGTGAATCCTCTCCCGGCCGACATTCCGATTGCTTTCAAACATCTCTTAAGCAAAGAGACCGACCCGTTGGGATTTCTGATCCAAGACAGCGTTCATTGTCTAACAGGAAAATCCTTTCGAAGAGGATTATACTGCGTAGGACCTTCAACCGGGTGTATGGATCTCCTTGAAACTGTTTTTTCGGCCTCGGCGGCAGCAGCCGATGCGAGATCATGGCTCGGTCTCCTTGAACAGGCGCCATCAAGCTCGAAAATGTCCGTGTCAGAACAATGTATCAGATGCTTGACATGCTTGCGGTTGTGCCCGCATGCGGCAATATCCCTAAAATCTCAGCCGTCCAAGTCCAGTGTGAACATTACAGGGGCCAGATGTTTGGAGTGCGGAATATGTGTCGCTGAATGCCCACGAAACGCTCTTGATCTGAAGGGTTTCCCGGAAGAGGACTTTGTGACCCTGATTGAGAGACTCCGGGCACAGAATGCTCACGACTCGACTGTAGTTTTTGGCTGCCATCGATCTGCCGGCCGAGCGCTATCCGAAATTGAACTGCCGGAAAAGGTGATCTTCTTTCCTGTTTCTTGCGCTGGCAGACTGTCTGAATCAATCCTGTCAGCCACTCTGCTTGCCGGAATCAAGGGGATCTTGGTGCTCGGTTGTCACCACGGGAACTGCCGGTCGAAAAACGGAACCGATTGGGCAAAGGCCCGTCTTGATACAATGACAACCAGGTTGAACACCATGTTTAAGGACATAGGTTCATTTTCATATAAGACAATGGCCGCCAATGAATCCCCAAGGATGCTAAAACTAATTAATGAATTTCTAGATTCAGTTGATAGAATTCCCGATTGATCAAATCAGCATTCTGTCAAACTGTCGATGATGTTATCCGTAAATGGAGCGACTAATGGATCGTGGAACCATTTCTAATTCTGCTCAGAACATGAACCGGACAAACAGCGATGAGCATTCTAAAAATATTGACATCTGTTTCACGTGCGGGCAATGCGTTTCCCGTTGTTTCCTCAGTCAAAGTTATCCGGATATCAATCCTAGAAAGATAATTCGAAAGACCTTGCTTGGGCGGGAACGGGAGATAATAGATTCAGAGTTTATCTGGGCATGCACTCTATGTGGAAGATGTACTACGGATTGTCCCCAGGGATTGCATATGGATGTAATAGTCAGGCGGTTGAGATTTCTTGCCTGCGGCCTGGGCAAAGGTCCAAAAAGAATATTGCAGGGAATTGGTAAGGCCCTTGAGGTCGGAAATAACGTCGGCATGGAACCGGAAGCCTTTGTTGACATGGTTGAATGGCTGGTGGAAGAAACCACCGAAGAAATGGAAGGCTCGGAAAATAACAGCATATCGGCGCCGTTTGACAAGAAGGGCGCAGAGATCCTCTACCTCCCTAATCCGAGGGAATACACATCGAATCCGAAGATGTTCCAGACCTATTTGAAGTTTTTTTCGTACACTGAGGCGGACTGGACACTTTCGTCAAGGGTCTTTGACATCACAAACTGGGCCTATTACATGGGTGACGCTGAAGCCGCGACAACCTTGGTTCGAAATATAGTTGAAGAAACCCGGCGCCTTGGAGCCAAGATTCTCCTCTCCACGGAGTGTGGTCACGGATTCAAGATCTTGCGCAAGGACGCCGAGACATGGCTAGGAGAGCCGTTAGGCTTCGAAGTGCTTGGGATCGTGGAATTGGCTCATCGTTATCTGAAACAAGGCCAACTATCAATCAAGCCGGCTTCCATAGAAGGCAGGGTTACATACCATGATCCATGTAATGTGGGTCGGAAACTGGGGGTGTTTGAGGAGCCCCGTCAGTTGATCAAAGCCATCACCGACGATTTTGTCGAGATGTGGCCCAATCGAAAGTATAGCATCTGCTGTGGAGGAGGTGGATCGGTTGGGCAAAACACCGACATGGGGCAAAAAAGGCTTGAACACGCGCGGAAAAAGATTGACCAGATAATCAAAACCGGCGCAAATGTTGTCGCCACCTCGTGCCAGAATTGCCTCAGTCAGCTCGATGATTTACAGGCTGGCAATGATCTTCCGATACAGGTAAAATCGGTGATTGAGCTGGTGGTTGAATCAATTGAAGCTTAGAAATAGGGAATGGATCGCCTGGGGGTCATACAGTCTTTTTTCTACTGAAGAGACATTATAATAATTCACGGGAGATTGGAATATGGCGGATAACATCTGGTATTTCGTTATGGTTCCGATGGTTTACCTCGCTGTGGCGTGGTGCGCTGTAGGCATAGCGCTAAGGATTACTGAGGTTCTTAAAGCGCCCAAGCTCCCTCGTACCCTGAGGATTTTTCCTGAGGGCAAGGGACCCGATGACCCACCTGTTTCCAGTCTGGTGGGAGCAGTGTGGGACGCGTTTACGATGCCGTCGTTGAAACGCTATAAGCCTTTGTTGTGGTTTTTCTTGATTACGTTCCACATCGCCTTATTCCTACTAGTGTTGGCTCACCTGGATCTTCTACCACAAATTAACATCATGTCAGCCGAATCAGAGCACATGATCGGAAACGGAGCCGTCGGCGTAGTCTTTACGGTTTGCCTACTTTACTTTCTCTTCCGAAGATTCGTCGGGCCAGTACGAGAAGTTTCCGTGCCGGCCGACTATTTGACACTGCTGCTACTCCTGTCCATTGCAATTACCGGAGATATGATCAGTTGGGGAAACTCCTGGAGCGAGAATGGATTTGTGATGACAAAAAAGGACTTTGGGGCCTATCTGGATAGTCTGATCAAGTTCACATTTGCAGACCCCCGTCAGTTTTTGACCGGCTCTCACCTGGCAATTGCGGGTACCCATGTGCTCCTGGCCAACTTGTTTCTTCTTGTGCTGCCGTTCAGTAAGATCATGCACGTTTTCTTTGCTGTACCGTTAAATAAGTTGAGGAGGGGATGACATGGAAGACTCCGAAAAAAAACAACTTCTCGGGCTGCTGGCTGAAAAGCTAAACCAGTCCGTGCGTATGTATATGGACAATTGCACCCGTTGCGGCGCCTGCATAGAAGCGTGTCACGCCTACGCTTCGACAGGTGATACACGTTATACTGCGGTTGCCAGAGCCCAGAACATACGCAGGCTCTACGAAAAATACCACTCTTTCACCGGCAAGACGGCTCCGTGGCTCAACGAGGCCGTCGAACTCGATGAACGATGGATGGAAAAAGTTTACGAGACAGCGTTCACATGCACAGGGTGTCGCCGATGCATGACATACTGTCCTTTCGGCATCGATACCCAACAGATCCAGGTCATCGCCAAGATGATGCTCATAGGGGCTGACATGGAACCCAGACCACTTTCCATGAAAGCCAAGGGGTCCATAGCGAAGGGAGAGAAACTAGAGGCCACCAGAGAGAAATTTGTGAAGGAGCTTGAGAAAATAAAACCGGACGTGATTGAAAAGTGGCCCGGAAAAGTTGGCGACGATGTTATTCCGCTCGATGTCAAGGGCGCAGACGTGCTGTTCGTTTCAATGGCCGAAAAACCTTCAATTGTCCCCGCCGCAGCCATCCTGAACGCTGCCGGAGAGAACTGGAGCCTCAGCTATTTTGAAGCTGTCAACTTCGGGGCCTTTCTAGGCAGCCCAAAGATGACTCAGCAGATATACGAGCGGATAGTGTCAGAGGCCGAACGCCTGGGCGTCAAGGAGATGGTAATCTGCGAGTGTGGAACAGCTTACCGCATCATGAAACATGTGATCGGCAAACGTGATTTTAATGTTATTACTTTCATGCAACTCATCGACAGATACCTTAAACAAGGCAGAATCAAGCTTGACAAGTCTAAGATAAAGGGGCGAATCACCTACCACGATCCTTGCCAGATCGCTCGTAATGGTGGGATCTACGAAGAACCTCGGAACTGCCTGAAAGCCATGACCGACGATTTTGTCGAAATGACGCCGAACCGTCAGTCGAACTGGTGTTGCGGTGGTGGTGGAGGCCTGGTGATCGCCGCCGAACCTGAATTCCGCTTGATGACATCCAGAGTGAAGGCGGAACAAATAAAAGCTACGGGGGCCAAAATATTGGCCACGGCATGCGAGATGTGCTTTGCCCAACTCAAGGACTTGAATGATGAGTATGAACTTGAACTGAAGGTAACAATGGTGTCCGACCTCGTAGCAAATGCTCTTGTTCAATAACGAAGTTCAAGACACTTTTCCTTAGCAGTCCTTCCGGTAGGCGTATCAATATTGGGCACGGAAAGAGCAGTGCCCTCAAGTAATTTCTTAGGAGATAGAGATTGTCATGTACACGATATATCCTTTAGCTGTGGGGTTCAACGAGACTGATCAGGGAATAATGACTTATCAGCGCTTTTACGGCAAACGCATAATCTTGCCAATTTATGTGTTTGCTATTAAAGGCGGAGAGAAAAAGATCCTTGTGGATACTGGGTTGGAGGACTTCATGGCCCCTTCGGATCTTGAAGAGAGAATCGGATTCCCTGTAATGGATTTCGAGGAAGCCTTGGAGACCGTAGGCTGGAAACCCGATGAAGTGGACATCATCGTTCACACGCACCTTCATAACGACCACTGCGAAAACGACTCGCTTTGCACGAACGCCGATATTTACGTACAGCAGGCCGAACTCGACTTTTGCCTCAATCCTCATCCCATCGATCACCGGTACTATCCGGAAATCCTTGAAGGCCTGAACATCAAGACCGTTAAAGGAGACGCCAAAATTGTCGACGGGATCGACGTCCTTTTTACGCCCGGTCACACCCCGGGAGGGCAGTCGGTAGTCGTGGAAACTTCCATGGGAAAAGCAATCATCACTGGACTATGTTGCAACTCTGAGAATTTTCCATCAGGTGGAGGGGTTATTGCCCCCGGCGTTCACATAGACGCTATACAGGCCTACGAGAGTATGATCCGAATAAGGGAATCGGCAGACATTCTCATACCCATTCACGATCTCGAGATAGGCAGGAAGAAAAGCATACCAAGCTGACATCGGGCTTGACCGGATGCAACGGCAAGTCCCACCCCCTGTACCTTAGGTACCATCATTTAGCTACTTCCTAGGAGACAATGTAACCATGACTGTTGAGAATATTATTACAGAGCAACAGGCGTCCTCCATAGCCGCGACATGCGGCGGAGAAGACCTTCGGGAATGCCTGACTTGCGACAAATGCCTTTCGACATGTTTTCTGAAGGACGCATACCCCAACATGAACCCGCGGGAACTCCCAAGAAAAATTTATCACGGTCGCATACAAGAACTGGTTGATTCCGAATTCATTTGGGCTTGCACGCTCTGTTCCAGGTGTACCGTAGACTGTCCCAAAGGCCTTCAAATGGACCTAATTGTAAGGACACTGCGCCATTTGGCGGAAAGTCAAGGAAAGGCGCCCAAGCGTCTTGTAGAAGGTATTGAGAAAATCAATGAAGTCGGCAACAGCGTCGGGATTGATTCTCAGGAATTCGTGGAGACCCTGGAATGGCTGGGCGAAGAAGCAGCGGCCGAAATCGATTACATCGACGAAGAAACCTTCTCAGTTCCCATTGACAAAAATGGCGTCGAGTTTCTGTACATTCCCAACCCGCGAGAATACACTTCTATGCCACACATGTTCTCTGTTTACCTCAAGTTCTTTTCTGCGGTAAAGGCCGATTGGACTTTTGCCTCGGACGTTTGTGACATATCCAACTGGGCTTATTTTATGGGAGACCAAGAAACTTGTACCAAACTCCTTAGAAACATCGTGGACGCGGCTGGGCGCCTCGGCGTAAAAACTCTCGTTTCAACAGAATGCGGACACGGTTTCAGTATTCTTCGCAGGGACGCCGAGAAAATGCTGGGGCAACCACTTGGCTTCGAGGTCGTTTCAGTCGTAGAACTGGCGCATCGTTATTTCGAGGAAGGTCGGTTGAGGCTTAAGCAAGGCCATGTGAAAGAAAGAGTGACCTATCATGATCCCTGCGAAGTCTCTAGAAAACTTGGAGTTTATGAGCCGCCTCGGGAACTCCTCAAGTTCGTAGCTCAAGACTATATTGAAATGTCCCCTCACGGAAAATACGGCCTCTGCTGCGGCGGAGGCGGAGGCGTAGCGCAAAATGCCGACATGGGACGCAAGAGACTCGAGAATGCCAAGGAAAAGCATGATCAGATAGCCCAAACAGGGGCCGCTATTGTCGCCACTTCCTGCCAGGCGTGTCTGGCTCAACTAAACGATATTGTAACTTTCTACAACATGACTGTGAATGTGAAGTCTGTGATGGAACTGGTTGTGGAATCTCTTGCGGATTGATTCATAGATACTATTGAGCGCCAGTTTTTCAATTTATTAATCCATTACATTAGATTTTGGTTATAATATATTACAATAATATCATGTTTTATGCATAAATGTCTTGACTTTGTCCCGCGTTTGGGTTAGGCATCATAGGCATAGTTTGAAAATCCGCTTTAGCGAAGTTTCAAACCTTAGGGGAACAAATTGGTGCGGCCCGGGGAGAACTAAAGCCCAGTCCCAATAAAACAGATAGAGTACAATAAATGGTTTTAGACACTTCGGTTCATCACCGGCTGGAGGTATGCTTATGGTAGCAAGGGGCAAAAACCGAATTCCTTGTTTTTTAGCAATAGTCCTAATTTTGGTATTAGGCATGTCGGGCTTCGCGCTGGCTTGGGAACAGGCCTATCGTTATCCAGTCAAAGTGAATGTCTCCGAAGCCCACAGACAAAGTCCCAATCTGGCTTCGACCGGCTGTCTCCCTAGCGACGGAGGATCAAGTTGGGATGTAGCGGCAGGCCAGGCGAAAGCTGAGATACTTTGCCCCAAACGAGGCTACAGTTTCGAAATGGGCATGCGGCCTTTCTTCTCCTCATTGATCGGGTCAGCGAAACCGGTCAGCAGGGGTGGCGAAGGATCGTTTCTCAGTCTGCGCGGTCATCTGCGAATCCCGGACGAGAAAACACTCTGGGAGTTTTATTCCCACCTCAGACTATGGGATAAAATAGCTCTTCGGATCGAATACGCCCCATGGACTTGGTCCGGTCCAGGTCACATGCCGATCGACGCCAACTTCGCCGGTATGGCTTTGAAGAGCGGAGACGCTATTCAGTCAGACCTGGGAATCACTACCTTCACTATTGGCGGTGATTACGATGTGGCTTTCGGTAGAGACATCGTATTCGGTCCCAATGCGGACCTAAATGTGATCAAGTGGACCCAGAAGGTCCTCAAAGATCAGGGCACATCGATGGATTTCTCGCAAACCATTCTGCAGCCCGCAATTGGCGCTCACTTACGTTATGAGCCTACAAACACCGGTTATTTCTCATGGTTCAAACCGTTTCTTCAAGCAAGATTCAGTTGGATGAGTTTTGATGGTCTAGGGCTCTCAACTTGGGACATGTGCGCCGGTATTGCGCCGCCTGTCAGCAGGAATGTGGACGCCGGTTTCAAGTTGGGCTACAAACAATGGCGACTTGACGGGAACCGTGCCAGACTGTTCGCTGACGTGAGCGTAGAAGGCCCATACATGGATCTCTCCCTTCAATTCTGATATCGACGCTGCCCCCGCTACTAGCCTCCCAAAAACAGGGCGTTTAGCCCTGTTTTTTTATTATAATTACTGACCGTACTTAAAAAAACTTGAATCAGTTTTCTAGAAATAGTGTCATATGTGATGTGAAAGCTGTGTTACTTTATGGTCGGATCGGCCTCGTGTTTCGGGTGAATTTCACATGCCTTTAGTAAAAAGCATTACCTCGTTGATCCTTGCAATACTTTCCGTCGGTCTGTTTTCATCAGCGCTACAATATGAGTGCCAAGCGGAACCCGTTGCCTTGAACGGCCGTTCATCGACTGATGGGTTGAGATATGGCCTGCCGCCCCAGATCGAGAAGGATGGCTTGAACTTCGCAAACCAGGATGTTCCACTGAACCGCGGGGATGTAAGAAATCGTATTCTTAAAGAAATCAATTACTTCTTGCTGGACAAGCGATCACGCGTTTTCTATTGGCTGTCACGAGCCGACTCCCTAAAACCTACAATCGGTCCAATTCTGAAGGGTTACGACCTACCACCGGAATTCATATATTTGGCCGCAATTGAGAGTAATTACAACAGCAGGGCTCTGTCTTCCGCAGGCGCATTCGGTTACTGGCAGTTCATCAAGTCCACCGCTCTATGCGGACCCGCAGGATGCCCGGATTATGATTGGAAGCGTGTCATCAACAGTTGGAAGGATGAACGCGCGGACCTCGTAAAATCGACCCATTCCGCCGCTCGGTATCTGGCGTGGTTAAACAGGGTAAAAAAGGTTAGTCTCACTGGTCTTTCCGACCGTGAAGGATTCAATGATTGGTTATTAACCACCGCATCATATAATGCGGGGCCCACCCGAGTTGTCCAGAGGCTTAACGCGTATGGGACGACAAGCTACTGGGACGCGCCGCTTCCGATTGAAACGGAAAAATATGTGCCCCGTTGGATAGCTTTAGGGATCATTAGCCAGTACCGTGATTTTTATGGGCTGAAAATCAGACCTGGATCGTCAGCGTCTTTTGATACGTTGGGGCAAGTCAAGCTCACGAAGGATCTCGGCTTCACGGAAATGGCGAAGATCCTGAATACCACCCCTCGAATGATCTGGTCCTTAAATTCTCAGGTCCCTTCCGACAAGGCGGTTTTCCCAGCTCGTCATGGCGGCGTAACGATAAGTCATACGATTCATGTTCCCAAAGGCTCTGAGAAGAAGTTCTTGGCTCAGTTAGAGGCTCGTGGATTCAAGAAGAAATAGTGTCAATTGGTAGTGTGAGTTACCAGCACTCTTGCGGAAGTTGATCCCCGATTCTCTAATTTGGCTTCCGCGTCAGGAGCCAGGTAAACCCCCTGCCCTGCCGTTAATTGTGCGTTCTCGTCATCACTTGTCAGCAACAAATCGCCCATTAGCACAAAAACAAAACGGTCAGTATTCTCGAGCGGCGCCGATATAGGCCCGCTATCAACAGGAAAAGTCAGTAATTTGGCTTCGAGCCTGTTCAGTATGGCGTCAGACGTTAGGACATATTCCGAAACTTGATTTCGACGCCTTCCGGACCGCCTGGTTTCATACGGTTCACAGATGACAACCTTTTTGTAAAGTATGCCATTGAGGAATTCGCCGATCTTGACTTCAAAGACGTCCGCTATTCGCGCCAGAGTTTGAAGCGTAGGTGATGTCTTGTTCAATTCAATCGAACTCAGGTTTGAAGCTGCTATGCCCGTGAGTTCGCTCAACTTGTGCAAGGAGAAACCTTTCTTTTTTCTATAAGACCTTATTTTGGCCCCAATATTCATTTCAGATAGGTTCATGATGTTGATCCCGGGTATCCTGATTCCATCGATTTACTATTATAACATAGTTGACGGAGATGAATCGCCAAGCTACGCTCCTGATTGTTCTCTATTCCCCCTCGAATAAAATCGCCGGCAGTTCCCTAATGTGGGATATGGGTATAAACTTGGCCCCTTCGGGAAACGCACACGAATCCAGGTTCTTTTTCGGACCCACGATTCTACTATAACCGAGCCTTGCGGCCTCGTTAATACGAGCAGCCGCCTTCGCAACGGGCCGAACCTCGCCTGATAGCCCCACCTCACCGAAAATCATCGACGAAAACGGTATGACCCGATCACAGAAGGACGAAATCACGGAAGCCACAATACCCAGATCTACCGCTGGTTCCGTAGCCCTCACACCCCCAACGGCATTCAAGAAAATGTCGTGGTCGTTTAATAGAAAGCCGAGTTTCTTTTCAATTACCGCTAACATGAGCGCCAGACGTTGAGGATCGGTCCCAAGACAGGTCCTCCGACCGGAACCAGGCGTGGGACCCGAAACTAGGGCCTGAACTTCAGCGAGAATCGGTCTCGATCCCTCCACGAGCGCCGTCACAACGGAGCCTGAGGCCCCCTCCGGTCGCTCAGACAGGAAAAACTCCGAGGGATTAACAACCTCCGAAAGCCCAGCGTCCGTCATTTCAAAAACCCCGATCTCGCTCACGGACCCGAAACGATTCTTGACCGCCCTTAGAATCCTGTACGGATGCCCTCTGTCGCCTTCGAAATACAGTACCGTGTCAACCATGTGTTCCAATACCTTGGGTCCCGCAAGTGCGCCGTCTTTGGTCACATGCCCGACTAGAAAACAGGCCGACTGGCTTCTCTTAATTATCTCTATGGAAGCAGCCGCAACATGCCGCACTTGACTCACACTACCAGGATGTGAATCCACCGATTGACTGGATACCGATTGAGCTGAATCGAGCACAACGACTGACGCCCCGGTAGTTCTCATTAATTCCAGTATGCGTTCAAGCTCATTCTCCGCCACTACGAGAAATGACTTTGAACTGACCCCCAACCTGTCAGCTCTAATTTTAATCTGCTCCAAGGATTCTTCACCAGACACGTACAACACGTTTTCCCCTCGGGCTGACATTGTTCCCAACGCCTGCATCAATAGCGTGCTCTTGCCGATGCCGGGGTCTCCTCCGACTAAAATTACGCTTCTTCTGACCAACCCTCCGCCAAGCACACGATCCAGTTCATCCATGCCTGTAAATAGCCTCGGGCTGCGATCATGCGATATTTGATCAATCGGAATGGGTGCCACGACATTCTCTGATTGACGGGATCGCCCCTTAGGTATGACCTGGGAGACCTTCTCCTCTATTGAATTCCACTGGCCACACTGCGGGCAACGTCCCATCCACTTCAAGAGTCTTGCGTCACATTCCCGGCACACAAATACGACTTCAGTCTTCATTAAACGTCCTCACGCGTCACCCTCCGAACCACCTAATTAGACAAGCATACCACTTTTGTGCCGATTCTCTCCATTGAGAGAGTAATTCTTTTGTGATGGATGTATGTTATTAATCATTAAGTGAAACGGTGCTAGAAATACAGATGTCACAGCCAAGATATAGGTCCCTATCCTCGTGGCTCAAAGAGCTTTTTTCGGAGTCAGTCAGAAAGATTACCATTGACGCTGGTCTTGGGTGTCCGAACCGTGATGGAACGTTCGGTGTGGGTGGATGTATATACTGCAATTCCAGAGGATCCGGTACCAACGCCCTCAACCAAGGGCAATCCGTTGTTGAGCAGGTTGATCGCGGAATCGAGTTTCTATCCCGACGCTACAGAGCACGGAAGTTCATCGCCTATTTTCAGTCGTTCACCAATACCTACGGCGATCCGGAACTTCTCAGAGAACTTTATTCCTCAGCTACCACACGACAGGAAGTAGTTGGTTTAGCTATTGGAACGCGACCGGACTGCGTTCCCAACGAAGTTCTTGATACACTTTCTGATCTTAACCGTGAAAAACTTGTCTGGCTCGAACTCGGTCTTCAGTCAATACACGAGAGGACCTTGGGACTCATTAATAGAGGTCACGGACCTGAAGCTTTCTTAGACGCAACGGAGCGAGCACTCAAGAGAGGATTGTTTGTCGCGGCTCACATCATTTTAGGGCTACCAGGTGAATCCGTTGATGACATGGTCCTGACAGCAAGAACTGTGGCCCGCTCAGGGATTCAAGGCATAAAGATACATCCGTTATATGTGATTTCGGGGACCCCGTTGGAGAATATGTTTCAAATGGGAGCCTACACCCCGATGACTATGGAACAAGCCATAGAAGCGACCTTGACCGTGCTGGAGGTCTTACCCAAGGAGATGATCATCCACAGGTTGACATCGGATCCCCACCCCGAAGAACTCGTAGCCCCAGCATGGATGCTAGATAAGAACCTCGTGAGAAACTCTCTGGCTTCTGAGATGGAGAGACGAAATATTTCCCAGGGTTCAAAGCAGGATAATAATTGATGTTTGGTGAGGCAGCGTCGAGACATTGGTATGAATAGACGCAATACCTATTCTAAAACGAAGATCACCTCAACCCGAATACGGTATTCCTGTATCTCTCCCGCCTCACACATGACACTCATATCAACAATTTTCATTCCGGTTATGTTTCTTAAAGTCTTGTTTGCGCGTTCAAAAGCCAGCTTTACCGCCTCATCAAAGCTGTTAGGAGAACCCGCAATTACCTCAGTAACTCGAGCGACTCGTCCTGCCATATTATCCTCCTGACTAGCGTGCCTCACCATGTTAGAGAGTATGGAATCAGGCGCCAACTTGTCAACTACACAAGTTGATCAAGCGTATTTTATTAGAGCGGTAGATTGATTCTATTCCGCGCGACGTGTCTGTCCTCCACCTGGTCGCCTTGGTTGACGAGTAGAGAATTTTGGTCGCTCCAAAGATTTGGAAGCTCCATCACGTCTGGGTTGTGGTTCTTTTTCAAGGAGTTCCATTAGTTTTCTACGTTCCTCTGAGGTTGCCAGTCTCCATGCGCCAGTTTCCAGGGTCCCTAGAGTAATAGGGCCGAAGCTAATCCGCCTGAGCTTTCTGACTGGATAATTGATCCGGAAAAAGATCCGTTTAATCTCATTTTTTTTGCCTTCAAAGAGAACCACCTTGAGCCATGATGTGGTTCCCTGCGCGCGCAAAAAAACGCAACTAATATCGCCGACGCGCTGTCCGTCATCGAGTCGCATCCCTCTTCGAATCATTTTTAGTGATTTCTCGTCCGGCACTCCTCTTACTTTCACAAGATAAGTGCGTGGAATTTTCTTTGAGGGGTGTGTCAACGCCTGTGCCAATTGGCCATCATTCGTGAGAATCATCACCCCTTCGGCGTCAAAATCGAGGCGACCCCTTGATCTGGCGTGTGACGTCACCCAGACAGGGCCGCTCCTCAGGGTCTTTCATGGTTGAGACTACGTTTCTAGGCTTATTAAAAATGTAAATTAGTTGCGTAGAGCCCACTCTCTTCAACAATTTGCCATCAACTTTTATGTGATCCGTCTGAGGGTCCGCCATGAATGCCGGGTCTTGGATCACCTGTCCGTTCACGGTAACTCGGCCTTCCCTTACAACTTGTTCGGCGAATCTCCGGGAACCAGCTCCGGAGTTACGAATACTCAACTGAAGTTTTTCTTGTGTCATGATTCGTTCCACATCCGTTCGATTAGAATCAGGGACAGGCCTCGGAGCTTGACAATCAGAATGCAATATCCCATTTTATGAATATGAATAGAATTAATTGTTTACCTAAGCCAATCGTGTTATACGTTCAGGAAAACTGTTAAGAAACATCGGGATCGGAGTTTTTGTTGAACAACATATACAAAAATTTGGGGTTGTGGCTTGTCATCTTTCTTGTGATGATCTTCCTTTTTCACCTGTTTAATCAAACAAAATCTCCGCAAAAGGAAATTTCTTACAGTCAGTTCAGACAGGATATGGACCAGGGGGCCATAAAATCCGTTGTGATCCAGGGGAACCGAATCAAAGGGACTTACCTGGATGGGAGCGGAGCGTTCAGGGTCCTCGCTCCGACCGATCCTGATCTGATTCCTTCACTCATGAAGAACAGAGTAGATATACAGGTTGCGCCGGAAGATGACAATCCCTGGTATCTCACTGCTCTAATATCATGGCTGCCAATGATATTCCTGATAGCCATATTCGTTTTTTTCATGAGACAAATGCAGGCTGGCGGCGGCAAGGCCATGAGTTTTGGCAAGAGTCGCGCACGCCTCATTTCTGAAGACCAGAACAAGTTCACATTTGCCGACGTTGCAGGAGTAGAAGAAGCAAAGGAAGAACTCGAGGAAATAATAGAGTTTCTGAAAGACCCGAAAAAGTTCACACGTCTTGGCGGTAAGATCCCAAAAGGTGTGCTCTTGATGGGCGGTCCGGGAACTGGCAAGACATTGCTTGCCAGGGCGGTAGCTGGTGAGGCGGGGGTACCGTTTTTTTCAATTTCCGGATCGGATTTTGTTGAAATGTTCGTCGGCGTGGGGGCTTCTCGTGTTCGTGACCTGTTTATTCAGGGCAAGAAGAATGCCCCCTGTATTATTTTTATCGATGAAATAGACGCAGTAGGACGTCACCGCGGGGCAGGACTCGGTGGCGGACACGATGAACGAGAACAAACGCTAAACCAGTTACTAGTAGAAATGGACGGCTTTGAAACCAATGAAGGGGTCATATTGATCAGCGCCACAAACCGACCGGATGTTTTGGACCCAGCATTGCTGCGGCCCGGACGATTTGACCGGCAAGTAGTGGTCCCACCACCGGACGTGAGAGGTCGGGAAGCCATTCTGAAGGTTCACACTCGTAAGACCCCTATTAGTGATCAGGTGGATCTTCGTTCTATTAGTCGAGGCACACCGGGTTTCTCAGGGGCCGACCTTGCCAACCTGGTGAACGAAGCGGCCCTTAACGCAGCGAGACTCAACAAGAATATAATTGATATGACCGACTTTGAATTCGCCAAGGACAAAGTACTCATGGGAGTGGAACGGCGCAGTCTTGTAATCAGCTTGGAAGAGAGGCGTAACACTGCGTTCCATGAAGCCGGTCACGTGTTTGTTGCGCGAAAGGTCCCCGGTACGGACCCAATACACAAGGTGACTATTATACCCAGAGGCAGGGCCTTGGGAATAACCCAGCAACTGCCGCTGGACGACCGGCACACTTATGGAAAGGAATATTTGCTGGCCCAGATTTCCGTACTAATGGGAGGACGGGCCGCTGAGCAAATTTTCCTCGATCACATGACGACCGGGGCAGGCAATGACATAGCACGCGCCACTGAACTTGCCAGGAAAATGGTTTGTGAATGGGGCATGAGTGATGCATTAGGCCCATTAACCTTTGGACAGAAGGAAGAACAAATCTTCCTGGGCAAAGAATTATCCCGGCATCGCGATTACTCCGAAAGCACGGCCATCTTGATTGATGACGAAATACGCTCAATCGTGAACCAAAATTACGAACGGGCTCATAGAATCATTCAGGCAGACCAGGACACGGTTCGTAAAATCGCGGAGGCCCTACTCGAGAGAGAAACCCTAGATGCTACTCAAATAGAAACCATCATGGAAGGTCGAGATTTGCCAAAATTGGAAACCGGACCGGATGAACCACCGTCTGAGCCTCGTGAACCAAGCAACCCGCCGCTGAAAGAGGCGGATCAGACTGTGATTGAGACATCACAAACAGCGCCTGATCCTGAAAACGCCTGAGATTTCACAGGCATGAAGATGGCAGATGTGGTGATCTGGAAGGTAGATGACAACCGGGCTTCCACGGCTATGCAGTGGGGAAATTGGTTTCTCGTGGCTGCATGGCACCGCTCATGCGTATTCGGGCGCCAGGATTGATACACCGTCACGGAGACCGGCGCTACCAAGTAAAGACAACGGCGGGCATGGACGACTGCTACTACTATGATGAATGCAGTGTCGGGTCAAAGCCCGATCAATGCTCAAACAAATTCCAAACTTAATGGCGAAGCAAAACAAATCCCTAATCGATAAATTTTCCAAGCTATTGTTTGAGACGCCCCGGACAAAAGTCATGGGCGTTATAAACACCACCCCTGATTCATTTTCAGATGGAGGGATTAATTTCGAGTCCGATATTGCGATCTCGAACGGTCTGAGAATGCTCGACGACGACGCCGATATTCTGGACGTCGGTGGTGAATCGACTCGTCCAGGATCACTCCCGGTGGACATCGAAGAAGAGCTTCGGAGAACGATCCCCGTAATATCCGGTATTTGCTCTCAAAAGCGAGACGCATTGATATCAATAGACACACACCGTAAAGTCGTGGCTGAAGCCGCTCTTGAAGCCGGGGCAATTATTATCAATGATGTGTCGGGTTTCAGAGATGACCCTGAGTTGGCTTTATTGGCGCGAGATAGTGGGGCTTTCCTAGTGGTTATGCACATGCTTGGAGCGCCTCGCACTATGCAGACCGAGATTCATTATGATTCATTCCCAGGCGATATTTACACCTTTTTTCAAGAGAGAATTGTCGAATTGGAGAGAATCGGGGTCGCCCCGGAAAAAATTATAATCGACCCCGGGATAGGTTTTGGCAAAACATTTGATCAAAACCTTATCCTGATCAACCGACTTAATGAATTCCTGAAACTCGGAAAACCTTTGCTTATGGGACCATCACGCAAGGCATTCATCGGAAAGATCATAGGTGAGCCGGAAGCTTCGAAGCGTGATACAGCAACAATGGCGGCAATATCGATGTCGATTTGCAGGGGAGCGTCTATCGTGAGGGCGCACGACGTAAAATCGACTGTCCAGGTTTCCAGGGTTACTGACGCGATAATCAGAGAAAAGATCGAATTGTGATCGTTGGTATTGGAATAGATTTGGTCAGCGTATCAAGAATGAAAAGAGTTTTGGACCGGAATTGGGCGGCTCGATTCATTAACCGAGTTTTTACATCAGAAGAGACAGCCCACTGTCTGAAAAGCGCAAGACCTGAAGAATGCTTCGCTGCCAGGTTCGCAGCCAAGGAAGCCGTCGTCAAGGCCCTGGGGACCGGCTTTACTAGGGGAATAACGCCAGTTCAAATCATGGTTTGCGGGGGCGAAAGGCAAAAACCGTCCATCGCATTGTCCTCGAATGCCCGTGAAATAGCGGAATCCATGAATATCAACCATACGTCGGTTTCCCTATCCCATACCGACGGTATGGCCTGCGCCATTGTTGTCCTGGAAAAGAGCTGAGTTAGTCCTTCTCTATTTCATCCATCTCCTTTTGCCATTCCTTCCAAAACTTTTTCTCGCACCTGTCGATACACATGAAGTAAAGACGCCAGTCGCTGGTTCCTCCCCCACCCCTGAACATCATATCAATTCCAAATTGATCCTTACAATCTCTGAGACACATTGTGCGGTCCTGGTCTACGCTTTCATACGAAATCGCAGGGGCCACAAAAAGACCAAAATCCGTCAACAAGATTGCGACCAGCATTGACCCTATAATTAGCATGATATTTCTTGTCTTCATGGCGCACGCTCCTTATCTTACGGGCCGGGCGGCGTGTTTTGTATTTTCCGAAATCAGGTTACTACATTAAATTAGATGCCGCAAATGAGTGGATGGTTCCAAATCGTGGGGATTGCAACCGTAACAATGGAAAAAACGGATTAGATCGCCTGAGCGATTATTACTTTTAGGTATCTGGTTTCCGGCATGGTCATGAGAGTGGGGTGATCAGGTCCCTGGCCTAACACCTCAAGGATCCTTAGATCTCTGCCGTTACGATAAGCCGCAATATTAATTGCCTCTAGAAAATCCGGCAGCCCCATATGACCGGAACATGAACAGGTCACAAATAATCCACCAGGTTTTAATCTCCCAAGGGCCTTCCTGTTGACATCAATGTAACCCTGCCTTCCTTCACGAACCTTAGAGCGACTCTTGATGAACGCCGGTGGATCTAAGACAATCACGTCCCATTGATCTGAACAGTGGCCCAGGAATTGACCGACATCCTCACGAACGAAGTTGATCTTAGATTCGCAGTGATTCAGACTAGCGTTATCGAAGGCAAGTTCAAGCGCGGCGCTCGAAGAATCAACAGCCGTTACCGTATCGGCCCCGGCCTCGATCGCGTTCATCCCCCATGCCCCTGAATAACAATAGAGATCCAGCACGGAAGCGTTGCTTGAAATGTGTCGCTTCAGGATAGTCCTGTTGAATTCCTGATCCAAAAAAAAGCCTGTTTTCTGACCATTGATCAAATCAGCCACGAAGCTTAGTTTTTCCGATCTGAACTCAATCCTGTCAACGTTGGAGCCACGTTTGATTTCCTTGTAAATCGGGACCCCTTCAAGATTCCTAATTGATGAATCATTTCTGAAAACAATTGATTGTGGAGAGAAAAGGTCGTCTATTGCGTCGACTATCTTATCGAGCAGCAGATCGACCCCGGCAGTGGAACTCTGAACAACAATATGAGGTCCATACCTGTCCACGACAAGCCCAGGCAAAAGATCCGCTTCGCCAAAAAAAATCCTGTGAGCCTCGCGATCCCGGCAAAACGCCTGCCTGCTTTGAAAGGCATTTTCGAGCCTCATCCGAATAAAATTCGAGTCTATCTCGATTTTTCGTCGTGAAAGAACCCTCGCCGTGATCAGGCTCTTTGGGTTGACGTAAACTACACCAAGGAATTGACCGGAGAAATCCATGAGGTCGTAGATCGCGCCGGGGATAAGGTCCTTAACGGGAGGATCTTCAATCTCATTTGAGAAAATCCATAACCCCCCACGTCTGACCTTGCGATCGGCCTGTTTCTTGAGCCTAATCACGTGAATTGTTCCTGACAGGGAAACTGATCATTTGGTTTTCTTCGGTTCTATTCTTTCCCTTCCCCCCATGAGTGGACGCAGAACTTCCGGGATCGTGACGCTACCATCAGCGTTCTGAAAGTTTTCGAGCAGAGGAATCATGATCCGGGGCGACGCCACAGCCGTATTGTTCAGAGTATGACACGGCTTCGTTTTTCCATCGGAGCTGCGATACCTTATCCTGAGACGCCTGGCCTGAAACTCATGTAAAGATGAACAAGAATGAGTCTCGGAATACTTTCCTCTACTTGGCATCCATGTTTCTATCTCATGTTTAAGGACTTGGCCCTGGCCGATTTCGCCACTGCAAGCTAGGGCGACACGGTATGGCAACCCTAACGCTTGCATTATCTCCTCGGCGTTCTGCAATAATAGCAGATGTTCCCTCATGGAAACCTCCGGGTCATTCGCGCAGATCACCACTTGTTCAACCTTGTTGAATTGGTGCAGCCTATAAAATCCTTTTGTATCTCGGCCATAGGAACCGGCTTCCCGTCTGAAACAGGTTGAATAGCCGCAGTAACGCTTTGGTAGTTCAGCCTCATCTAGGATCTCATCCATGTGATACGAAACGAGTGATACCTCGGCAGTGCCGACAAGGTACAGATCATCCTTAGTGACACAGAATGTATCCTCTTCGCCCAATGGAAAGAATCCTGTTCCAATCATGGCTTCCCTACGAACCAATTGCGGAACGATCATAGGTTGGAATCCCTTGGAAGCCAAAAGATCCAGCGTAAACTTGAACAATGCGAATTCGAGTAACGCTCCTTCGTTCTTCAGAAAATACATACGGGCGCCGGCAAATTTGACGGCCCTGGGCATATCCACTATGTCAAGGCTTTCAGCCAGTTCAAGGTGATCCTTGGGGGTAAAATCAAATTGGGGAGGCTCTCCAACTTTTCTGACAAGAACATTGTCCTCATCCGAGTCGCCTTCCGGCACCTCCGGCGCAGGCGGATTCGGGACAAAGAGCATAAGTTCTTCGAAACGTTCCCCGAGTTCTTTTAGCGTCGGCTCTTTTTCAGTCAGACTATCCTTGATAAATTTTATCTGTGTGATCAGTTCATCTCTTTCAGGCCCGGATGTTTTGGAAACATCCTTCGAAATTCGGTTTCTATCCGCCCTTAGTGTTTCCACCTCGGTCTTCAACCGCCTCATCTCCTTGTCCACAGATAGAAGTTCGTCGATGTCCACTTTCATTCGCTTCTTTCGGACACCTTCTTTAACTACTTCGGGATTATTTCGAATAAATGCGATATCTAACATCTAAATCTCCAATTTCTATTAAAGGCCCGATCAACTATTTTCTAGTGGGCGGTTTAGAAATTAGCGCCTTTTTAAAAACAGCCTTCAGGCTATCCGACGGGGTTGACCATACCATTCTTTCCATTCTCGTAATAGGATCATTGGCTTGATCCGTTTCGGTTTCTTTGTCTTTACCAAACTTGGACTTGATGTAATCTAAGAGTTCCTGCTGCTCCTGGGGTAGCATGTCTGCGTAAAGCCTTTCAAGAGTCTGTCGCTCGGTCGGGGTAATTGCGCCAGGACCAATCTTCTGAGATGCCTCAAGCCACCTGCGCTGTTTCTGGGTAAGTTCGTTTTCGTTCAATTATGGTGTCTCCCTGTAAAGAGGAAATTTGTCAGCCGATTTCTTTTTAAGCATATCCGGTAACTTATCAAATTGGCATTTGTTTAGGCAATGGTTTAGTACCGCTTGTACCACGAACTTGCGCTTGGCCTCAATAATAGAATAATAATGTAATCAGCAGTCGATCTGTTGACATCTTTAATACCTCGCGGTAGTCCGTCTATCGGTACAGTGAAACTTCAAATCAAGAGAGGCTTGATGGCACGGAACAAATTTTTCCTAATAATTATAATAATCCTGTTGGCCTTTTCAGCAGGCTGCAACGAAAAAACAACTCAAGATAACTCGGCCCAAGCCGGGGCTAAGACTGATGGTCAAAAACCTGCCTCGGCCGGGGATTCAAAACCCGATTACGGCGATATGCTGATCAGAGGCAGTATAGGTGACGCCTCGGTTCTCCTGCCGGTATTGGCTTCCGATTCCGCGAGCGGGGATATAAACAGTCTCATTTACAACGGACTGGTGAAATATGACAAGGATATCAACCTGATTGGTGAACTTGCCGAAAGATGGGACATCTCGGAAGACAAGCTGAGAATCCGGTTTTTTCTGAGAAAAGATGTCAAATGGCATGATGGTAAACCGTTTACGGCAAAAGATGTTGAATATACTTATAAAGTCTACGTAGATCCTAAAACGCCAACTGCTTATTCAACCGATTTTCTCAAAGTCAAGGAATTGCGGGTGATTGATGATTACACAGTAGAGATGGTTTATGAAAAACCCTACGCGCCGGCTCTAGGGTCATGGGGACAGGGGATATTGCCCAGTCATCTCCTTGAAAATGTGGACATCACGGAAAGTCCTTTGAAAAGACATCCCATCGGCACTGGACCATACAAATTCAAGGATTGGGTAAAAGAAAAAAAAATCACTGTGGATAGTTTTCACGATTATTTT
>JAPLJJ010000286.1 GCA_026388665.1 Deltaproteobacteria bacterium
AAATGTGGGTTTCGTAAGCTCCTTAAGTTCTGCAAGACCTACAGGGTCACCCTCAAAAATCTCGTAAACAGTTACGGCGTCCTCTCTCCCTTTTACACGCACTTTGTCCATGAAGCGATGCCTGTATCGGTCCGATTCTTTCATCGCAGAAAGAGTCTCGTCACTCAGACTGACATAGGAGCCGTACATCCTGTTCAAACCCTCGATTCGTGCGGCAAGATTCACAGCATCGGCCACCACGGCTCCTTGCATGCGATCTTCATTACCGATGACACCCAGCATGAGATCATCACAGTGGAGTCCTATTCCAATTTCGATGTGGGCAAATCCAGCCTCGTCGCGTTCTCTGTTGTACTCGGCCACAGCCTCCTGCATTCGGACGGCTGCCCTCACCGCATCATCCGACCCATTGCAGTCCTTGATCACGGGGTTCACTCGTCTGAGATAGGCATTGATGAAACTGAAAGCCTCCTCTGGGGTCATCTTTTCCAGCAGGGTGGTCCATCCCCGGATGTCCGCAAACATAACGGTCATTTTCCGGCTCACCTGGTCACCCAAATTGATTTCGAGAATACTATTCTTCTGCAGCAAATCGATGAACTCTCTGGGAACGAAGCGCTCATAGATGTTGTTCAACGACGCCAACTCTGCGGTTCGTTGCTTCACTCTTTCTTCCAGCCCTTCGCTGTACGCCCGTAATTCCTCGTTTTTTTCTGCGAGACTCCTTTTTAAACGGCTCATGGTCAGATGAGTATTGACCCTCACATGAACTTCTTGAGGTTGAAAAGGCTTGGAAATGTAATCCACAGCCCCTGTCGCGAACCCCTTTACCTTATTGGCGGTATCATCAAGAGCGGAAAGAAAAATGACCGGGATATCCCGAGTTTCCGGATCAGATTTTAACCGGCTGCACACTTCGAACCCGTCCATCCCGGGCATCATAATATCCAGGAGAATGAGATCCGGCCTCGGTTCTGCAACAGCCATTTTGAGGGCTTTCTCCCCATTGATAGCCGCCACGATAGCGTATTGATCTTTCAACGTGCCCATGAGGACCTGAATGTTCTCCGGGGTATCATCCACAATGAGCACCTTGGGTTTTTTCTCACCCTCCAGCATCTAAGTGCCTCCTTATGGTACGCGTCCGCTCAGGAAGATTGAGGAGCTTCTGCCCTGAGGGACCGAACGATTCAATCTCTATGTAACCATGATCTGGAGAAGATCTGCTCAGTGAAGCTATGGTACCCGTTTCTTCAGGGTATCCTTATCTCCAGGACAGAGAAATCATCCTCAAGAGTTTCTGAGCCTGCGATTTGCCGTACGTGCGCCCATAGATCGTCCATGGTCGATTTGCCCCTGTCACCTGAATCCTCCAGGTAGGCCTTCAGGTCGTCGAACTCCCAACAGGGACCGTTTTCATTCATGATCTCATATACGCCATCGCTAAAGACATAGAGTCTAGCCGCAGGTTTGATCTCAACCTCGTCATATTCGAAATCAATGCCCTCCAGGCCACCCAGAAATAGGTTCGGCGTTCTCAGTTCTCGAATCTCTGAGCCGTTCCCAGTTGTGTCCTGTATCAACAGGGCGGGTGGATGGCCTCCGCTGGCATAGGTCAAAAGGCGAGAAGAGGGTTTGTACACGCCGTACCACATGGTAAAATACATGTCCCTGTGGTCATTCATGGGAAAAACGGCATTGAGGCTAGCTAGAATCTGTTCCGGTCTCCTAAAATCAACATTCGGCAAGTTCCTGGAACGGAGAACATTGAGCACAGACACTGAATGGAGTGCTGCTCCCACACCATGTCCGCATACGTCAATCAGGTAAATCGCTAAGCAAGAGGAATTTGACGTAATCGGCAGCCTCAGCAAGTTCGCTGTTGAGAATCCCAAGGACGGTTTCGAGTTTCGCCCGCTGAATTGCCTCGAGGTCACGCAGTATCTTTAGCTCCAGATGGGCTTTGACCCTCGCTTTTACCACAGGGATGCTGAACGGTTTGCTAATATAGTCCATTGCGCCCAGCTCAAACCCCAGGGTTTCGTCTTCCACTTCGGTCTTGGCCGTTACGAAGATGATCGGGATGTGTTGCACTTGCTCGTCAGCTTTGAGTCTACGGCAGACCTCGTATCCATCCATTCCCGGCATCATGATATCCAGAAGAATGAGATCCGGCCTCGGTTCCGCCACAGCCATTTTGAGTGCCTTCTCTCCGTTGATTGCCGCCACAATGGTATACTGATCCTTCAGCGTCTCCATCAACACCTGGATGTTTTCCGGCGTGTCATCCACAATCAGGACCTTGGGTTTTCGATCGCCTTCCACCATGTTTTCCTTTCTTATAGCTCTATTTCTAGCTTGCCGGCGATGGTTTCCATGGTTTTCAAAGCAGCGTCCGTATCGAAGCTTTCGATTTGCTTTTCCAGGCGTTTGAACTCCTCCTTAACCGATGAATTCGCCAGGCGCCGATTCAAAGCTTCCAGCCGGTTCATAGCTTCGGTCAGATCACTCTCCAGAAGCTGAGCTATTTCCTGGAGCAGAGTTTTTACTGCTTCCTTATCGACCGGCGCCTCCGTCCCAGAATCCTCAGGTTCTTGTTGGGCGGTCAGTCTTTCCTCGACTACTCTTATCCCATCTATCACGACTTTTAACTGAGAGTCGAACTCTGCCATGACGAGATCCAGGTTTTTGCCTTCCTTGATGGCCTTCTCCAACTCGGCCGCGGCCTGGTATAGGTTATCCCCACCGAGGTTTCCGGAAACGCCCTTAACCGTGTGAGCAAGCCGGGCTGCCGTCTCCACGTCGCCCACTTGGAGAGCGGCTTTGATTTGGTCTACTGCGTTTTCCTGTCCGTCCTTGAACTTGCAGAGGAGCTTCGTATAGAGCTGCCTGTTTCCGGCTACCCGTCCAAGCCCGGATGCTATGGAAATGCCTGGTAACTCAGCAGGCAGGATGTTCTGTACCTTCTTGCTCTCACTCGACGACTCAGACAAACCTTCAGATGTTTCCCGATCGCCCGGCTTGACCCATTTTGCCAGCGCAGATATGAGTTGATCCGGATCAATGGGCTTGGTCATATGATCATTCATGCCCGCTTCAATACTTTTCTCGCGGTCACCCCCCATGGCGTGGGCGGTCATGGCGATGATCGGCAAATCTTGAAACCTTTCATCCCTTCGAATCTCCTGGGTGGCCTCAAATCCTCCCATCACAGGCATTTGTATATCCATGAGCACCACATCAAAATTCCCCGCTTTGACCATCTCCACTGCCTCTTTACCATTGTTGGCAATTCGTACAACCAATCCAGCTTGCTGCAAAATTTCCTCAGCAACCTGTTGGTTGATTTCATTGTCCTCTGCCAACAATACCCTTGCCCCGCGAATCTTTCGCAGCTCTTCCTCATCTCTGCCGCTCACCCGCTTCACGATCTCACGCTCTTGGGCTTCCTTCCCAAAAGCGATCATGATGGAATCAAAAAGTACGGACTGACCTACGGGTTTAAGCAGGAAGCCGTCGACCCCCACTTTCTCGGATCTCTGCATAACCTCTTCACGACCGTACGCTGTCGCTATGATAACCTTGGGTTTCTGGGGGAGACTCGGAAGATTTTTGATCAGTTCGGTTGCCTTGATCCCGTCCATACCAGGCATCTTCCAGTCCATAAGGACGAGTCTATATGGACGGATGTTTGCCTCTTTTTCCAACTCCGCGATTCCTTCCTCGGCAGAAGCTGCAACGGTTACTTCAAAACTCATGGTTTCCAGCAAAGATTGTAGAATTTCTCTGGACGATGCATTATCGTCTATCACCAACACCCGCATTCCCCGCATATCGACTGATGGTTCCAGACGCCTCCTTGAGAATTTCCTGGCCAATCCGAATTTTGCCGTGAATATGAACTCGCTCCCTTTTCCAGCTTGGCTTTCGACCCAGATCTCCCCTCCCATCATGTTGACCAACCGTTTGGAGATAGTAAGACCTAGGCCCGTACCTCCATATTTTCTCGTGGTGGACATATCTGCCTGGCTAAAGGCCTGGAATAGTTTCCCTTTCTGCTCTTGCGTCAAGCCGACGCCAGTGTCTCGAACAGAAAACTGGAGCATGACCCATTCGTCTTGTTTTTCCAATAGCTTGGTAGAGATAACGATCTCACCCCGTTCCGTGAATTTCACAGCGTTATTGCACAGATTGATCAGAACCTGCCCCAGCCTGAGCGGGTCACCTACCAGGGCAAGGGGCACGTCCTGCGGGGTATCCATCAGGAACTCCAGCTCTTTTTCATGAACCTTCACTCCCACCACAGTAGATACATTGTCCAGGACTTCGTCCAAACTGAAATCCACCGACTCCATCTCCAACTTACCTGCTTCGATCTTGGAAAAATCCAGGATGTCATTGATGATCCCCAGAAGCGAGTGTGCGGAGCGCTGTATTTTCGTCAGATAGTCCGCCTGCTTGGGAGTCAGCTCAGTCTGAAGCGCCAAGTGCGCCATTCCAATCACCGCATTCATGGGAGTCCTGATCTCGTGACTCATGTTGGCCAGAAAATCAGATTTCGCTTTGGTGGCTTCCTCAGCAATCTCCTTTGCGCGGCGCACCTGCTCTTCCGCCTCTTTGCGGTCGGTAATATCGCTGAAAGTGATCACAGACCCGACGAGAGAGCCGTCCTTATGGACAGGGTTGCTGGAATAAGCTACGG
>JAPLJJ010000125.1 GCA_026388665.1 Deltaproteobacteria bacterium
AAGAACCAGGCCACCCTTAATTATCTTCTACGAAACCCACAGGAAACCCCGACGCAGATCATTGAGGACATGAGTCACACACCGAGCGAATATCGATTACCGGATAGTTATGCGATCGCGGCCGCAAACCGGCTCGAGATCCGCCAGGCCAACATCTCGGTGGACCAGGCTATGGCGCTTGTAAAGTCAGCCAAGGCTGACCTTATGCCCAACATCAGTGTGATCGGCACAGGAACCCGGCAAAATGACGACTGGAACATCATAGACCCTGAAGGCACCAACGACTGGCAGATCAAGGGCCTATTGACTTGGACATTTGATATGTTCCGGAGAAGATCGTCGGTGGCTGAAAAACGGACCAGTCAGGCACGGGCATTCGTGAACCGTGAACTGTTGGTTGAAACCGTTATGAACGAGGTCAAGCAGGCTTATGAGGACATGAAGCGCTCGGAGAGCGACATTGCCGATTACAAGGCAGCAGTCGCGTTTCGCACTGAGAACTTCCGTATAAACCAGGAGCGTTACAAAGAGCAGGTCGCCACATACGTCGAGGTCCTTGACGCCCAGAGACAGTTATCATTGTCTGAAGGTGATTATTACACATCGTTGATGGGTTACAAGATAAACCGGGCGACACTTGAACGGAAGATGGGGATATTGAGATAATGCGAGTGATCCGAATGAACAGTAGGATCGGCATCTAGCCGCCCCCAACGGGGGCATCGTATATGAGCCCCCGGTAACACCGGGGGTAGGTAGGTTGGCGGTTGACCCAATTAACCCACGGCGCTGCCATGGGCTCAATTATCGTGCCCCTGTTAGGGGCGTTCGGAAATTAGAGCGAAGTTGATCGTGTCATTTCGAGGAACCTGCCGGTCGAAATGACATCCAGTGGTGGATAAAATGGATCAGAAAATGTTTTCAGGAATATTTATAAAACCAGTCGCGACGATTTTGACTTTTTTTGTTGCTCAGATCTTGTTCTTGTGCGCTATTTCTGTGGACATCGTCTCTGCCCAGCAGTGGTCAATCAACTCTTCCGCTCTAAACAGTAGCAGCGCTGGAGCGACCCCGACGGTAAAGACCCCGCCATATGCTCCGAGTAGCATTGCCATACAACAAAATATATTGGCGCAGCAGAGAGCCTCGATTCAGCAAGCCATCACGGTCGCGAAAACCTGTATCAAGAACGCGAGTGTTCCCCAGACCCTGCGTGATCCCCAGGGAAACGTTAACATTGTCCCCCAAACCGATTTGGTTAATTGCACCCGCACATTGAACGCTCTTCTCAGGCAACTTGCGTCGAACCAGCAGGCGACGATCAATCTTAGCCAAGACGCTCAGCTTGAAGCTATAAAACTGACAAGAAAGAAAACCACGGTGGATCTCCAGAAGAGAGTGCAGCGTCTGCGTGGCGGGACCAACTAAACTTTTCTGTCAAATTCTCAACTTATACCTCTTGTGATTTCAGTGGGAGCGGCCTCCGTGCCGATCATTGTGTTTAACGAACCGAGATTTCCCGATGAAGCCGAATGATCGGCAGGGACGCCGATCCTACTGTAAAAGCCCAAGCCCCCACTTGAAACAACCCAGGCTTTTCCTACAAATTCCCAGCGCAAATATTTTGATGAGTTTCTGTAATTTTCGCGAGAGGGTGTGGCTCTCTGCAAAAAAAAAGATTATGATGCGAGGTTACGTAATCTCGGAATATAAAATTAGTTGGGGTGGGCTGTTATCACGCGTGTAACTAACCAATAGGACAAAAGGCGTGGAAATGGACGACAGAGAAAAGAATTCCGATGAACTGATCCAGGAACTCAGCGAACTTAGGTGGAAGAATCGTGAACTTGAGGACGAAGTTCAAGAGCTTCGGTCGCAAGCGGCCGCCGGGGAAAAAGAACAGTGGGTTCAGTTGGAACGGGACAAGTTTTACTCCCTTGCCGAGGCTTCTCCCTTCGGGTTGGTGGTTACATCTCAGGATGGGACTTACGAGTACATCAACCCAAGATTTACGGAGATGTTCGGGTACGAACTTTCCGATCTCCCAAACGGTAGCGCTTGGCTACGGAATGCGTATCCCAACGAAAATTACAGAAAAGAAGCGGTAGATGCCTGGTTCGAAGATCTAAAGAGAACCAAACAGGGCGATTTGCGTCCCCGAATTTTCACGGTAAGGTGCAAAGACGGGACCGATAAGGTAATTCAGTTTCGGCCGGTTCAATTGAGCACAGGCCAGGACCTGATGACCTGTGAGGATATCACTGAATATACGAAGATCGACAATGACCTCAAGCAGGCTAACCTTGAAACAAACGCCCTTTTAGAATCAGCCAGATCTATCATAGAGAACTCCGATTTCAGGACCGCCGCCCAATTCATCCTGACTTCCGCCAATAAGCTGGTGGGGTCTACTGTCGGACATATCATCCTGTTGAATTCCGAAGGTTCGGAACAAAGTCTCATGTACTTTGAATCCGGGGGATTACCATGTGATGTTGATCCAAAGGCGCCGATCTCTGTAACCGGTTTTCACGCCTTAGCGTATGAGAAAAAACGGGCTTTTTATAAAAACGATCTTCTTTCAGGCATCCCCATCCTGGAGCTTCCGAAAAACCATGTTCATCTCGAAAATTTCTTGTTGAGCCCGCTAATCGTTCGAAACAAAGCCTTGGGGTTGCTGGGGCTAGCCAACAAACCGGGCGGTTTCACTGAAGGTGACGCGAAACTCGTTGAATCTTTCTCTGAAGTTCTCGCTGTCGGCCTTCTAAACTGGCGAGCAAAGCGAAGAACGATACCGGATGATTTTTGCTCATTCTCCCTTCGGGATTATGCATTATGATAAGGATGGCGTTATTATTGACTGCAATGATAGATTTGTCGAGATATTGGGATCGTCACGAGAAAGACTTCACGGATTCAAAATGTTGGAGGAGCTTCGTGATCCGAAGCTGTTGGAAGGCATTGGAATGAGCCTGGCCAGCAAAACCGGATATTACGAGGGGGATTACCACTCTGTTACCGGCAACAGGGACATTCCTCTACGAGCGGTATTCAACCCTGTCAGGTCGGAGGATGGCCGATTCCTTGGAGGAGTAGGTATTTACGAGGACATGAGTAAAATTAGGGCAGCCGAAAAAGCCCTATTACAGGCCGAACGTGTGAAGGCTGTCGCGGATCTTGCCGGTGGAGTGGCTCACAATTTCAACAATCTTCTCCAGATGATCATGGGTAGCCTCGAAGTGTCGCTAATGGACCTGGAATCCGGCGGTATTCTTAAGGCTAGAAAGATCCTCGAACGAATGCGGGATAGTGTGACCCTTGGCGCTGAAACAGTAAAAAGACTTCAGACCTTCGCTCGAGTAAGGGCAACTGAAACGCTCGCAGACCAAACCGTTTTCGATGTTTCTCAGACAATGGCTCAGGCCGTTGAGATGATCAAGCCATTATGGAAAGATGCCTCTGAAAAGGACGGCATATCGATCAGAGTCAGACAGATCCTTGAAAAAGGAGTCATGGTTAAGGGCCAGGCCAACGAAATCTTCGAGGTAATGGCAAGTCTTGTGGAGAATGCAGCGGAAGCCTGCGTCACGGGAGGCGAGATCGATGTGTCAAGTTATCCTGAAAACGGCTATGCGGTAATCGAGGTTAAAGATACCGGGATAGGTATTGCAGAGGCTGATTTGAAACGTGTTTTCGATCCATTCTGGACCTCAAAAAAGACCCGTATCGGCACAGGCAT
>JAPLJJ010000277.1 GCA_026388665.1 Deltaproteobacteria bacterium
AGACGAATCACGTATTTTGCTCGATGAAGCTCAGACTCAGGATATAATCGACGAAAAAGAATTACTCGATCGAGTTGGAGGTGACTGGGGACTTCTCAAGGAGCTGATAACATTATTTCTCAATGACTATCCCGGATTGTTGGATAAGATTCGGCAAGCTGAGAGCTACGGAAATATGGACGAAATTCGCAGAATAGCTCATACGCTAAAAGGGTCTGTTTCGACTTTTACAACGAGATCCGCAACCAAAGCTGCCGTAAGTCTGGAAACCTTCAAGAATATTGATCAAGTCAAAGAGGCGTTGCCTCAACTTGAGAAAGAATTGGGGGCACTTACCGAAGGGCTCGGTTTGCTACTTTCGAAAACGCCGTGAAGCAATGTCGCTCAGAGACAATTTCCTGAATCAAAGGGGGGTAAAGATGCCCCCGTCTTTCCTAATTTTCCAATAATGTAGAGACATAAGACCAACTAAAAAGGCGGGAAGCATAAAAATATGCCAAGCGTACAATCTTATCAAGCAGAGGTCATCCATGTCCGATGGGCCAAAAATCACTAATGCAAACTTGTTTCCGAGCAAGGGAATTTTTTCGGTGAGATTCCTGGCGATAGTCCATGCCCACAGGGCCCGTTCATCCCATACTAACAAGTAACCAGTAAAATCCACCAAGAAGACCAAGACCAATAGAATCGATCCTACTAACCAGTTAAACCGTCGAGGCGGCAAATATGACCGGGTCCAGAACACCCGAACCATATGGAGAACCACAAGAATCACCATAAACTGACCGCCCCAATAGTGAAGGTTTCGGAAAAAGAAACCGAACGGCGCATAATAGGTGACCCTCTGTATCGAAGGATATGCGTTTGAAAGAGATGGGTAATAATACAGAAGCAGCAAAGCGCCGGTGAATATTTCCACCAGAAACATCAGAGTCGCTAATCCACCCAGACAAAACGTGAAGCTTATACGCGTCGAAATCTCAGGAACCAACCTGGGATGAATATGCTCAAGAAAGGCTGTGAACGATCCTCTACTTGCAGAAACGAGAATTGGTGTAAAAGGTTTTTTCATTTGCCCGGTGGTTGGTCTGATATCCGTAGCAGTTGGTCTGATTCCTCGGTTAGGAACAAACGAGCCAAAGGTCGAGAAGCGGGACCACGCTTGACATTACCATCAATGTCAAACTCGCTTCCGTGGCAGGGGCACTCGAATAAACGTTTTTCTTGGTTCCATTTGTAACGACACCCGAGATGGGAACAACGGTCGTCCAGCGCCAATGAGCTGGATAGATCCCGGCCTCTTATTACCCATGATTCCGCCTGTGGGACAAAAGCAGGTTCACCCTGTTTCATTGAATTAAATGCCTCTCGTGACAGTTCTCTGTTTTTTTTGGGTTTTGTTCCAAAAAAAACGAACCTGACAATGCCCCAAGAAGAGAATAACCCAACCATGCCCCCCAAGAACAGCACAACCAATTTTAGGAAGGAACGTTTACTATTTGTTTGCGGAATGTCATTTGACATAGCGGTTGTCAGAGATTCTGGAAGCTGTAATGATATGGGGGGAAAATTGGCGGCGCTTCGCAATGTGAACGCCGCCAATTAAATGTTTTCACTAATCTCTATCTGTTAACAGCCGGTGGTGGGTGGTTTCGGTTTCGCTGTTCCGGCGGCTGCCTTTAGCGCGGCATCAGCTTCGGCTTTAGTTTTGAAAGGCCCCTTCACGACATCTTTCACATCCGCTGGTTTCTTGTCAGTCACAACCATTTTTCCGGCCTCTTTGACAACAAAAAATTCCTCAGCCAGTGCCGAGGTCGCAAAGGCGAAAGCTGTGAGTGACAATACGATCAACACTACCCTGAACGCTTTTTTCATCAAACAAACCTCCTGACTAAATAATTGGCTATTCCTAGCATGAAAAAACGTGGTCTCCCAAATCATTTGTCATAGGGGGCCCATTTTTCAGCGACCCATGCCAGGATAAAAGCCCCTAAAGCGGCTGCCGTTACTGTTAGAGCCATTGTTTCCATAGAAGTTCCGAAATATTGCCACAAAGTGATTCTTCCCAGGTCCGAACTTTTGTAAAAGGACCCCCATAACGGCATTCCGAAGGCGAAAACATCTATTCCAACCAGCATACCCGCCAGGAATAAAAGGCTATCGATTTTTCCGGACGCAAGGCCGACCACTGCGGTACCAGGACAGTACCCGCCTATAACGAAGCCCAAACCAAAGAGCACACCACCGACTAATTGTGGCCAAAAATAGGTCGTAAGCAATGAGTAATCCAGGAGCATCGAATAATCAAAAAGCCCCAGCCGATTCAACACAACCAGGCCCAGCATTGCGGTCACAACTGCGGAGAACATTACCCGTAGCACGCGCATGTCGCGAAAATAAAATATGGAGGTGAGGTTACGGGAGTCACCAAATCCCGCTCGTTCCAGGACAAACCCGAAGAGAAAACCAATACCGATCGCTATGAAAAGACTGGTATTGTAACCTATGACTTCATTCAAATAGAGGGGACCAGTCATTGCCATTCCTTTCTCACAAAGTATGCCGCGACAAAAGCGGTTGCAAACACCATCATCATGAAAACCCAGCTACCCAAAGCCATGGTAGCTCCCCCACTGAGGGCCTGTCCGCTCGTGCAACCCATCGCGAACCGGGTGCCGATACCGCCTATAATTCCCCCTCCAAACGCAAGAATCAGTCTTAGAATAACGGGGAAGCTCGCCCCTTTCCCAACTGAAATGTTGAATCTTCTCGCTGTAAGAACCGCAACGATGCCTCCGATAAAGACACCAATGACTTCAAAAACCATCCAATCAACTAAAGGATGGTCGCCTCCCGGTTTATAGAATTCTTTGAAGTACTGATTCTTTTCCACTAATTGGGGATCGATAGCGTGCGTAACTACTGCGGCAGTTCTTGCGACCGCCCCCGACGCTCCCAGACCCGTGCCCATGATGTAAAATGTCAAAAGTAAGACCAGTCCTAGTGCAATTCCCGCCACAAACGGGTTCCAATAACCTTTCGCGTAATCGGGCTTAGTCATTTTTCACTCTTTCCTAATAATGGGATCATGATGTTAACAAAATCGGCGCCCAACTCAGTTTGAGCCCTCTACTAAGGACTTTAATGCAGTTTCTTGTTTCAGTTTATCCGGTACGCCTAGAGTTGCGTTAACTGGCTTTTCGGACGTCACATCTTTCCACAAAATCGGTGAAGGGTCATTTACAGGCAACTCTTGCGGACAAACCCGTAAAAACCACCCGGTCAATTGAAACACACCTGCGACCGCAATGGCTATAAAAGTTATTATAATCGTGGTCACAAGAGTGGAGGTTATCATCTTTCCCCTCTTCGAATTAACGTCATTGTGATTGTCGGAGTCATCGGCCTTCGATGCTTGGCTCTCCGTCTGCTCTTCCGCAATCACATCATCTTCCGGCTTTGTAGCTTCGTTGTCCTTTTCTGGTTCCATGTTTTTTCCCCTAATTCAAAGAAATGATAAGTTCCCTAAGCTGAATAACGGCGTTTATGGGGGTCTGAACTACTTCGCTTAGTTTTAAGTCTTGTGTTCGTGTCAAAAGCGACTCCAACCAGTCTAAATGATCACTCGAAAAGGCGACTGCTTCCTCGGGTCGGCCGGATTCAAGTAAAAAACCTACGAACTCAAGGATGATGGCAAGATGATCCGGAGATGAAAACATAGCCGGATCATAGGCTATCCCGCATCTTTCAAGAGTATCCCTCATGTGAACCGTGCAATCACCCCAAGTTAAGCCTGTAACCCCCCGTAAGGGATGGCCCTTTTCATCGGTCCACGGCTTGTAAATGGATTCTTCCAGCGGAACGGAAGCTTTGGGGCCGGTAAACAGCCTGCGGCATCCGTTCCACTCCCTCAAAAAAGATTTCGGAGAGTTATTCGAACGGCCATCAGAATTAATGGAGACTTTTGTGACAAGATTTAGAAGATTGGCCGCTTCACCCAAATTCAAATCAGTGTCAATTCCAAAAAGAGCTGACAAAGCGTATGTGAGATCTATCAAATCCGTCATAGATGGCCTCATCTTCCGTGGTTCCGGGAGACCTTGATCTGAGGTAACGAGCTTTTGATTTTGAGTCAAGCCGACCATACCTAAATATAACTCCTAAATAATTTGAGGTGGTGTTCCGGAGAAAATAATCAACGCTCTCAAGCTCATACCACCCATAAGCACAAGAAGGTCAGCTCCAAGAACCAGCGCCTTGGGCATTGCCCCATACTCGATGTATTCAAAGATACTTAGGATAAAGGGAATGATGATTCCCAAAACCACCACGAAACCCCAGAAATATGGGCTCAAATGCCCTGAAATCAGAATGTTTGCAGATAAAGCTGCTTCCGTTGATCGGGTTAGAGACATGAAAACAAATAGCATCAACACCAATGCCTCGACAGAAAGAAAGATAACGTGACCCAGAGCGAAATTGGATAATGTTTTGATTGTTTTCACATCAATTATCGCGGCCACAATCATCGCGGCGGCCAGTCCGGTTGAAATAGCGGAAGCCAGGAACAAAACAGGCATTAATGGAGTATTCCAGAAGGGGACCCCGTTGACTACAGCTATCAACACTCCTGTATATGTAGCGGTCGCTATGGCGAAAACACTTCCGATCAATTCTATGATGGTCACGTATTTTTTCGCCAATTTGCCCACAAAGGTTATTTCATTCAAAGCTGCGGCATACAGTAGGGCAATCGGGATGAAGACCGATAGGATGATCACGCCCCAGGCAATCATGCTGCGTAGATTGTTGACCATATAAATCTGACGCCACGGCTCCCATAGTCCCGCTTCCAAATCAAGAACGAGGCAAAGAGTGCCTATAGCGACGAGAGGACCGGCAACTAAGGAACCAGCCCTAGCTAGGGCTTTTGACCAGTCAGGCGCTAAGAGATCGCAGGCTACCGCGGCGATGAAAGCGCCGGACCCAGCGCCGGCAAGGAAAAGATAAGTTATGATTAGCCAACCCCAAGCGCTCTCTTGCATGATCAGCTCCTTTTATAAAAAATTTTCGGTATTGTGCCCAAGTCAGGCCTTAGAGGTTGAGCCCCGGTTTCAGCTATAAATTTCGAAATTCTGCTGTTGGGATCATCAAGGTCCCCGAAGACACGAACCTGGGTCGGACATGTCGTCACGCAAGCAGGTGTCCCTCCCTCTCGAACCAAATCAATACAAAGCCGACACTTCTCGACTATGCCGAGATGATGAGAAATGATCCGCATCTTGTAAGGGCAAGCTTCCATGCAATACTTGCACCCAACGCAAGTCTTGGGGTTTACCAGAACGACACCCTCCGGCGACGAGTATGTAGCACCGGTTGGGCACACCCTCTGACACGGAGCGTTAGTGCAATGGTTGCACTGCAATGGCACAAACTCCTTGCCATACGAGGGGTATCGCCCCCTATCCTTGTCTTTGATCCAATTGAATGTCTCGTTAAATTCCAGGCCGTTCTGATTTTGGCACGCGACCCGGCACGAATGACACCCAATGCACTTCGTACTATCAATCGCTATTCCATAACGTGGCATAGTCGGTTCCTCACATTGTTTTAACTGCAGTTAGTCCGGGAACGATCACTGACCATTTTGTTTTTCTGTAACATCAAGAGTTACCCACTCGTTTTGACGAACTGTTTATGTCGGCGTTTTTTCTACTCTTACAATAATTTCGGAGGACATATTGTGTCCTAGAACCGGGTCGAAATAAGTGGGGAGAAAATCATTGTAAGAAACGCCAAGGCCGAAACCTGTCTGAAGATTTCGTGAATACACACCGTATCCACTCGGAAGGAAGATGCAATCTCTGTGAATACCTTCCGTGACTTTAGCCCTTGCCCTGCCTTTGCCTATCCGGTTGCTTAAGGTCATGCAGTCACCGTCTTTTATCCCGAGGGCCTTGGCTCTATCAGGATGAATCCAGACGCGGGTCATGTCATTCAACAGACTGATCTCTTTGAGATATTTCTGGTTAACGGTGCGAGCGTGAGTGTGATGAGCCTGCTTACCGTGGATCATACGAAACGAGTGAGGATCGTTCTTGTCCGGCATGACCAGCGGTTCTTCCCATTCCGGCATGGCCGGTAAATTAAGGTCCTTTAAAGTTGAGGAAACAAATTCAAGCTTTCCACTCGGTGTCTTGAAATGGGGCTCACCAGGTACCCATTTGCCTCCGAGGTCTATGACCCCCTCTTTCTTGAGACGGTCCAGGCTTACTCCTAATGGGGCGAGAGACGCCTCGTTATATTCATCCAGAGTGAAATTGAAGTATTCGCCTATGCCGACGTGTTTAGCGAGTTCCGTCAGAATGACGACCATTGGTTTCGTGTCATAAAGAGGTTTCATCACAGGCTGTCTTATCGAAATCTGTTCGGAATCGTAGCTATGATGAGTGTGAACCACGTCGTCGCGTTCCAGATAATATGATTCAGGAAGAATGTAATGGGATAATGAGGCAGTTTCCGACAACACGTAATCAAAACTTACCAGGAGGTCCAATTTCTTGTACCCCTCGATCACTCGCGCAGGGTTGGGGCAAGTCCTTAGAGGATTATTATGATACACAAAGCCGGCTTTTAGTTTTCCAGCAATCGCCAATTCAGGTATAGCGTGACTCAATCCCAAACCAACGGGAGTAATCGGGTACTTGTCGGTGTCGCCACTACCGTCTACCATTGGACCTTCGATTGCCGGAGGGACAGGATGCTTTTTAGGATCAAGCTTCCCCAGTTTGACCTTGGGTGATTCAAAAAGACCGCCTCGTTGGTTGAAGTTTCCTAGAAGACCGTTCACACACGCGATTGCTCGAACAAGCTGAAAACTGTTTTTGTATTGAGTTCCCATAGCCCCGTGGTAGCCACGATGCACAAATGACCGAGGGGCCGCATCTGCAAGATCATGAGCCAGTTTCACGATCACGGCTTTGGGCACACCGGTTTTCTGTTCCGCCCATTCAGGCGTATATTCCTTAACCTGCTGGGCCCACTCATCAAAACCTTCAGTAAACTTGTCAACGTAGTCTTTTTGGTAAAGGTTCTCTTTGATCAGAGTGTTGGCTACAGCCAGGATGAGCGCAAGATCAGTGCCGGGAGTAATTTGGACCCAATCATGGGCAAACGCCGCAATCTCGCTATAACGAGGATCAACTACGACAAAACGAGCGCCTCGATCCTTAGCTTTCGACAAATCGCTCAATTGTCGGAGATGAAGTCCGGCCGCAATGTTTCGACCAATAAAAAGACCAAACCTCGAATATTCAAGATCATGCTCAGGTTTGGCTGAACCCGTGGAAATCCACCAACCAATGTTACGCGGTAAGAAACACGTGCTGGCATGTGAAAAGGCGTTTGGAGATCCAAGCGCATTTATGAACCTCATCGTTAACCCGGCGTTGCCTTCCGGGTACTGCAATAGGAATAACGATTCCGGCCCATGTTTCTCTTTGATTGCTTTGACCTTTTCTCCGATTTCCTTGTAAGCCTGCTCCCAGGAAATCGGGTCGAATTTGTTTGGTCCCACACGTTTCAGCGGTGTTTTGATTCGGTCCTTGTTATAAACCTCATGTAGAAGAGCGTGTCCTTTGGCGCAAACGCGACCGTGGTTATTGCCGGCGATTGGGATGCCTTCGGCCTTCCAGACACGGCCTCCGCGTGTGTAAACCTTGATTGCGCACCAGTTACCGCAACCATCACAAAGGGTTGGGGTAACATTGATGTCCTCGGATGCTTTTTCCGTGGTGGCCCATGCGTCAAAGCTCAAATAACTTGATGCGAGAACTGAAGCTCCACCCACGGCGGAGCCGATGAGGAATTTTCTTCGGCTAATTCCGCGTTTATTCATGACGCCTCCGTTTAGGAGAATGTTTCTAAACATTCTTATATATAGATATAAATATATAGTCAATAGTTTTTCGCTCAACAGTGAGATTAAATTTTGTTCGCCGGCTTATTAGTATTTGAAATGATCCCAACCACGTGGAACAATAGCGGTTGTTTCCCCAGAGGCCCTGACCAATTTTATTCCTGGGGTTGAAACAAATTTGCCTATTTCTATCAATTCCCAACCATCAGACGCTGCAGCGCGCATGACATCAGTGAGTTGGTCCGGTCTGATTGAAGCGAGCAGGACATAATCCTCTCCTCCATTTAAGACCCAGTCGAGCGGATCGACTGTAAGTTCACGGGCAAGTTTTATTAGGGGTTCAGAAAGAGGTAGCTTTTCCTCAAAAATTATTGCCCCTACCCCTGACTGTTTACAGACATGTCCCAGATCGGAACTTAGACCATCCGAAATATCAATCGCAGCGTTACACGCGTGAGATTTTGCCAAAGTTCGACCTTCGGTCAGATGTGGTCTCGGGCTAATATGCGCGTATATGAGAGGAGACGCTATGGTGTCAGGGATAGGACGCGGGTTCAGGAGTAATTCTAAGCCCGCCGCTGAATTACCCAACGGACCAGAGACTGCAATGATGTCTTCCGGTTGAGCCTCATTTCTAAAAAGAGTTTCTTTGGGATTAGAAAACCCTGTTACAACGACATTTATTACAAGGTCAGTTAAAGACCGAGTAGTGTCACCGCCCAGTATGTTTACCTTAAACTTGTCCGCAAGATCCGCCATGCCGCGGTAAAAGTCTTCCAGCCAGTCAACATTCAAGCGATCCGGCACGGCAATGCTGACAAAAGCGTCTCTTGGTATTCCTCCGCAGGCTGCTATGTCAGACAGGTTTACAGCTAGAGCTTTGCCGCCCAAAGTATGTGCGCTCTGCCAATCAACGAGAAAATGAACCCTCTCAATCAACAGATCCGTAGTTACCAAAAGATAAAGATCGGGGGAAAGGCTTACCACAGAGCAATCATCGCCAATTCCTCGAATCACGTCACCCGAGTTAATCTTGCAAAGGGGGGCAATCCTGTCTATAAAGCCAAATTCTCCAAGATCCTTCATTTTCATGACAATAATCAATTCTTGAACAAAAAAAGAGATGGAAGGGTTATCTCAAACAATTGTTGTATAGACCAAATTATCTAATTTGTCGGGCTTGCTTCGCTTTTCTGACTGTCGTGACAAGGGATTTGGTAGCTAACAAAGGATCTTCCGCTGATACGATGGCGCTCACAACAGCGATGCAATCCAACCCGGCCAGGATTACATCAGAAGCATTGTCCAGATCAATTCCACCGATCCCAATGAGAGGGGATAGAGTTATAAAGCGCGCCTTGCGCACGCCTTCAATTCCCCATGGAGTTGAAATGTCTTTTTTGGTTGAGGTAAAGAAAACAGGACTAATAGCCAAATAATCAGCCAGGGAAGCTTCTTCTTCGCTGATGTGACTCAGGTCATTAACAGACCAACCTATTATTTTATCTGGCCCTAAGATCTTGCGGGCTATTTCCAGTGGGACGTCGGATTGTCCGAGATGAACACCGTCAGCGTCAAGAGCAAGCGCAACTTCAATTCGGTCATTTATGATCAGAGGAACATTGTGCTGAACCAGAAAATTCTTTATTTTACGTCCTTCGGAGAAAAAATCCCGAGCGCTCAAGTCCTTTTCTCTGAGTTGAACAACTGAAACGCCTGCGTGAACTGCTGCTTGTACTATTTCGAGGTTAGATCTACCCCGGGATCGAGATTTGTCCGTTACAAGGTAGACGTCCCAGGAAACGACATCTTTCATGCCACTTCAATCCTAGCCTTAAGTTGAAACTCTTCCGGTGTGACGTTGTGGAGTTCGTCCAGCACATGGATCCAAAAAGAACCAGGACCTTGAGCTTGGATCGCTGCTTTTTCCGCGACCACCTTGAAAAAGGCGAGGGCGCTTGCAGTAGCTACAAGCGCGTCCTTTTCTACGGCCAGAAAAGCCGCGACTATGACACTGGCAGCGCATCCGGTTCCCGTGACACGGGCCATGAGTGGCGAGCCGCCTGTTATAATTATGTCTCGGGTCCCATCGGTGATATAATCCTTGACTCCTGTGACGGCGATTACGTTTTTCAGTGACTTAGCCAGGAGTTTTGCCTCTTCCATCGCCTCCTCCGTGGTGTTGATTGAGTCAACCCCACGAGTTTGTGCGCCAAAATGCGAAAGAGAGAGAATTTCGGACGCATTGCCGCGAATGGCAGTCGGAGTTGAGAATCTGGCAATTTCACAAGCGGTGTCTGTTCTCAATTTGGTTGCCCCCGAACCTACAGGATCAAGGACAAAAGGTTTACCGGCTATTCTGGCCAAGCGAGCCGCAAAGTTCATGGATTCTATCCACGGTTTCGACAGTGTCCCGATGTTAATGACTAAAGCGTTAGAAATAGCTGATATATGATCGATTTCTTCCAATGCGTGGGCCATGATTGGGGCCGCTCCCATGGCTAGTAGAACATTGGCCGTGGAATTCATAACCACGAAATTGGTTATGCTATGAATCACGGGACGTGACTCTCGAATGCTATTCAATAAATCACCGGCTCTTTGGGCTAGATTCCTCACTGCCTACAAACCTCCTGTCACGATGTTCCTCCATAACCAATTTTGACCAGCCTCGTTTATTTCTCTCCGCAACAATTACTGTTATGATTAATGACTTGTCTCTTCCTGTATAGTTTCAAACGCTTCTCATAATAGGACCAAATTGGTCTGTACGCTCCAGGCACGGCTCCTTTTTCCTGAAAAGCCCGGATTATTTCCTCTGCTCGGGCTGTTTTCTCAAGGTACGACATCTTGGCTTTATCCTTTTGATATTCTCTAATCTCAGGGTACATAACCATGGGAATACACCCGGTTGAACAGCGCTGAAAAGTCTTAGAGATCCTCTCGTAAATCACGGAGAATGGTTCCTCTTTGATGTTCCCGAACGTTACTTCACTTACCTCACACGGTTGAACGTCTCCTGTGGAGGTAATAAATAGATATTCAAACCTGCACTGACACCCGAGGGCCTGATCCTTTTCGAGCCAGGTTGAAAGCCCGCTAATCGGAGGATGATCCGCGTATTTAGGATCAGCGAACAGCTCTTTTTGCAGATTCGCTAAAACAGAACTGTGCGCTAATACTCCCCTGCAAGCCTCTCGACCGGAGGGTTTCTTCTCCATCAATCTGATTTCCGCCACTCCCAAGTCCTTAGCAAAATCATAATATTTTTTGAAATTCTCCGGTTCCAACAAGTCATCCGGAGGGACAAGAGATAAGCAGGTATAGAGACCAGCTTTCTTGAACGCGTCTACAGCCTTACACGCGTTGTCAAAGGCCTTGGGTGATCCTCGAAATCCATTGTGGACATCTGGATCGAAGTGATCCAGACTAACCCACACTCCAAACACACCGTTCTCTTTTAGCTCACGCGCTCGATCCTCAGTCACCCCGTATCCGGTGGTAAAGATCCAAAGACATGTGTCCGGGTTAACATGTTTAACCAGCCGAAGTAGACGATCATATCGATACATCGGCTCTCCACCGTGGAGGATAATCATGGGAACGCCAGCGGTTTCCGCTTCGGTGATCGTTTTTTTCAACAACTCTTCATCTAAATCCGTCTTCGTAATCCGCTTGGAGTTTGTGGAACAGAAAGGGCAAGAATA
>JAPLJJ010000219.1 GCA_026388665.1 Deltaproteobacteria bacterium
ACTTGATCTCGAGGATTACAATCACATTGTCCACCACCGCTATCTTGCCAAGAAGAGGAAAGATCTCGATTCAAGGGTTCGCCTGAGAGCGATTTTGCTGGTTCACGAAGGGAAGACACTTGAACAGGTTGGTCAGATTCTAGAAGTGGCTCGGAGTACGGTGGAACGATGGATAGCGAAGTACAGGCTCAGAGGCGTAACGGGCTTGCTTGTGCGAGGACCATACCAAGGGGAAAAGCCCAGGTTAAGTCTGGACCAGAAACGGGAACTTGCCATAATGATTCGACAAAGGCCTGAAAACAGTGGGTTGGATACCGGAGTCTGGACGTCCCCGATCATTGCGGATCTGGTCAAACGGCGTTTCGGAATTTCATATAGTCCCTCTCAGATTCGCAGGGTTCTTCACGAGTTGGGTTTTTCACTTCAATATCCCAGACAAGAACTCTCCAAAGCCGATAAGAAGCGGCAGGCCACATGGCTTGAAGAGGAGTTGCCTGAGATTAAAAAAAAGTCCAAGAGGACAATGGCATCCTGATGTATCAAGATGAAGTGAGCTTCAAGCAAGCGGGCTCGATTTTCCGACATTGGGCCCTTGAAGGGTATCGGATGTGTGGTGAAGGCCCCGCCCACAAGGAAGTCCTTTAAAGTGATGGGAGCGGTAACGGTCGGCAATCATCCCAAATTTCACTTCCGGTTCGTCAACTGGTTCAACACCAACAGTTTTCTGGCCTTTCTGGACCAGCTCATCTCCAGATACAAGGATCAAAAAATACACCTGATCCTGGACAACGCCAAGTATCACAAGGGTTCCGAAGTAAGGAACTGGCTCAATGGTAAGCATGATCGCATTGAACTCCACTATTTGCCCCCGTACTCGCCGAAATTCAATGCGGCCGAATATGTCTGGAAAGAAACCAGAAGAAAAACCACCCACAACCGGTTCTTCGAAACCTTGAGTGTACTCAAGGAGAGACTGTTTAGAACCCATTTTCACCGCGCAACACTATAGCTGAAACTAAAATTGGCACAACTTCCGGGCAGTGTGCGGATTAAGAACTACGGCAAAGATAGCGGTTGCCCGAAGGCTCAATGGTGTAGTATGCTCTACAATCAAAGAAAACACGTGTGTCGAGGAAAAGTCCCGGCTATCTTATGTTCTTGGGGAGGTGCCCGGTTTACGCCTGAAATCAGAAATCATCACCGGAATTATGCTTTGAAACTGCCTTGCATCCTTTTTCACAATAGAATTTCTATCTCATTGTCGGAGTCTGCGCGCGGACCAATAACTCCGATTCGGCGCCTAATATGGAGGGAATGATGTCTGGACAATTGCCCAAAGTACTGGATGGCATGTCGGAGCTGATGGTCCTCTCCAACTATCCTGAAGCAAAAAACATCATGATCTTCGGCTTTGATCTCGAAGGAGCAGTTGATACCGACGCCATGAATTTAGCTTTGAGGTACGCATTACCGAGTTTTCCGGAATTCTCGAGTTCCGTAAAGGAACGCAGGATTAACGGGGAACGGTGCTTGACGTGGTTCCTGGATCCGGATTTCAATCCTGAATTTCGGCTGTCAAATATGGACACGACTGATTCCTCGCTAGGTTTTCAGCATTCGTTGCTCCAGAGCCTCGATCAAAGCTTGGAGAAAGATTGGGATCTATTGCGTACGGTGCCTACTGAGTTTCACCTGATTCGTCTTCCTAACGGACGCAGTAGTCTCCTAACACTTGTACACCATGCCGCCGCCGACGGATGGACACTGGCGTCATTCTATAGAGAACTCCTGGCCCACTACCATAGGATCATGACCGGAGGAGATCCGGAATGGGCCCATGATTACGACCCTGCGTCAAGCGTGAAAAATCGGATGGTCGAACTGAAAAGGACAAGATGGAGCGATGCTGTTTTCTTTGTCAAAAAGTCCCTCAGCCCGTATATCACCAAGCCTACTCTCCCAAAGGGAAGCGGAAAACTGCAGGAAGTAGGAGTACACTACGTCAAATCGGTCCTTACGCCTGAACAGACGGATCGAGTTGTAAAAAACGTTTCCAGACGCGGAAGTCCCTTTATAGATGCCCTCGTAGGCGGCATGGCTTCGGCGGTAGACAAATGGAACGCCTCTCTTAATATAAGCAAGCTTGGCAACATAGTGATTTGTGTCACAGTACAAATGAGGGGCAGGTTTGGAGAAACCGAAGTTGCTTCTAACTCATCGTCTCTCATTGTGAAATTACGTCCAGGTGAGCGTACTAATCCGGAATTGTTTTCCAGGACGGTTTCAGAACGGCGACAGGAGGAGTCTGACAGTTTGGCTGACGTCAGGGCCTGGCTGGCTGGATGCACCCTGGCTGATGCGGTCAGGAGCCTCCCTCTGACAGCAAGACAGCGAATTGTCCATTTCCTTTGCCAAATGCCCCTTATCCCGATCCTGATTGCGCCATTCGGAATGATGTGGCCGGAAATCAAGGGCGGGCGGCGTACTGGAGACTCATATCTGAAGCAAGCTGGTGGTTTGAACCTGACCGAATTTCACACGATCCCTTACAAACTTGGATATCGCTGCCCCTTGATTCTGGCGGGATATACTTTTCGCAAAAGGCTCAACCTTGGGATCATAGCATCAGCAAACTATTTCACCCGAGCCGAGACTGAGCGCTTCGTGAACCTGCTTGGAGATGTCCTAGTCGAGGATCCATTTGGAGTCGTATGAAAGGGTTGGAAATGTTAGAAACATCAAGATTCATGGACCCGAACTCCGAGATGATTGCTCCAGGAGCCCGTCGGACTGGAAATTGAAATCATCCATAATTTCTGACCGGTCTTTTTATAAAACTGCCGTAATGGACCCGTTCGTATCAGTTAAAAGTTGAACAGGCTCCGATCCGAACCTTAAGAAACTTACGAAACGTCCATATTTGTTTCTTTTGGTTGTTTTTGTTCTTTGTCAACCTATTTGGCCAAGGCGTAGAGCCTTTTGAGGTTAAAGGCAATACAAACGAGACCCCATTCACCTTTCACTGC
>JAPLJJ010000237.1 GCA_026388665.1 Deltaproteobacteria bacterium
TCTCCTTTTTCGTTTACGTGAAAATGGCGTTCCCTGAGTTTCGGGATGTTCATGTAATCCCGGACCGCGACGGAGTAGGACACGATTGAGCACGAAACGAGAGGTGTAACAAGGACGAGCAGACAGAACGCAATGAGACAGCGGGCAACAGTGCTGTTAAGGAGCCTCATCAGTGGGTGATGGGGATTGCGGCCTTCCCGTGTCAAACGCATAGGGATGAAAATCCTTCCAAGATAAAGGATTTCCCTCCCCAACTTAGTACATTTTACAGGTTGTGGGCGATAGTGTCAATCGCGCTTGTCTTTGCCCTGCGTAGGGCGGCCTGTGCCGCCATCTTGTTTTCAGTAGGAGCGGCCTCCGTCCCGCTCATTGTCATTTCGACCCCTGGGAGAACATTCATGCCCTATGCTGGCACAACCAACAATGAGAATACGTTCTAGAAGCGAGTCGGGGTATTCACATACAAAATCTTGCCTTGAGTAGGACCGGCCTCCGTGCCGGTCATTTGGGTATTCGATCACCACCTGTGCCGGTCATTATGATTCTTGATCCTGGATGTCAAACGAGGCCGAATGATCGGCAGAGACGCCGATCCCCCTGAAATCCAGGGTTCTCGCCCAGCGGGGCGTGCGTCTAGGCTTTGTGAAAATCAGACAGAGCGGCAGTCATGTCGTACTGAAGAAAATGCCGGAAGGGTGTGTCGGGCGTGTGGTTCCAATGCATCGCGAACTTGCCATTGGAACCCTGCGTGGAATACTAAAGCAGGCTGGAGTGTCCCCGGAGGATTTTCTCGACAATTTTTAGCGCCTTTTTGGGTTCAAAGAGTGGGCACGGCATCGGCGTGGGTCGGGGCATATCTACATCGGAGGCTGCTAGTTTATTACGCCTGCTCACCGGTTGGCCCAATTTCAGAGCAGGGCCTTCATGTTTTTCACTGCGACTCGCTCGCTCTTGTAGGCTGCAAGATGTTTATCCGTGGTATAAATTTCGTCGACTCCCGCCTTGATAAGACACGCCAAAATCAATGAATCGACTACAGGTATACCAAGCCCATGTGAAAGGCGAGCCGCCGTGCTGGTTGTCTCCCGATCCGGCCAGGCCACAAACGTGGAGGCGGTTATGATCTCAATTAAATCGTCCCATTGCTTGAGCTTACCCTTAAGCCCCAGACGTTCGATTTCAAATAGAGTAAGGAAAGAAAACCCGTATCAAGGCCGATCATCATCACGACCTCTATGAAGTGATTCTAGGGCATCCGGCGTGACTGCGTGCGGTCCGATCAATGAATGTAAGCGACGAGCGGCTTGCTGTTTTCGTTGTTGTTTCAGGAATACTTCTAGCGCTTTAGCTGTCATTGCGGATATGGAGAGCCCTTCATTTTCCGCCGCCAGCTTAAGTGTTTGCGCGATATTGTCGGGAATATGTACAGTTATTCGCATTGTTAGGTGTCCTTAACATATATGTGTGTAAGAGCATAACTCATTGTAGGTTGTAACGCAAGTAGTAAACAATTCCTGGAGGGTGTCTGGGCTTTGGCGCCGGCACGATTCCGTGCCTGCCTATTTTCGCCTCTTGCCTGTCATTTCGACGGCAATGCCGTCAATTCTTCGGTTCCTGAGACGCGAACAACTGCGTAACATACCCTTGACAAAAACCAATGCCCATACGACTGAACTTCGGGTGTAGAATGTTTTTCCTGTGCCCCTCACTTGACATCCATGCCTGGACCATTTTTCTGGCGTAGTCACTACGGCCCGATGAACTTAATGGAAGCGGCTGATTGGTCCAGAAGACGTTCTCCGCGTAAGTTACAGGACCAACGTAGCGTAACTTCTTCATGCGTTCTCCAAACGTTTGCCAACCCTTCGGGAATTTGTCGGAATCATGCGCCATTAAGTCGGCTTTAGCCTGATTCAGAGAATGGACCTGCCCCAGTTTCCCGAGTAAAAGGCTTGTCGTTAGCGCAGGAAGTTTGCGTTTCCTACGTTCCTCATTGGTCCATTTTAGAACTAGCCATTCAACGTCTTGACGGGTCTGTTCCTCGAGTTGTAGTCCCTTCGTATCATTTATTACTTTCTCTTTGCCGGTTTGGGGCTTTGGGGTGTTTTTTGAACTGGGCGTGGTTTCAGCCGAGGCGCTGTGAAATAACAAGAAAGAAACAACAAGAGCCAAAAAACATCTAAAGAATATCATCAGATAAACGAATCTCGTGGGTCGGGCCAATACGTCTTTCACAATCAATCTGCCACATACGATTCAAAAAAATGTTTCATGATGAAATCAACGGTCTCCTGATTGACATGAAAGTTCTCGCGACCCTCCGCGAAGATCGACTTCCCCATCATGGGTCTGAAAATACCTGCCATCTCAAATGCAGGGAAGTAAGTCACATTATCATGCCGGGCCGTGAATTCATCCGCGACAGCTCGGAGCGTTGACTTGGAATTGGAACTAGCGCTTATCACATCACAATCCCTCCTGAATGTCGCCCAAAGGTGAACAGGTGAAACGGTCAGTATGATATGACAATGTGGATTGTTCCTCAGGAGCAAGTCGTGGATACGCTCAAGGTTCGCAAGATTTTCCTCGTAGCGACTAATCTGAAATTCATAGCGGCTCATATCACCGCCTTCGTTCACGTATGGCCCGGAAGGCAGACAAATTACCGAGCCGTCAAATCGATCCCGCCAGATTTCGGTCAACCCTAGCGTTATTATAAGTATTTCCGCTGTATTGAGGGCGCGGTGCGAACACTTGATATGATGTTCAAAGTCGGCTTGCGCCTCTTCCAATGATCTATAGAGAATTATTCGTCGGTAAGGATCCTGCACAACATGAGTCTCAGGCGAGATCCACCATCGGATTTGCGGGTTGAACTCCTCAAAGGTGTAATCAAAGATCTGACGTATGGAAAAGGTGTTATAAAGCCTCTCCCATGCTGCGGACGCATGTTTTGAGGCCGGATGCTCTGTTTCTTCCATAATGTACGAATAGCCCTCACGAATGAGCGCGGTTTTTATCTCGCGGGCAAAACAGGACCCCATCGAAGCAATCGTAGTAGTGCCGGTAATCTTCGGTCCCAAGTATGGCGGGAGCGGGAACGTCCCGGTAACTGGGGGATTGTCGTACGAACCGGGCCAAACCTGCCAAGGTTCGAAGACATGTATTGGGTGAACATCCGAACGAGACATCCAACTCCTGGATAATATATTGATTCTAGCCGATCTCTTGTCACTTGCCCTTCCGGAGGTTCTCAATTCTCCGGTAGGACAAAACCATGGTTAATGCGTCGGCACGGAAGGCGCTCTTACTACAATGTATGTCATTTCGAACGCAGTGAGAAATCTGTCCCGTTGCTGGGTGGGATTTCTCGTCGCGGCGCTCCTCGAAATGACATGTCGGGCTGAGTCATTTCGACCAAAGGGAGAAAATCTATTCAGCGGCCTGGACGATCTCTCCTAGCTATACTCGTCGAGACGACAATACCATCACGCGCCGTATTTTGCCTGCCTCTGGGCGTGTGCTGTAATCAGCTTCATGAGATAGGAAGCGTTGAACTGGCCAAGCGCCCCCTTGAGACATTGTGTCTCCCCGAAGCCAGTCACATCAGGGTTGGCTCGCGTCATCCCCGGCGCCCACAAAATTAATGGGACCGGATGCCAGCTATGAGATCTTAAGACCGCAGGAGTAGAGTGATCTCCTGTAATAACAAGCACATCAGGATTTAATTCCAAAAAATTGGGGATTATGGCGTCAACCTTCTCGATTTCCTTGACTTTCGCGTCAAAATCGCCATCTTCACCCCGACTATCGGTATACTTATAATGAAAAAAGAAGAAATCGTAAGCCTCCCAATTACGGCGAAGCGCCTCTAACTGATCGTCAAGGTTTCTCAGGCCGTCAACCTTTGTCATGCCAACGAGGCTGGCCAGCCCCTTGTACATCGGATATACAGCCAAGGCAACGGCTTTCATCTTGAACACATCTTCGAATTTCGATAGACCCGGTTCACTGGACCAACCACGCAACGTCACCATGTTTGCCGGCCGTTGATCTTTTATGCGTTCTGAGACTCGTGCGACCCATTCGTTCGCAAGATCAGCGGTGTTACGCGCTTCCGGCGAACCGTCAAGTGGTCTTAGCTTCAAGGGTTTCAAGCCGACCTTTTGCGGGTCAGTCTCATTCAAAGCAGAGCAGAGACGGGGACCTCTCAGGATAAGAGCAAATCGGTAATCCTGGACGGGCTTTACAATGACTTCAACGCCGGGCAGGGTTATGTCATCAATCAGAGAAACCATCCTAGCGCACTCTTGAGTGGAAATTCGGCCGGCACGGCGGTCAGTAATAAGACCATTCTCATCAACCGTGCAAAAATTTCCCCGGGCCGCGACATCCTGCTCCGTGAGGGTTAACCCGATCCCAACGGCTTCTAGGACTCCTCTTCCGATAAGGTGTTTCAAGGGGTCATATCCGAATAACCCAAAATGTCCTGGGCCACTTCCCGGTGTAATACCCATATCAACTGTATTTATGAGTCCTACTGAACCTTCCCTGGCGAGCTTGTCCATATTGGGGGTAAAGGCGGCTTCAAGTTCTGTTGGCCCGCCGACCTCGCGCGGCAATCCACCGAGTCCGTCTAAAACCAGTAGTATGGCTTTTGTGGTACCTGGTTGCGTCAATGATTTCATGAGATCTATATCTGCCATTATCTTTCGCCTCCGCGTTCAATAGTTCCATAGACAATTCGACAATCGCGCCTAAAAATCAAAATAATTCATTGGGCGCATTCTAGACAAACCATTTGAACAATCAATAGAGAAAAATCACGTCAAAAGATTGTGAGAGACGACATTTACTATTAAATCCTATTGTGATAGTAGGCATTGGAAGCGTATGGTCCTTTTTTTTCGTGTTTTTAGCTCGCACATATGTCATGAAAGATTAAAACATAAATGAATTTAGTAGGTTCATTAATAAAGTTAGCTAGACCAGGTCAGTGGATAAAAAATGGTTTCGTGTTAATGCCTCTTGTTTTTAGCGGTCGGCTGTTCTGTCCCGATGACACGATTAAG
>JAPLJJ010000212.1 GCA_026388665.1 Deltaproteobacteria bacterium
ATTCTCGGTCGGATCATTCAAACGATCTGTTCCAAGAATAGCAATTGCTTTATTTTTCCTAATCTTGACCATTGGCCCTCTTCTTGTAATGCTGTCCACGAAGAGGGGTAGTTTCACTTACGGGGAAGGTGGACGACACGTGTACTCCATGCTGATCGGGGGTCAGGGACAGCCTGTGAATCCCGGAAAGATCTTGAGCGAGAAACCAAGGGTAGTGGTTTACGAATACGGAAATGTTTGCACGAGACCTTTCACATTCGATGTCTGTTACTGGACTATAGGAATCAATCCCAAGTATGATCATATCACGCACATCAAGCTGTTTTTTCAAAATCTGCTTGATGTAGTTACACAATCCCCATGGTTATTAGCCATATTTGTCTGGGTCATATTTCAGATCTCGGTTGGACCCTATCGCATTGGCTGCCTTAAGCCGATCAGTTTCCCAATCTTGTTCATCTTTCCAGCGATATGCGGGATATCAGTCTTTGCATTGATATCGATGGAGCCGAGATATGTCGCCCCATTCTTATTTCTTGGGTCAGTAGGGTTGATTCTGGGCCTGAATCAAGGAAAAAACCCAAAAGTTTTCAGTAAATTGGGAACTAGCGACCTCGGGGTCTTTGCGCTCGTCTTGTTTTTGGTTGGAAGCGTGGTTCAATCGAGTGTAGATAAGGCAAGCAGAGGGTTATCGTTTCAAAATGGAAAAATATCATACCGCCAGGCATATGAAGATCAGGTCTTGGTTAGGGACTTTTTGTCCAAGAGAGGGATCGTAAGCGGAGATAAAGTCGCTGTTATCGGTAGCCCACCGATTCAATGGGCTAGAATGGCTGGAATAAGAGTTACAGGGGAAATTGAAGATCCTGATAACTTTCTTACCGCCACAAAAACCGAACAAATTAACTGTTTGCATCTATTAAAAAATGAGGGACTAAAAGCAGTGATCGCCCATGGGAAACAATGGTCCAAACTCAGTGGCGAGGATTGGGTCTTGGTCCCAGAAACTAAGACCTATTACGTGAGGTTGTTGTGATCATTTTTTATAGGAAAACAGAAAATATCAACAATGCCAAGATGTACATAAGTTCCTGGCGGAAGTTTTCTTTGAGTTTTTGAGAAAAAGGAATTGGACATAGAAAAACCTCCGAAAACCAGCTCTTAGCTTACTCTTGGTATGACAAAAACATTCAGGAACTCCTGACTCATTTCACTCAGGAGATCCTTGTAAACACAAACTGATTGTTGTCATGCCCACCACCGCAGGTGATTAAACGATCCAATTTAAATCCTTTGGATCGATATAGGTCAAAAATTTTGTCAGGCTTGGCGACTTCGAATGGAAAACCGCCTACCCAGTCAGTTATGTCATGGATCCGAGACATACCACGTCGCTGATAGTATTCCGACCAATGGGCCCATGGAAGCTTGCCCTGACGTAAATTGGTGACAACATAAGGCACTTCAGCCCCTGGAATAAATATGGCGACCAACAAGGGCTTGCCCCAGCCTGGCAATCTGTTGTAAAGCCTCTTAATATGTAACCATGTTTTGCTCAAAAAGCGTTGATCATTGTATATAGCTAAAAATAGCTTACCCCCAACTTTCACATTCGCCGAAACGTTTTCAAGCGCTCTCCACATATCTCCAGTGTGGTGCAACACTCCGTAAGAATAAACAACATCAAATTGGCCTAATTTTTCTAAGTACTCGATATCTAGAGCGTCTCCTCGCTCGACGGTCCAGCTATGATGCCCGGGGAAATATTGCTGCTTGAGAACACGAGAGCATTCGACGGCTTGCTCATCATAGTCAAAGGACATGACTGCACTGGCGCCTAATCTTTTTGCCGCCAAGGAGAATAAACCGCTACCGCAACCAATATCGAGAAAGCTCTTACCATATAGGTCTGTAACTTCAAGAATATCTCTTAAAGAATCTTCAGCAACCTCAATGCGCGAAGGATTCAAAGTCTTGAGAAAACTGCTCCAGTTTTTGCCAAATTCAAATCGATTCATGTTGATTGTTTTTTTGTGTAAGAATCAATTGGGAAATGTTGATCTGTCCCCAGACTGTCTACCACATGTCGAGTTAGAATTACAGGATCTTTTCCTCCGGTACGTAACCGTTAGGTCACTTGGGGCATTAATAAACAATAAATTGCGTTGGGTACCGTGATTTTGAAATCAGTGCTTCAGAGAAGGACAGGAATTTGACTCTCCTGCAGATCTCGGTCCACTATACCCGCCACAATTGAGCCTAGTCTGACTGATGCGCTCAAGGTACGATCTTCCGGATAATATTGAGCGGAATCCGTGATATAGAGGCCGACGATCGGTGTTCGCATCTTAGGCGTAATTTCCGAAAAGCCTACCCGGCAAACCGCTTGGGCGTTAACATCACGAAAAACGTGACGTCTCAGAATCCAGGTTTCATTGAAATTGGGTTCTATCAATTTTAGTGCGCTGATGTACTCATTGTAAAATTCCGAGTCACCCCAAGACCATCTCGGATTATCTCGGCTCATATAATAAGGGATGTAGATGAGGCTCTTGCCTTTTAGATCAGGCCTGGGGTTTAAATTGGTCGTCTCAACAATCCCGTTGAATGAGACCCTTGGATCATTCACATTGAGCCAGAAATTGTTTGAAAAAGGTCTATCGAGTTCGAAAAGAACACAGACTACGTTGAGATATTGTATTGACGCCAATTTGGCTCGAAAAGATTTAGAAAGCTAGGTATGGCACAGGTTGAAACTACTGCATCAGCCATTATAGTCTCACCTTGTTCCAGAATCACGCCCTTTGCTTTTTTCTCTTCGACTAAAATTTTTGATACTTTTTTATTTGTTACTAGAGAGAATTCTTCAGAAGAGGATAGTTTCCCCAGCATCTTCTCCATCAAAGTATAACAACCCTGTTCCAAAAACCCATAACTATTAACGCCAAGTGGTTTTTTGCGTGACCTGGCCACCCGGTGAATTCTATGCCAAATCCAGGCTGCGGAAATCTGCTCATGGAATTCACCAAACTTGATTCTTAACAGCGGGTCCCAGATCGCTTCATAAGCCGACTGTCCTACTCTCTGAATCAACCAGGGCTTGGCCGCTATTTTATCCAAACCAAGCCAACTCTTTCGAAATTGAGAGGATGCGACGTGAAGTCCGAATCTCAATCGTTGAGATAATGGTATTGGATCAAATCTCAGCAGATCGATCGGAGTGTTAAAAGGATAAATCTTCCCGTTAATGAAAGAACTTGTTCCGGCCTCACGCCAAGTCAGTTTATCGGAGAGACCAAGTTCGTCAATAAATTTTATCAAATCAAGGTCTTCTCGACATATAAAATGATAGTATTTTTCAATGGGGACATCATCCCATAGCACTGAGCTGGCCAATCCCCCTATTACCGGCGAAGCCTCAAGAACCGTTACAAGGAAACCTTTTTCAACGAGACGCAAGGCGGCTGCCAGCCCGGTAATTCCTGCGCCAACTATTAATATAGTTAGTGGTTTAGACATTCCCATGCTTGCAAACAATTTCAGTAAATTCTCTTTTAATATTATTAGCGTAGTCGCTTCAGATTAGGAAGCCATAAGATAATCTTTGGCCCTTAGTACAATACTCTTCAAATGAAACAAGCTATTTATTTCTCGAATCATTTTGAACAAGATCTTTGGTCGAAGATGAAATTCCAAAAACGCTCGCCTTTGAAAAGCCTTTAGCTCCTTTTTCGATATGCCTGGAGGTGAATACGGTGTATGAGAATACGAAAGATCCTCCCAGTTGGGCTCGCTAATTTCTCCGGATGCTAGCAACCTTGCTGTGGCCTCTGTTCCGGGTAGTGGAAGAAAGTTGCTAAAATGCGCTCGTTTCAAGGGAAGGCTCTTAGCAAAGGCTAGCGTCTTTTCCATATCTTCTTTAGTTTCTCCGGGGAAACCAATCAGAAAAAAACCGCTTGGTTCAATTCCCGCACTGGCGATCAGATCAACCTTTTCCCGTATAAGTTCAAGGGTTAACTTCTTGTTCATTGAGTCAAGTATCCTCTGTGAACCTGACTCAATCCCCACCGTGAAAGCATAAGCGCCTGTTCTTTTCATCCAGTCAAGGGATTCCTTATCGAGAGTATTGAGGCGCAGACCATTTGGGAAAGTGTAGCTGATATCCCAATTTCGAACCTCCAACTGTTTACAAAATTCAACTACCCTCTTCTTGGAAGCATTAAACATATCGTCGATAAAATGAAACTCCCGAACTCCATATTGTTCATAGAGAAGCTCCATCTCAGCAAGCACGCTTTCAAGACTCCGAAAACGAAGTCTATTCCCCATGTTGACAGGTGACCCACAGAATGCGCATGTGTAAGGGCATCCCCGTGATGAAGTTATTGGAGCTATGGGAAATTTCTGGTAAAAGGCCCCCTGCGGAGCGTCCGGATATGAATTTGGAGGCATAAGGTCCCAGGCGGGGAAACCAAGAGAGTCAAGATCTTCTACAAGGACACGGTCGGTAGTCTTGAATTCAGATCCGTCACGGTAAATTAGCCCTGGTATCTGTTCAAACGGTATATCCTCAGCGTTAAGAACTCGGCGAGCGAATAGGGGAAGCCCAATTTCCGCTTCTCCCTGAAAACCATAATCCGCATCGGGAAAATCTTGAAGACTTACTACCCCTCTGGCTGAAACATGAGGGCCACCAATTAATAGGAGAGTTTTGGGTAGAGCTTCCTTAATTAATCTTGAGCATGTTTTGACTGACGAGAAGTCTGACGAAAATACCTGAAATCCAACGATCTTGGGCGTAAGAGTTTTGACTCGATCGATGAATTTTGAAATGTCGAGATTCTCCTTGATGGAATCAAGGATCGCTATATCGGAAAATCCGCTATTACGACACGCTGTCGCCAGGTATCCGAGACCTACTGGTGGCACTACGTAATGTGACTTACCTACCGGAACGACTAAAAGCAAATCGACTTGCAATAAATTGATCTCCTTAACGTGTTCGATCGACCCGAGATTAGGAAAGCCACATAATTTATAGATGTTTTCCTAGGGTAGGATGTTTTTTTGTGATAGGGCACTTGCGATTTGTTCCGCTATCAATTTGCTCATTCTAGCGCTGTAATGGGCTGCGTCCACATATAGAGGCTCTTTCAGATCCTCTTGCATGCCAGCCAACCACAGGAAATTCTCTCCAAATTGACCTGCCAGATAATCTTTAGCAATAGTTTCATATCCCACTCTGACGTAAGGGAGAAAACGCTCATAATCGAATTTGCCGAATATATTGTAACTCTGATCATATTTGTATACAGGTGTGGGCTGCCAAACAAATAGAGGTTTGATAGTAAACTTGTCGCAAATGACTTTCACTAGGTTGTTATTAGTCTTGTAACGTTTGACTATTTCGCGAATGATAGAGTCCCTTTGTATTTCAGAATTAGACTCCTCGTATTTTTCTTTTTTTGAGAACATTCTAACGACAGGCAGCCCCTTGACTATTCTCTTCCACTCCGGTATTTCGCCCTCATCCATGAATTTGGTAAGTTCTTTGGTAAAACCTGGAACTCCTTTGTAATGAGCGAAATCATTCAGGCCATCAATGAAAATAGCAACATCCGGAACAATCCCAGACTGGATCAACTTCTCGAGAAAAATTAGTTCCTGTGATGATATGTAACTGCATCTTCCAAGGTTATATACCCTTGCAAGCCGAGTCGGTTTGCTATCATTAAGTATCTCTTGCAGGAACGACGCTATGGTTTCATTGTCTGTGACCCCATACCCGAAAGCGGTAGAACCTCCAAACAAGAAAATGTTTGTTTCAGCCTCAGAAGGAACCCAGGGCCCCTGATTCTTTACGGGACGAAAACCTCGGGGGTCAACGTTTACATATTTTCCAACAAAGGGTCTTTCTCTAAATTGGGTAAAGGGGTCATATCCTAGTGTTACATGACGAGTTTCAAAAAGCAGAATGTTTACCTGTTCCCGATCCCATCCGGGATACACTGGAGCAAGTTCTGGTGTGAATTCCTTGTACTTGAAAAGATTCGAGCCACTTGAAGTTTCAACATTCTTTGACTTTGATGATATCTTTTCGTACCATCCTGCGATTATGTTAAGAACTATGAATATTATTATAGCGTTAACGACTATTATACAGAATGTCTTGTAATACTCTGGAAGTCCCTTTCGAAGATATGATTTAACCATGATTCTAGATGGTCGAAAAGTTTCTCAGGATCTGTAGCCCATTTTCCTGGCTTTTTTCAGGGTGGAACTGCAGAGCAAAAATATTGTCGCGAGCTATCGCGCTCGTAAATGTCACCCCATACTCGGTTTCACAAGCGATATCTGTGGTCATGGTAGGCTCCACATAATACGAATGGACAAAGTAGAAAAATGAGCCATCGTCTATACCATTAAAAATCGGAACCTCCTTTTTGAAGATGACTTGGTTCCATCCCATATGAGGAATCTTCAGTCCCATATTCCGGCTGAACGCCTTAACTTTCCCCGGTATTATCTTTAGACCTTCATTGAGACCAAACTCTTCCGACTCTTCAAACAACAACTGTAGTCCCAGACATATCCCAAGAAAAGGCCGCCCGGATTTCAGGAAACCTAGTATCGGGTCGACCAACCCGAATTTAGCCAGGTTTTTCATACACTCCGGGAACGCTCCAACCCCCGGCAACACCAGCTTCTCGGCTGAGTTTATGTCCTTAACATCACGTGACACAATAGCCTTGGATCCGACTCTCTCGAATCCCTTTTGGACGCTTCGCAAATTGCCCATTCCATAATCGACAATTGTAATCATGCCCGCCTCATAACGTGTAGTTCAATCAAGTGACCCCTTTGTTGATGGAACATCTTTAACGCGAGGATCAATCGCCACCGCTTCACGTAAAGCTCGTGCAAACCCCTTGAATAAAGCCTCAGCGGCATGGTGTGCATTAGTTCCGGTGATGACTGTAGCGTGAGCCGTTATGCCGGCTCGATCACTAAAAGCGTGAAAAAATACCCTGACTAGATCGAGAGGAAAATCGCCGGCGGCCCTATCTTGCAATGGATTTACGAGAACCAAATGAGGACGGCCCGACACGTCCAGGGACACATTTACCAAAGTCTCATCCATCGGCAACGACGAGAAACCATATCTGTTGATCCCTCGCTTGTCAGATATAGCCTCTCGGAATGCGCTTCCCAAAGATATCCCCACGTCTTCGACGGTGTGGTGAAAATCCACGTGTAAATCTCCAACAGCTTTGAGTTCAAGATCAAAGAGACTGTGGCGTGTGAGCAAATTCAGCATGTGGTCAAAGAAACCGATACCGGTAGAGATTGAACCGTTCCCAACTCCATCTATGTTGAGCTTAACCCAAATGTCGGTTTCAGATGTCTTTCTCGAAATTTCGGAAATTCTCATTGTTTGGGCCTTTCAAACCATGTCATCTTTTTCGCGCCTTATGTCCGCGCCAAGACTCGACAATTTTTCCTCAATTCTCTCGTAGCCCCGATCAAGATGGTAGACCCTGTGTACTTCGGTAACACCTTCCGCCGCAAGCCCGGCTAGAATTAACGAAGCGCTGGCCCGTAAATCGGTAGCCTGGACATGAGCGCCCGACAACTTGGCCACACCCCGCACAGTAGCGGACCGACCCGAAATTCTAATGTTCGCTCCCATACGCACCAGCTCCTGAACATGCATGAAACGGTTTTCAAATACCTGCTCAGAAATGGAACACTTCGAGTCTCCCAACGACATCAAGGCCATATATTGGGCTTGAAAATCAGTAGCGAAACCAGGGTACGGATTAGTCTCCACATCTCGACTTCGAATACCCCCATTGGAACAAACTCTTACGTAATCCGGTTCCGTTTCAATCCTCAAACCGGCTTCATCCAGTTTCTCGAGCAATGATCTTATATGTTCCGCGTTACAGCCTCTGACCGTTACGTCACCTCTTGTGATGGCTCCAGCTATCAGATAAGTGCCTGCCTCGATACGGTCCGGCATAATTTCATGGACAATTCCGTTAAGTTTTTCTACTCCCTCGATCGTGATAACATTGGTTCCCGCGCCATGGATCGCAGCGCCCATTCGGTTGAGCACATGAGCCAATTCCGAGACTTCCGGCTCTATGGCGCAGTTACGGAGTACTGTGGTCCCCCTAGCCAGGGTCGCTGCCATCATAAGATTTTCTGTTCCAGTTACTGTATTCAGGTCAAAAGTAAAATCTGTTCCTTTGAGTCTTTCCGCCCGCGCTTGAATATAGCCGTTACACAGATCAATTGACGCTCCCATGGCTTCGAGCCCTTTCAGGTGCTGGTCAATTGGACGAGCCCCAATTGCGCAACCTCCGGGCAAACTGACATCAGCTCTACCTTCCCTAGCCATGAGCGGACCAAGGACTAGGACTGAGGCCCTCATCGTCTTTACCAATTCGTACGGCGCCGTGTGGTCAGTGATCTCGCGGGCTTTAATCCGAAGGGCCCCGGCGGTAAAATCATCCAGTTGAACACCTAACTGTAGCAAGAGCTGCTTCGTAGTCTTGATATCCTTTAGGGCCGGCACTCGATGATATATCATCTCATCGGTCGTTAATATTGCAGCGGCCATCAAAGGGAGAGCCGCATTCTTCGCACCACTCACATCAACTGTTCCTTGGAGCGAAGAACCTCCTTTTATAACTATCTTTTCCATTCAACTGTATCCTTAGGCTTTCTTAAGCGCCTACGCTCCCTGCGAAGCTCTTTCGAGAGCAATGGCAAAAGTTCACAAGCTCCACTATTTTCTTCAGGAGGCTGTATAACATTTTCGAGCAGGCACCGCAACTCGAGTTAAGTTATGAGAGTTAGATTAGAAGGAAATGAGTTCTATGAGATCTTCGCGTGAGAAATGTTTAAGGATAGATTTGTCGTCCTGCCTTATAACGGTTTCCATGAGGCGTTTCTTTCTCGAAATTATTTGGTCTATTTTCTCCTCAAGTGTATTTCTGGTGACAAGTTTGAACACCTGAACTCCTCGAGTCTGGCCAATTCTGTGAACGCGATCCGTAGCCTGTTCTTCGCGTGCGGCGTTCCACCATCTATCATAATGTATCACCACGGAAGCGCCGGTGAGATCTATACCAAGACCTGACGCGCGCAGCGAGCCTGAAAACACCATGCACTCGGGGTCAGTGTTAAATCGCTTCACAGCTTCAGCTCGTTTTCGAGTATGACCCTTTATGGTAGCGAATTCGATCCCGATGTCCTTCAGATAAGCCTCTATGATCTCCAACATTCTCACATATTGACTGAACACAACCACTTTCTGTCCGGAACGCAGGCTTTCATCAAGCAGCTCCACAAAGAGGTCCCACTTGCCTGAAGAATACTTGGTATAATCCTTACCCTGATTCTCCAGGAGGGTTGGATGATCACAGATCTGTTTGAGGTAGTTCAGAACCGCAAAGATATGCATATACGGAACTTTTTGATCGGGATCCTTTAATTGTTGAACTAAATTTCGCCCCTGATTCTCAACAACATCCCTATAAAATCGAGTCTGTGATTCACTCAGGTTACAACGGCGGACATCCTCAATTTTCGGAGGCAGTTCCTTGAGTACTTGCTCCTTCTTACGCCGGAGGGTGAATGGTCTGATCAGTCTTATGAGTTTTTCTTTCGCCTCACTGTCTGAGAATTCTTCTATAGGCACACGAAAATGGCTTTCAAATGACGAATCAGAAAGAAGGTACCCTGGCAGTGTAATATCAAAGAGGGATTTCAGCTCTGTCACGCTGTTTTCAATAGGCGTGCCGGTTAAACCGATGATACATGAAGCTTCCAATGACCTTATCGCAGCGTATGTTTTTGTGGATTTGTTTTTTATGGACTGAACCTCGTCTAAGACCAATAACTCGAATCTGTATTCGGATAACATTTCCCGATCTCGTAAAGCGATTCCATACGAGGTTACGATCAGATTGTGGTCTTTGAAAGCGTTTTCAAATAGACGATCCGTGCCATGATAGATGTATGGGCGCAGAAGAGGAGCGAACTCCATTACCTTATCAAACCAGTGGTTCAATACGGTTGTGGGGCACACCACAAGGAACCTGATCTCGCCGGCAGACTGTTCGGACTTACTGAGAATCCCCGTCATTAGCGCCATGATCTGATGCGTCTTACCAAGTCCCATGTCATCGCATAAGAGACCTGAGAATCTGTTTTGATAAAGGAACCATAGCCATCCGTACCCATTTTTTTGATACGAACGTAATTTGCCCTTCATGGCAGATATAGAGGGAACTCTCGTAGGCGGTTTGAGAGCCTCAAGATTTTCCACTAATTCGCGAATTCGTTGAGACGCGAACTTTTTCTCAACTTTCTCGTTTAGGGCGAGAAACCTAAGGTATTCAGATCTTGCTAGATTAATCGTTGAAGTGCTTGGTTCAGCCTTTTCCAATCCATCGAGCCAAGCGAATTCAGGTCTTTGGATATCGATCCACTTGCTTCCCCTAACTATGTAGCGCCTATTCTGAGCCCTCGCCTCTAGGATATCCGATAATGAAATTGAGAAATCTTGATATTCATAATCAATTTTTATTGTTACATCATTCTCGGATACTGCTTCATGTCTAAGGACCACCGCTTCGTAGGCGCTTACCGTTTCACGATTCAGCAGGCTCTCATCCACGATGATTGCGGGTTCGGATCTAAGAACCTCTCCGCATGTATTTAGAAAATCCGTTATGCGTTCAGATGGAATAACAACTTTCTTTTGAGGGGAGAAATATTCTTGTGGTAGACCGGCAGGGGCGCTAGAAATTCTAAAAAAACCGAGGTCAGGAAAAAGATAATACGTCCCGAATAATTGATGTTCTAATTCAGTCCTATCAAGGTATTGTCCTTCAAGTGGAGCGTCTTCATCCGGGTTTTCAACAACTGGGACTACTGTGAGCGCAGATGAATCCGTAACTTCTATCCTGTACCCGGTCTTCAGGGGCCGTGGGTTGATATAAAGATCATTGCCGATTACACCTTTTTTCTCGGCTCTTCCGATTACTGCTCCAATCATGGATCGAGGCGGAATGAACCTCAGGATCGCCACATCATTTTCGTCGACCCCCTCAACAATCAGTTCTTCCTTGAATTCGAGGAATCTAAAATTGAAAGCCCCGCCTTCACGGCCTGAAACAAGGAAGCCCACCTTAGCGATCTTATGCCATACACTGTCTTCCAGATGCTGGCGGACTGATTTGAGGCCCTTTCGATTTATTTCCAGTTCATCTTCAGTATATCGCCAGGGTCTACGCCGAAGAGACGTCACATTGGGGTCCTTTAATTTCCTGCCATACATCCGGCGAAAAGCAGCGCCATCTATGTCACGCCTAATTATGTCATAGAACTCATGCAAGAACTCTTCAACCAGCCGCTCACCAGGCATAAACGCAAGTATTTCCTCTTGGTTCCTGTCACAAAAAGTTATGCGGATACCCTCACCCCCGTGATTTATCACAGCCTTGAAACCCAGGGTTGAATCACCAAAATTCTTGAAACCGAACCAACTTATTTCGTTCCAAAAACTGTCCTGAAAATCATCCCCCAAAGAGCACAGTTTCCCCGTATTCCGATCTGGTCGGAGCACGTAACGCACGAGCGAAACGATGTGATGGCAGTATGTTCGGGTTGAAGAGCGGAAACACCCACAGGACGCCTTAGAGAGTATTTTGGTCTCAGGGTCAAGGATGATGTGTACATTAAATATTTTACCGTATTGATCAGAAACTACGCCAAAATACGATTCCCTACCAAAGTTTATATGCGTAATTCGCGAAGTATCTGCTAACCTGAGACCTTGGTTGAGGATTTCTGAGTTAAATTGGGTTGTTATCTCTGAAGGGAGTTCGCTTCTTCGGCTAACATCTGAAGACTTTTTTTGGAAATCAATGACTTTTCCGAACACTTAAATCTCCAGCGCCCAGATAGTCAACCTAGGGTTGACGGGCCGTGATTATCACAACGATTTAACCTTGTCAACAACTTTTTGCATAAACTATAATAGAAATAAGTCTAATTTAATAAACATCTAGTAGCATAAATATGAATTTTAAGTTTAATTAATGTGCTATCTGTGAAATAATTCGCGAAATTAAATATTAAATTGAGTCTGATGTTTCTCAACGTTTTCAGTGTCTGAATTTTAGGTGCTTTAGAAGTTCGAAGATTTCAGGATTATGGTTGACTGAGGGGCCAGTGGGTATGTATGCTCAAAAACCGCGAGAAAATAGCATTCCCACGAAATTTGGCGGCAGTTTTGCTTCCGTGAAGGCCCGTTCGAGATAATTCGGTATCCTTATGAGGTTCCGATGAACCATCGAACGGTCGGGTTTTTGGCCCGAAGTCTCCCGAGAAGGCGAGCGCGCCGCATAATTTCGGTTGAGACGAAAGGAGCCGCCGTGACCCAAACAAGCGCACTTGACCGATTATATGAAAAAGTGATTGCAAAGGGACTCTGCGCGGCTTGCGGGGCCTGTGTGGGCAACTGTCCCTATCTGGTGAAATATAAAGGCAAGACAGTCAAATTGGATTCATGTACGAGATCGGATGGAAAGTGTTATGTGTACTGTCCGGCTGCTTATTTCGATCCAGAGCCGATTTCTCAGGCAATATTCAATGAATCTTACGATAACAACGGAATTGGGAATTTCGCTGAAGTAAAAGCTTCAAGGTCAACCTTTGATGAAATTTTAGCGGTAGCTCAAGGTGGAGGGACTGTAACCTCATTGATGGGCATGGCGCTCAACAAGGGACTGATAGATGCCGCTGTTGTTACATCCGGAAAGGGTTCCGGCGGGTTTGCCGGAGGCGTAGTGGCGACTACTCTAGAGGGTGTTAAAGGATGCGCGGGATCAAAGTTTGTCGGGGCTCACTCTCTTGACGCCTTGAAAGAAGCGCTTCAGAGCGGTTTTACCAGAATTGGAATTGTTGGGCTTCCCTGCCAGGTCCGATCTCTGCGAAAGATGCAATTGTACGACATGAAAGATCAGGATCTTAAGCAACGTATAAGCCTTGTCATAGGTCTGTTTTGCAACTGGAGTTTTTCAGTGGGCGAATTCCAGTCTCTTATAAGGACTCGAATGGGTACTAAAGAGATTAGAAAGTTCGACGTGCCGCCTCCTCCTGCCAACCAGTTGAGAGTTGAAACTGAGGATGGTGTACAAATCATTTCTTTAGACGAACTTAAACCTTTAATTCAAGACGCTTGCCGACAGTGTCCTGACATGACGTCGGAATTTGCAGATGTATCGGTCGGCATGTATGAGGGCCGACCGGGGTGGAATACGCTGATTATCAGAAGCAGAGCGGGGCTGGAGTTGGTCGAAATGGCAATACAGTCGGGAGTCCTCCAAACGGAGCCATTTCCGGTAGAGAACCTTACCCATTTGAGGCAAGCCTCACGGAACAAAAAAGAACGGGTATCTAGGATGACGCCAGAAGCCAGTGGGGGTCACTTAGCATGTCACGATTAATTCTCGATGAGCCCGGCAAAGAGATTCTGCTGATGGGTAATGAAGCTATTGCTCGGGGCGCATTAGAAGCAGGGGTCAGGGTGGCGGCCGCTTATCCGGGCAATCCGTCGTCTGAAATCATTGGTAATCTTGCCCAGGTGGCCAAGGAAATGGGCATCTACGTTGAGTGGTCCGTGAATGAGAAAGTTGCCGCCGAGGTGGCTGCAGCAGCCGCGGTATCAAACATGAACGCCCTAGTGGCAATGAAACAGAACGGTCTCAATGTGGCCTGTGATTTCTTGCTTAATTTAAATCTGACTGGAATTCGAGGTGGGTTGGTTGTGATAGTGGCTGACGATCCATCGGGAATTTCTAGTTCCAATGAACAGGATTCCCGGTCATTTGCCAAACTGGCGGACATACCCCTTTTGGAACCGAGCACATTTCAAGAGGCCAAGGAAATGGTGCGCGAAGGATTTGAACTCTCAAGAAGAACCGGCAATTTTGTCATGATCCGCAGCGTTACAAGGATATCACATGCTCGAGGGAATGTGATTCTAGGACCACTACCAAAAGACTTTCCTGTTCCATACTTTGATACATCCAAACCCTTATGCCCCATACCAACATCTATAACTCATGTCGCCCTACACAGAAGATTTAAGGAGGCAGAGGAAATCCTCAAAGATTCGGAATTCAACGAATATTGGGGACCTGAAAAACCGGAGCTGTTGGTCATAACCTGTGGCTCAGGCTGGCTTTTCTCCAAAGAGGCGATTGATATTTTGGGTCTATGTTCCCGTGTTGCTGTTCTCAAAGTAGGAACCACCTGGCCGCTGCCAAAATCATTTCTAATTAAGCATTTGCAAAAAACTCGAAGGGTCCTGTTCTTTGAAGAAATCGACCCTGTTTTGGAAAATAATGTTGCAGAGTTGTATGCTCAGCACAATCGTGAACTTCCCCTCATTGAGTTCATGGGAAAGAACTCCGGAATTGTGCCCGGGACGGGAGAGTTGTCGCCTGAACTGATATTGAATGCGCTTGGGAAAGTAACCGGCGAGGCTGTCGAGTTTGACGAAAATCAGGCAGGCCAAGCGAAAGATATCATAGAAGGCTACGCTCCCCAACGATCCATGGCATTTTGTGCAGGCTGTCCTCACAGGGCCTCATTATGGGCCATCAAGCAGGCCTTGTCTCTGGACGGCAGGAACGGGGTTCTCTTTGGTGACATAGGTTGCTATGCGCTAGGAATATTACCAACCGGATTCTCCCAATTGAAAACTGTTCACGCAATGGGTTCCGGCGCAGGAATGGCATGCGGTTTCGGAAACTTTCATCAGTTTGGCGTTAATCAGCCAAGCCTCGCCGTTTGTGGAGATTCCACGTTCTTCCATGCCGTCATACCTGTCCTTGTAAATGCCGTGCATCAGAGATCCAGATTCTTGCTTGTTGTGCTGGATAACAGCGCAACGGCAATGACGGGTTTTCAGCCCCATCCCGGAAGCCCGGTAGACGCCATGGGACAGAACACTAGCCCAATCGTGATAGAGGATCTTTGCAAATCTCTGGGTCTCCCAACTGTGGTCATGGACCCTTTTGACTTGGACGGCACAATTGAGACCGTCTGTGAAATGATAAGGGAGCAAACAGGGCCAAAGGCGCTCATCCTGAGACAGGAATGCGCTCTTGTGAGCGGCAAGAAGCAAGGCAAGAAATACCAAGTCCGTATTGATCCGCAACGCTGCATCGGAGAGGAATGTGGGTGTGACAGGCTTTGCACACGGGTTTTCAAGTGTCCCGGGCTCACATGGGACCGGTCTGAGAAAAAATCCAGAATAGAATCAGTTATATGCAACGGTTGCGGTGTCTGTGCTGACATATGTCCCTCCCATGCCATAGTAAAGGAGAGCGCCTAAATGGAAAAAGATCCTTACAATGTTGTGGTTGCCGGTGTAGGGGGACAGGGAAATGTGCTTGGAACCCAGTTGTTGGGGGCCGTACTGGTAGATCAAGGATACAAAGTTACTATTGGGGAAACATACGGGGCCTCGCAGCGAGGAGGATCGGTTATGAGCCACATGAGGGTTTCCATGACCGACCAATATGGCCCTTTAATTCCACCGCGATGCGCCGACCTCGTCATCGCCTTAGAACCAAGCGAAGCGGTACGTGTGCTGGCACAATACGGCAACCCGAACACCGTGACAGTCGTCAACACTAGAACAATATTTCCGGTAGACGTCACATCCGGAAATTTGGCATACCCTGAAAAAGACGCCCTAATGGCCAAGATAATAGCGCTTTCCAAGAAAGCCTTTTTTCTGGAAGCAACGGAGAAAGCCCTTGAACTCGGTAATCCGATTCTCGCTAACATCATCATGATTGGGGCTGTGTCGGGAGCAGGTATTCTCTCTATAACGGAGGTAGAACTGGCGAAGGCTATTCGAGAGAATATCTCCTCAGACAAGGTCGATGTCAACCTCAAAGCGTTCGCCATCGGCAAAGAAATGACCAACTGTGACTGAGTGGACCAATGCGGCATGAAACTAAAAAGGAACTTGAACGGATAGTCGGCCCTGACAAAGCCACCGATTCCCCGGAGCATCTTGTTGCCTACTCGTACGACGCATATACAGAGGAGCGACGCCCGGATATTGTCCTGTTCCCCGCGACGACAGAAGAAATATCGGCTATCATGAAAGTCGCCCACAGAGAGACCATACCTGTTACCCCTCGAGGCGCCGGAACCAACCTGGCCGGGGAAAGCGTCCCAATTCGGGGAGGAATTGTCGTATGTCTCACGAAGATGGACAAAATACTTTCTATCGACGCTGAGAGTCTTACTGCTACGGTACAGCCGGGTGTAATCAATCTCGATCTCCAGCGAGAAGTTGAAAAGCTAGGTATGATGTACCCGCCTGACCCTGCTTCCTGGGCCGTAGCCACGATGGGAGGCACCGTCGCCACCAACGCCGGGGGGCCTCGTACACTGAAATACGGGGTAACCAAAGACTATTTGCTCGGTCTAATTGTTGTATTAGCCAACGGAGATGTGCTCAAAACTGGGGGACGCACACTCAAGAACGTAACCGGGTACAACCTTACAACTCTAATTTGTGGTTCTGAAGGCACTCTGGGCATTATTACGGAAATTATAGTGCGACTGATTCCAAAACCACCGGCAAGCCGGACGATTCGGGCCGATTTCATGAAGCTTGAAGATTGCTCTGATGCCGTTGCAGCCATTATGGCGAGCGGGTCGGTCCCCGCGTCATTGGAATTGATGGACCGGTTCGTAGTGAAAGCTGTCGAACGCTCCTTCAAGCTTGGGCTTCCCACAGACGTGGAGGGAATACTGCTTATTCAGTTGGACGGGGCCGAGGAAACACTGGGACGAGAAATAAAACAGATTGAAAAGTCTCTAATCGACAAAAACGCCAGGAATATAATTATAGCCAAAGATTCAGCCGAGGCAGAGAGATTGTGGTTGGCTCGCCGAGCTGCTGGGCCGGCTATGATGCGAATGAGGCCTAACATAATAACGGAAGACGTGACAGTCCCTGTTTCCAAGCTCACGGCCATGATTAGGAAGGTGACGGAGATTGGCGAACGTCATCGGATTCAAGTCGGCATCCTCGCTCATGCAGGCGATGGAAATCTGCATCCTTGCATAGTCTTCGATAAAAGGGATGATGATGAGTACAAGAGAGTTCAGGCCGTCTGCGAAGAGCTGATTCCTGAAGCCCTTGCGTTGGGTGGAACTCTATCCGGCGAACACGGTATAGGAATTGCGAAAGCCCCATTTCTGAAGTTTGAGATGGATACGGTCGCTCTCAGTGTTATGCAGGGGATAAAGAACTATTTTGATCCAAAGGGGATTCTAAATCCAGGCAAGTTTGTTTGAATTCGGCTCATAGCACAGTCATCGACATGTCGGATCTGATGGCAATCAATGGACAAAAGTTCAGCTTGGTCTATCCCAAAGGACAAAGCCAAATATTGTGAAAGGTAATAAGGTTGTGTTTCCGGAGTCTATCACGGACGATTTGCACCATTGTTTCAAGTGCGGAATGTGCCAACAGGTGTGCCCTACATTCAAGGTAACCCGCCAAGAATACTATGCCCCGAGAGGGCGAGTTCAAATCGTCAAGCATTACCTCGAAGGAGACCTGGAATTAACTCCGACCTTGGAGCACATCCTGATGAGCTGTATGCTATGCGATGCCTGCGCTGCTCTTTGTCCGAGCGGTGTTCGGGTTGACCGTTTGTTCAGGAATATGCGAGTGGAACTGGACAAGTACACCACTAAAAAGCTGGGCAAGAAGCTTGTGTTCGCCATCCTTCGGAATGGGGAGAGGCTGAGAAAAGCTTCCCGTTTAGCTCGAATAGGACAAAAGTTCCTTGTCGATACCCTTGGAACAAACTCCAAGATGGGCAACATACCTCTTGCAAGGCTTCCAAGAATAACCAGCGAGTCCTTTCGACAAAAGGTCCCGGAAAAGATCACGCCTGAGGGGAAAAGGTCGGGACGCGTTATTTATTTCACCGGTTGCGCCACAGATCTGATTTACGATGACGTGGGACATGCGGTATTACGAATCTTGGGACGACTAGGCATGGAGATCGTAATTCCTAGAGATCAAGTTTGTTGCTCGGCTCCGTTGTTTCTGAGCGGAGCAGTGAAAGCGTCGTTGCCTAATATTTTCAAAAACCTGGATATTCTTGATCGTGTGGACGCCGACGCCATAGTAGTGGATTGCGCCACTTGTGGAGCGGCTCTGAAAAAGGGAATACCAGAGCTGTTAGAAGATTTGGGCTTGGACACGGAACGAGCAAGAAGAGTTGCAAAGAAAGTGAAGGATGTTTCGCAAATCGTGTCCGAACGTCTGGACGAACTGCCCATTCAAGAGAACCTGTCCGGTGAGCCTTTGGCGGTCACTTACCATGATCCCTGCCACCTCGTGCGAGGAATGGGAGTGGCCGCTGACCCCAGAAAGATACTAAGCCGCATTAGTGGAATTAAGCTTGTGGAAATGGAAGGCTCAAGTGAATGCTGTGGTGGCGGTGGATACTATCAGTTTGATAACGTTGATATCTCAGCAGGCATCACGTCCCGGAAGAAACGCAACATAATGGCTACCGGAGCCCATATCGTCGCAACGGGGTGCCCGGGCTGTCGCCTAACATTGCGTGGGAACATTTCTGAAGATGAAAACATAGAGGTTTTGCACACGATGCAGTTACTTTCCAGGTCCTTGACGAACAAGCGAACTTGAAAAAAAGGTCCGTGCGTTAAAAGAGTTGGAGACCACTACAACATAAACGCGCAAGTCGGTTGCAGTGATCCGTTCACAGAGGTTTAGAGTTCATCCACAACACACCCAGTTGCCGGCGTTGCCTTCGGGTAGCCGCTTTTCGAGTGAAGCTCTCACACAAGGAGGACAAAGATGTTGTTCAATCCAAGGTTCGGATCGGTCGGGCTCGTTTTGGGTCTGGTGGCAGTCATGGTTCTTGCCATGACCACGGTGCCTTCATTTGCAGAAAAACCCATCAGAATAGGAATGATCGATTGTTATTCCGGAGGGGCCGCAGCGTATACTAAGCCAGCTCTTACGGCGTGGAAAATGGTCATTGACGAATTTAACGCGAAAGGCGGACTTAATGGACGAACCATTGAGCTTGTCATCAGAGATGATAAGTTTAAGCCGGATGAAGCGCTTTCTCACGCCAGAGAATTGGTCCTGAAAGAAAATGTTGATTTTCTGGCAGGCACTATTAACAGCGCTTCCGGTCTCGCAGTATCCGAATACGCCAAACAAAAAAAGAAGCTTTTTATCATACACGTTTCCCGGTCCGATCGCATAACCGGGGAGAAGGGTCACAGATACGTATTTCGAGGGTGCCCTAGCGCCGATATTGAAGGTCTTGCAGGCGGTGAGTTCGCGGCCTCCATGCCTTTCAAGAAATGGTATGTCATCGGTGAAGATTACGAATATGGTCATTCCATAGCCGATAATTTCTGGAAGGGTCTAACAAAGAACAAGCCCGACGTGGAAAAGATTGGTGAAGCATGGCCCAAAGTCGGCGAAACAGACTATAGCCCCTATATGACAGCTTTGGCGGCAACAAAACCCGATGCCGTGTACGTGGCTTTCGGGGCTTCGGGTATACTTGCTTTCAGCAAACAAGCGAAGCTTTTCGGTCTGACCGATAAATTCCCTCTATTTGCCTTTGCTTTTGCCGATTCCACTACGCCCATGGTATTGAAAAGCGATATGCCCACAGGAATTTACGGCGGTTCCAATTACCTGTGGTATTATCCCGACACACCCGAAAACAAAGGGTTCGTTGCCAAATACCTCGAGTATACGACCAAACTGGGAGAACCGGATAAGTACCCGTCAGGTGTCGGCGTGTTCGCAGGCTATTGTTGCGCCAAGTTCCTCACAGAAGCAATTGTCAAGGCTGGGACAACAGACACGGAAAAGGTTGTCGCCGCGATGGAGGGTTTGACTATCGACACTCCCATAGGAAAAATCAAGATGAGGGCATGTGATCATCAGGCTGAGACACCTACTTTCTGGGGGAAAATTGTTCAGGTTGAGGGATTTCCATTCCCCGTGATCAAGGATGTAGTAACTACTCTGCCAAACAAAACCATGCCTTCCTGTGAAGAAGTTGCGGAAGCAAGAAAAAAGGCAAAGTAAGCGTAACGGAAGACGTAGTTTATATCGGTTCTGGCCGCTACTGTAAATGCTGGGGGCTGAATATTAGCTTCTGCTCAATAGTTGCGGTCAGTACTGTTTCAGCAAAATGCCGCGCCCTATAGAGAGCGCCGCAGATTCGATAGAGTTAGGTTGTTAACACGGGTCAGTTATGAATATAGATGCGTCAATGTTGGTGGCTCAGTTCATTAGCGGGTTATGTCGCGGCATGATACTGTTCCTTATGGCGTCCGGCCTGACGCTTGTTTTCGGAGTCATGCGGGTCATTAATTTTGCGCATGGATCATTTTACATGTTATCCGCTTACATGGCTTATTCCGTGACGCAGTTTTTCATGACGGGAGCCTATGGTTTCTGGATTGCTCTGATTGTGGTTCCTATTGCCGTGAGCGCTGTCGGGGGAATCGTAGAACTGTTTCTGTTGCGTAGGATTTATGATAAGGAGCATCTCTTGCAGATTCTCCTTACCTATGCCCTGGTATTCATCTTTAACGATTCCGTAAAATTAGTATGGGGAACTGACCTAAGGATAGTAAAGATGCCCTCTCAGCTATCTGGATCGGTGTCATTTTTGGGGCAAGTGTTTCCAATTTATTATTTCTTTATCATAGGAACGGGTCTTGTTGTGGCTTTGTCAATGTGGCTAATTCTGAAGAGCACAAAAGTGGGTAAGCTTCTAAGGGCTGCTGCGGAACAGGGCGATATGGTCGGTTTGTTGGGTTACAATGTATCTGCTATGTTCACTGTAGTTTTCATGGTCGCCACGGCGCTCGCAGGGCTGGCGGGGGTGGTCATTTCGCCTACGATCAGGCTCGCTCTCGGCATGGACATCCTGATCATTATTGAATGTTTTCTGGTGGTGATAATAGGAGGTCTGGGAAATGTTTGGGGCGCCCTTCTGGCCGCTCTGATAACGGGTCAAACCTACGCCTTCGGTATACTGATCTTGGAAAAGTACGCCATGGCATTTCTCTTTGCTTTGGCGGCTCTAATAATAATCTTCAGGCCGTCAGGCCTTTTGGGTAAGTCGGGCCAATAGGTTAGGAATTAATCATGAGGGTCAGCACGACATTGAGGACCGTCTTATTATTGGCTGTGACTTTGTTTTTTGTCACCGTTCCATTTGTATTAGAAAATATCTCCCAATATTATTTGTATCTTATCATTAAATTAATGATTTGGACGTTGTTTGCTATCAGCTTCAATTTGGTTCTTGGATACGGTGGTATGATGTCCTTTGGTCACGCGGCTTTTTTCGGAACTGGGGCGTACACCTGTGGACTGATTCTGGTTAAGACCTCGTGGCCCATAGTCGTAGCGTTCTTCGCAGCGCCTTTGGCGGCTTCGCTGATAGGGCTTGTGGTAGGGTATTTCAGCGTTCGAATACGGGGCACATTTTACTTTGCCACATTGACTCTTTCCTTTTCGCAGCTCCTCTACATCCTAGTTTACAAGTGGCGCAGCTTCACGTTTGGCGATGACGGTATCCAGGGAATTCCCGTGCCCAATTTGATCTCAACTCTCGATACCTACGTAAATTACTATTTTTTTGCTTTGGCGATCACATTGCCATGCCTTTATGCGTTGTGGCGTATCACTAAATCTCCTTTCGGGCTCATGCTGCGTACAATCCGAGAGAATGCTGAAAGATCGAGCTTCATTGGTGTG
>JAPLJJ010000252.1 GCA_026388665.1 Deltaproteobacteria bacterium
CGAGAGCCATCTCAAAGCTACCCATGCCTAGCCACATGATTTAACCTCCTTAAAAGAACTTGTTTTCCAGCCCGTTCATAACTTCCAAGCCATGACGAGCGTAGTTCCTGCGTGTACCAAAAGAACAGTACGTCTATTTTTATAACAATTTAGCAAAATCGTCTGGCCCAAATTGCTTCGTGTGGGCAGTTAAAGCGCCTGGAAGCCGGGCCGCCGGGAGGTTTTCAGTTAACTTGATAAAACTGACATTCACCTGAACAACATTCTTTATGTTTATACTCTCGGTTATTCAAGGTTGAAAAGGAAAAGAAGATCATTGTTGACAGGCATTATAATGAACGACGCTTATGATCGCAATACAAAATTGTAGCCTCATTGTGAAATTAAGCTATTCAATAGAGAAATAATTCATTTATCTTGAGAATCTCTATATAATACATGGGAAATTAATATTGCTCAGCATGGTGAATATTTGCGCGTTCAATCGAAGATTGCGTGAAAAAACTTGCTACCGCGCTGAATTCACATGGTCATGCGTCGTTATAGAAATTCAAACCGGTGATTATTTTGGTGAGGACGATATTGAGAGATTCGAAGATGATTTTGGGAGCATCTAGCCGCCTCGAACCCTATTTCAGGTCCGGAAACGGCTATTTCCTCGGCCTTGGTTGTTTTTCCTGAGGCTAAATTTCAGCTCTTGTCGGGTATGATGGAGAGAAGATTTTCGGCTATAATTCTAACGTGCCTTATCAGAGACTGTATGGATTCCGTGATGTCAAGATACAGGGAAGAAGAGCGAGGCGCAGCGCTTCCATCCAGCAGCCTATCTACATGAGCAAGTTGCATATCCTGGCAGAGTTGATCAAGCCTGGTTTCTTCAGAAATTATATGTAACAGGAGATACTTATTGGGCGCCATTATGGAATCGCGCAGATTTCTGAACATTCCTAAAACCTGTTTCAGCAAATCGTCAACTTCAAAAAGGCCTTTTTCGCTAAACGGCACGCCATCTCTTACTTTGATCTTACAACAATTCAGAATGTTTTCGAGAAAATCGCCTATTCTCTCCAGATGACCTGGGAAAAGAACTATAGCTCTGCACATTTCTTTTGATTCAGTTGGTGAGCATACCAGGTTGCTTGTCAGCAGCTTTTCCTGGGCATGGACTTCATTGCCCAATACCTCACACGCCTTGATTTCCTCCTGGCAATCTTCAATAAAACCCAGTCGGACGAGCCGCGCCATTTCCATCAGTTTGCTGAGCATAACCAACAAACCTTCCTCCAGGGTAAAAGCCTCAGAGACAGGGTGTTGATGCAAATCCTCTATCTTCAAAGTCTCGGAGTCGAGCTTAGGGCTTATCATTCGGATGGGATTAAAAAATACTCGTTTGTCTTTCATCTGGGGCGACCTCCTAAAACTTAATTGATATATGGATTGTACAAGTTAATGGATGAAGCCTATTTGTAGCAAAGAAGTTACGGGAAAACAAGTTTCTTAAAGTGTTTCAGGGCATATAGCCGAACTATTAGGGTCATGTACAGGTTTGTCATTTTTCTCGGTTATGCCTAATTGAGCGTGGTTCGAAAAAAACTGGGTATTTTTTGGGGAAGAGTAGGGTAGGGACACTGAGGGGGCGTCCCTACGCGGACGATGCGTCTGGCTTGGATAACGCACCGGGGGAATTGAATCGCTTTGCGTGTAATTCGGAAGAATGTGCGATTCTTCTTTCACTGTTGAGCAACATCCATGCCACTAGGATATGATTTCCGGGTGGGCCGTTTAACAACAGATTTCATGAAGAAATTGTTTATCTCCTGGAAACTGAGATCGTTGTCTTTTCTTTAGCGAGGGTGTCAATCTTTTTTACAAAATGTAAAGTCGTTGCTATCCTACAAGTCCCAGAAGATCTGAAACTGATTTGCGATCAAGCTGGGAAATCGGTATGAATGACGTTCAAAATAGCCCTAAACTCAGAGTTGTCAGCAGGTAATGATTGTTATGAAAGCCTTGTTCTTTAATGGTTCTAATTTGGAGTTACAGGAAAGGCCTATTCCGGAAAATGGTGAAGGCGAATCCCTCGTGAGAGTTCTCCTTGCGGGGATTTGTCGTACTGACCTGGAAATCTTGAAAGGCTATATGAATTTCGTTGGGATTCCCGGCCACGAATTTGTCGGAGAGGTCGTCAAATCTGCGAATCCTAAACTGGTTGGAAAACGAGTTGTTGGGGAAATCAACGCTGGCTGCGGCTCCTGCGATTCTTGCAGACATGGCATGGAGAGACATTGTTCGAACCGGACCGTTTTGGGCATCTCCGGCCGTGACGGAGCGTTCGCTGAATACCTGACTTTACCCGATTCCAATTTGCTTGAGGTCCCTGCTTTAGTTTCTAATGAGAAGGCAGTGTTTGTCGAACCTCTTGCTGCGGCCCTGGAAATTCTGGAACAAATTCACTTACCTCCTGCGAGTCGCGTTCTTATCATAGGGGACGGCCGGCTTTCGTTTTTGATCTCGCTCGTATTGCGTCTTACCGGATGTGATTTCATTGTTCTGGCTAAGCACAGGAATAAGGTGAAGTTATTTGAGGAAATTGGAGCACGTGTCGCATTACTCGATGACTTGAAAGACGCAAGAGGCCGATTCGACTTTGTTGTTGAAGCGTCGGGAAGCCCATCCGGTTGGACATTGGCCACTGAATTTGTGAAACCGAGAGGCGTTATGATTCTTAAAAGCACGTATCATGAGAATCTGGAGTTTAACGCAGCAATATTGGTCATCAATGAAATAACCATTTTAGGTTCGAGGTGCGGTCAGTTTCTACCGGCTTTGAGATTGTTGGCCTGCGATGTCGTAGATCCTACAATGCTGATATCCGACTCAACGAGTTTAGATGAATACAGTAGCGCCTTTAGTAAGGCTCAAACTCCAGGGGTTTTCAAAGTGCTTCTTCGGATGTGATTCCACCTTGAAATCACGTTGATTTTTGTATATTCATAAATTACTCAAAATTACCGGCGGTAACAGTATTGAAAAGGAATGATCACGACCGCGGGATATCGATTAGGGCCGTATGGCTCCTTGTGCTGATGTTTGTAATCTTGGGGGGAGCGTCCGCGTATCTGCTCACAAAACTTTACCGCACTACTTCTTTGCTCGCAGAATCGAATTTAAGATCACTCGTTCAGGAAACCGATCACAAGAAAGACCTTCTCAAGGAACTTTTTAGGCAGAGGGTTAACGATTTCCAAACTATTGCCAAATCTCAGGCTTTCAATGCATTTTACCACAGTAAATCCATCGAAGTGTCGCCCCAATATGGTTTGATTGGGCTGATCTCTGAAATTGAATCTGAATTAAACAATCGTCTTGTTGAAATCCAGGAATCCGGCATACCTGTGTTCCTACGAATTGCCTACTATGATTTCGGGGAGAGTAGGGTCTTAGCGGAAGCTCCTTTGGGACACCAGTCGGACTCTCTCGACAAATCCTTTTTTGACGATCTTGAAAAAACTGCGGTCGATGTGCCCGATTTGTTTGTCCCTTGCCGGGATTCTCGGTGTCGCCTATTTATTTACGGAGCGGTCATATACAAAGGAACCCCGAAAGGTATCCTGGTGACTGAGTTGGATCCGAAAGCGTTCTTGAACAGGATTCTATCTATAGAACCTGAAACACATGAAGAATCTCACTGGATACTTGATGGAAGCGGAACTGTAATTGTCGGGCCGGAATCAGTAACCGGTCGGAACATTCAGGAGATTTTTGGAGCGTCTCATCTGGACCTTCTCGTAATCAGCCGTCGAACCCCACGCGACAAATTTCCGGCGCTTAATAAAGAAAGAATGCTTGTGGTTGGACGCAGTCTTAAGGTCGGGAATTTATTCGTTCTCAAGGTTGCCCCGGAAGCCATATACGGCGAAGCCCCATCACTTTGGGCCTGGGGTGTGTTGGTATTTTCTTTAATGGGAGCGCTTGGACTTATGGTGGTTTACGTTTTTCGGAGTTTTCGCGTTCAAACCCGGATGAACCTAGCGCTCCAGGCCGCGAAGAAACAACTCGAATCCAGAGTCGAGACACGAACATCCGAACTTGCGGCGACAAATGAGGAACTGCTAAGAGAGGTTAAAGAACGCCAACAAGTCCAAAAGAAATTATATCAACATGCGCAGATACTCTCTTCCATAACTGACACCATCCTGATTATTTCAAGAGACAAGAAGATCGTGTACGCGAACCCGACAGCGTGTGAAATTTTCGGGGATGGGACAGAGGTGTCTCTCCTCAACCGTTATTGTTACGACGCTCTCAAGAAATGTAATGCCGTATGCGACGAATGCCTCATTGAACAAGCGCTTTCCGATGAGAAGCCGCATAAAAACGTCACGACCTGGAACGACAGAAACGGCAAGGAATTATGGGTTTATAATACTGCATTCCCATATTACGATGACGACGGACAACTTGTCGGAGCGATAGTGCTAAGCACTGACTACTCAGCCCAAAAAGAGGTAGAGATAGCTCTTAATCGCGCCAAGGAGCACGCTGAAGCGGCCAGCCAGGCCAAGAGTGATTTCCTGGCTCGAATGAGCCATGAAATTCGCACCCCGATGTATGGAATTCTCGGGACCCTCGAACTGGTGCTTGACGGTGAGTTGAAACCCGAACAGAGAGACCTTCTGTTGACCGCAAGGTTTTCAGCGGAAGCGCTGCAGGGGATTCTGAACGATATTCTGGATTTTTCAAAGATTGAAGCCCGTAAAATTGACCTCGAAACAAAGATATTTTCTCCGCTCGCAATAGTTGAGTCAATTTTTGACACTTTAGCGGTAAAGGCCGACGAGAAGGGTCTGGAATTGGTTTCCGACGTAAGGCCGGATGTGCCTGCCGCTCTTATCGGTGATCCTTTCAGGCTAAGGCAAGTTCTGCTTAATCTGGTTGGTAACGCTATAAAGTTTACCCATGACGGAGAGGTAGTATTAGAAGTTATAAGAAAGCAGTCATCCGGAGACAATGCGCTTTTGGAATTCATTGTCTCTGACACCGGAATAGGGATCTTACCCGAGAAATTGAAATCAATTTTCGATCCGTTCGCTCAAGCAGAGGGTTTTATATCGAGGACCTTTGGTGGCACCGGTCTAGGCCTGGCAATATCCAGCACACTTGTCGAGATCATGGGCGGGAAGATATTGGTGGAAAGTGTTCCCGACCAGGGGACTTCCTTTCATTTCTCTCTACCATTCAAGGTTACCGAAGAAGCCCAACCTTTGGAGGCAACCTATTGCGCTGATTCAAATGCTGTCAGAGTCCTCGTCGTGGATGACAACGCTACAAATAGACGAATACTCACCGAAACTGTGGATCGCTGGGGCTTCTCTCCTGATGAAGCGCCCGACGCTGAACAGGCTTTGCTTAAATTGGCCAGGGCTGAAAGGGAAGATCATCCATATCAACTAATGCTCCTGGATTATCGATTGCCCGGAATGTCGGGACTGGAATTACTGGAGCAAATTGGCTGCGACGCCAATCTGAAAGTTATCTTCTTGACTTCCTCATCCGGAACACGAGAAAGAAACAGAGCAACAGACCTTGGGGCTTCCGTTGTGCTTCTAAAGCCTGTTAAACAGTCGGAACTGAGACGCAACGTTTGGAAGGCCCTGGGCTGGACGGCAGAAATGATTCCACAACGGCTTAGTGTTGGCCCTCCCAAGAAGAATGGCCTAACGCAAGCTGAACAATCCTTAAGAGTGCTTCTGGCTGAAGACAACCCAGTAAACCAGAAACTCATTACAAGAGTGCTCGAAAAGAGTGGGTACCAGGTGTCTATAGTCGGAAATGGAAAGCTTGCGGTGAACGCTGCTGCTGAGGGCGATTTTGACATGGTCCTAATGGACATTCAGATGCCGGTAATGGATGGTCTAACTGCTACAAAGATCATTCGGGAAAACGAGGAGGGGTCAGGGAGACATCTTCCGATCTTTGCAATGACGGCCCATGCCTATCAGGAGGCCGAACAAATGTGTCGCGAATCGGGTATGGATGGATACCTTACAAAGCCGATAAGCGGGGCCAAGCTCACTCAGATATTGGCGAAAATACTAGCTCGAACAAACCCTCCCCCTGAAAACATGCTCTTGTAAACACGGATCTTCGGATCGAAATCTATTCTAGTCCACTATAGTGTCTATTGCTGAAAAAGTGCGCGTAATCGATCAGGTAGCAGGTAGCCTGGAAGGTTCAATAGAATGCTTCATGTCCGTATAACTGGTTCAGGGAGGGATTTTCATTTGATTCAGCGGCCTCTCGGAGAGTCATTGTTTCATGTTGTCTTTATATGCTTCACTTCGTGTCATATTGTGCCAGATCGCGTTTCACTGCAACTTTTCAGGCCCTGCTTGTTTAGTCTAACTCGTTGTTTTCTATGGTTATTGCCAGTTGGCATAATACTTGCCTTTATTACAACCTAAGTCTCTCGTCCTTGCGAGAGCGCTAAACTCTCATTTCCCAAGAATAGTCCTAGTCCGAACGCACGGAGTCTAACGGAGTCTGAGGTATGCCTTCACGCATTCTTCTGGTCGACCAGGAAGAAAAATTCCAACAAGCTCTGGCCAAGAGGTTGGAAATAGCTGGTTTCCCTGTAGAAATATTGACCGACGCAAGTGAAGCGCTTCCGTTCATTGAAGGGTCGGATGTGGATGTCCTGATCCTTGGGGACCCTGACGATGGAGCGAACTTCTTGGGGCTTCTGGCGGAGATAAAAAGGTTAAAGCCTCATGTCGCCATAATAATTCTGACACCTCATGTTTCTTCGGATTATGCGATCAAGGCTATGAAGCTGGGGGTTTATGATTGTCTTCCCAAGCCTACGAATATCGGGGAGCTGATCGAACGAATCAACGAGGCTGTATCCGGAAAACCTTTGTGAATTGAGTTTGAAAAGGCGAACCAATTCACATGCGATTCATAATTGAATGTCTTTAGGAGGCGACTCTGATGGAAAGTATGCGAGTCAAGGACATAATGGTGCCGGTAGAACAATACGTCACCATTTCGGAGGAGGCGACGCTTTACGAAGCGGTAGTCAAACTGGAAGAGGCCCAGAGCGATTATGAAGCGGGAAAGTGTCCTCATAGGGCTATCCTGGTGCGCGCAAGAGCCGGTAAGGTAATCGGCAAGATGAGCAAGACAGATGTGATCAGGAGCCTTGAGCCCAAGTATAGCGAGCTGGGAGACTTGAGAAAGGTTTCCGGGTTCGGTCTAAGCCCTGAGTTCATGAAGGCCATGATGGAGAAATTCGAACTCTGGGAAACCCCACTTAGCGATCTTTGCCGTAAGGCGGCCGATCTGAAAGTCGGGAGCCTGGTAGCCTCACCTCTTGAGGGCGAGGTCATCGATGCTGATGCGAAATTAGACAAGGCTGTTCATCAGATCATAGTCGGGCATAACCAGTCTTTACTGGTGAAATCCGGAGATGAAGTCGTAGGTATTTTACGTCTAACCGACGTTTTCCAGGAAATCGCGAAGCGTATAAAGCTATGCAAGGTTCAGTAATTTTATTAAGGGCATAAATTCGAGGAGGATTCCTTTTATGAGCGCCGAAGCAGCAATCTCCAGCAGTGGGATAAAGATTAATTGGACACGTCTGATTGCGCTATTGACAGGCGTTGGTCTGTTCATAGTGATCTACTATTCACCCCAGTGGCCGGACGCGATTGATCCGGCGGGCAAACCTTTCCCATTATCCGTTCAAGGTAAGGGGGCAATAGCCGTCTTTATGCTTGCCGGTATATGGTGGGTTTTTGAGGTGGTCCCAATCGGTGTTACCAGTCTAATGATTGGCATAACCCAGGCCCTGTTCATGATCCGGCCCGCTAAAGAGGCTTTTAACGATTTCATGGACCCTGCGGTTCTTTTCATATTTAGCTGTCTTGTCATCGGGCTGGTTTTCACCAAGACAGGACTTACCAAGCGCCTCGCTTACAAGATGCTCGGCGCTATAGGCGAAAAGACTACCACTATTTACCTGGGCATATATTTGCTCATCACACTATTGACTCTCATAATGGCCCACACTGCGGTCGCGGCTACAATGTATCCACTCCTGCTGGCTGTTTACAGTCTTTACGGAGAAGGCGACAAACCGACGAAATTCGGCAAAGGCCTTTTCATCGGCATGGCTTACGTGTGCGGCGCAGGCAGTATTATCACATTGTTAGGCTCAGCAAGGGCTATTGTAGCGCTTGGGTTCTTCAAGCAAATGGCGGGAGTTGACACGCCTTTTTACATGCTGACGTATTACATGGCGCCCGTGGGTCTGTTAATGGTCTTACTCCTTTGGGTGTTTTTCGTAGTGTTCTTAAAACCTGAAAAGTCAGAGATCCCCGGATTACGGGAGCGGGTAAGAGAATTAAGCGTGAGCCTTGGAGCCATCACCAAGAAGGAGATTCTTAGTCTCATTATAATATTTGCCGCGATAATCTTCATGTCTCTTCAGGTAACCGTTCCGGCGCTGCAAAAGATTGATAAGACGGCCATCATCCTTGTCGCTACAGTGCTTTTCTTTGTCTTCAATATCCTGGATATCGAAGACCTTGAGTTGATCCCTTGGAACATAGTGCTCCTTTTCTCAGGCGCTATGAGCATTGGGTACTGTTTGTGGCAAACGGGGGCCGCGGAATGGTTGGCCGTGAACTGGCTTGCAATGTTCCAAAATGCTCACTGGCTGGTTTTCGTAGTGAGCGTGGCCATGCTCACTGGCTGGTTTTCGTAGTGAGCGTGGCCTTTTTCGTGATGATTCTCACAAACTTCATAATGAATGTGGCTGCAATTGCAATCGCCTTGCCGGTGGCCCTAGTAATATCCAAGTATCTAGGTGTTGACCCTATGGTGGTAATGTACGCCTGTTTGATGACGGCCGGTATGCCTTTCATACTCTTGGTGGGCGCTGCGCCCAACGCGATAGCATACGATTCAAAACAATTTACCAGTGGTGAATTCTTTAAATACGGCTGCCTGGCGAGCGTTATTCTAATGGCGGTATGCGCCCTGGCCTGCTACGTAATTTGGCCGATTCTAGGGATGCCTACGACCATCCCAAAAGTGATGTGACATAGGTCCGATCGTATGTTGCAAGGTCTCAAGGTCTTAAAAGAGAGGAAGTGACAATGAGGCGTCATTTAATTCTTTGCCTTATCCTAATATGCTCTATCATCTCCATTTCGGGCATATCTTCAGCGGAAAAGACAGACTCTGCTAAGGATGCGCTTGTAATCCAGGGCAAGATACTCGATTCAGCCGGAAGCGCTCTTAGTGAGGCAAACATTTTGCCGTATCTTAACGGTAAACCATTTATTGCCATGGGGCATGGGGCTGAAGCTGAAAAAGAATACTCAACAGGAAAAAATGGTCTGTTCCGGATCGAGATCCCCACAACCGAAGATAAGATCAAATCCGGCAAATGGGAACTCAAGGTCACTCGCCCGAGCTTCAGACCTTCACAACTTACAGCGTTGAAGGTTTTTGACGACGGTGTTTCCGAGGACGGCGTCCACAGGTGGATAGCCAACGCTTCCGTTCAACTCAAGAGAATGCAGGGAGCGGCATTCTGGATTGCGTTGATTGTGTTTCTTGGTGTTTACGTGCTCATAGCCTTTGAGATCGTTCATAGGACCCTCGCTGCGTTCTTGGGCGCTGCTCTCGTCTTGTTCATCACACATACGTTCGGCCACTTTGATGAGGCGTACAACATCCTAACATGGGACCAAGCCTTACATTCAGTAGACTGGAACGTGATCTTCCTGTTGATGGGCATGATGATAATAGTGGGAGTTCTCAAGGTTTCAGGGGTTTTTCAGTGGTTGGCCTACAAATCCTTTGAGGTCGCTCGAGGAAATATATTCCTGCTGGCATCGGTCCTATGCGTTGTTACAGCAACAGTTAGCGCCTTCTTAGACAATGTCACAACAATGTTGCTGCTTACCCCGGTCACAATGGAAATCGCCCTTGTCCTGAAAATTTCCCCGTTCGTATTTCTACTCCCGGAAATACTCGCTTCCAACTTCGGAGGAACAGCGACGCTTATTGGTGATCCGCCCAACATTATGATCGGATCGTACGCTGGGATCACGTTCAATGATTTTGTCATCAATCTGACGCCGGTTGTAGTCGCAGTCATGGTCGCTCAGATTATTTACAACAAATTCCTTTATGGCGCGGACTATCACAAGGCTAAGGTCGAAGATGTGCCCAAGATGATTTCATTCCTGAAAGAGAAGTACAAGATCACGGACAGCAAACTGCTGTACCTTGGCGGCGCAGTGCTTTTAGGAGTGATCGCCCTTTTTGTATGTCATGGCTTTTTGCATATGGAGGTCAGTGTCGCCGCCCTTTTTGGAGCGGCCCTTATAGTTCTCCTTTGCAAGATGGATATAGTAGAGATGCTTGAAAAAGAAATTGAGTGGCCGTCGCTGATCTTTTTCATAATGCTGTTTATTGTAGTGGGCGCCGCTGAACAGACCGGTATCCTTCAAGTTATCGCGGACTGGATAAAGGAGGTATGTCAGGGCAAGCTATGGTTGGCGGTGCTTGTCATCCTGTGGGTATCCGGTTTCGCTTCGGCAATCATTGACAATATCCCCTATACCGCCACGATGCTGCCAATAGTCTTGTTTTTGAACAAGGTCATCCCAGGCGCTGAATCTGGAGTCCTGTGGTGGGCGCTTTCACTGGGAGCGTGTTTTGGAGGCAATGGAACCATAATTGGGGCTTCGGCTAATGTCGTTACGACAGGAATAGCCGAAAAAGCGGGCCATAAAATAACTTTTCTGGAATTTATGAAACAAGCGGCCCCTATTACTCTGATCAGTCTTATTATCTCATCGGTGTTTTTGCTACTGAGATACTGAGGCCAAGGTAAAAACGTTACGATTCTGTAAAAGGAAGGAGAATATACGATGATTGCGAAGGTCCTGTTGGTTGATGATGAGTCGCCTTTTGTGGAGGCGTTAGCCAAAAGGCTTACCCTGCGGGAAATACAGGTATCAATAGCCTTGAGTGGCCCGGAAGCTTTGGAAAAGTTGGGAAAAGAGCCGTCAATAGATGTGGTCGTGCTTGACGTAAAGATGCCGGGGATGGATGGCATTGAAACGTTGAAGGCAATTAAGAACAGGTATCCACTTATAGAAATAATCATGCTTACCGGACACGCTACGGTCGAATCAGCCATAGACGGGATGAAAGTCGGCGCTCTGGACTATCTGATGAAGCCATGCGACATGGACGTTCTTATGGCGAAAGTTCGTGAGGCAAAGAACAAGAAAGCAGCACAGGAGGCGAAAATCGCCGAAGCTCGGGCCATGCAGATAGTGCTGCGCCGAGGCGACTGAACGTTTGGCGCTTATTCGCTGAGATGATTGGGCGTTTGGGACTGTCTTGTTACAGAACGAGAACAGAAAACTATTCTGAGGACCAGTAAGTCCCCGGCGCTCCTCAACATAAGATGTGAGGTGAATTATGCCGTATTCTGTACCGGTTTCTAAACTGATGATCAAACCCGGCGAGTGGCCCATATTACCGGCGGAAGCTGATGTTGAATCCGCCATAAAGGTGCTTAGGATAGTCAATGAAGAAAAGAAATTGCAGCATGGTCATTCGACGCCTCTGGTTCTTGACTCTGAATACAATGTTATAGGTTTTGTTCACTTGCTTGATTTACTCAGGGAAATAAGGCCTTTGTGTGAGACTCAGGACGCTCCCTGCGAGCCTAGGAAAGCGACCAGGCCCGTGCGCGACCTAGTGGTTTCTTTCGCCGGGGCAGTCGAGCCGACCGATCCTATTCTCAAAGCATTGGACATTATGATGGAACACAAGGTTTCTCTTGTGCCTGTACTTGTGAACAACAAACTGGAAGGTGTGGTCAAGCTATCCGACATATTCAACACAGTCGCCTCTATTCTTTTTGATGAAGAGATCGTAGATCAAAAAGAGGTCCTTATGCGACGTTTCCATCTATAACAGAGGAAAACTGCAAATGATCACAACAAAACTGCTCATGATAGATGATGAAGAAGGATTTGTGTCAGCGCTATCAAAGCGCTTAGCGATGCGAGATATTGAGGTCATCCCTGCATTTAGCGGTCAAGAGGGGTTGGCTAAGCTTAATGAGGATACGTCAATTGATGTGATCTTACTTGACGTCAAGATGCCTGGCATGGACGGTATTGAAACACTCAGGCGGATCAAGGCGGCCCATCCGATAGTGGAAGTCATTATGCTTACAGGACACGCTACCTGGGAGACCGCGATCGAAGGTATGAAGCTAGGGGCTTTCGATTATCTGATGAAACCCTGCGAGATCGATGACCTGATCACGAAGCTGGAAGCGGCCAAGAAGAGACACGGGGAACACCTTGAAAAGATACTGGAAGCAGCGGGAAAAGAGCTTCGAGACAAAAGGGCCAGGTGATGTGATATGTCGCCCGTATGCCTGCTGGAGAAGGATAAATATGCACGCATCATCAGGGGAGACAATTGGAGATGACAATGATATCTGGAATTAATAATATCATTCATACTGACACGAGTCTTCCCTCTCTCGTGGGAGAGCAGAGATCTACTCTCCATCGAGTCGTTCAAGCGCTCGGCGGAGGTTAATTATGAAAACGAAGGGGAAAACGAGCGATTCCTATTACAGGTCTCTAACAAGAAACATAATTTTAATAATAGTCGGCGTTTCCGTAGTGCCTCTAATATTGATCACACTCACTATCAAATATTTTTCCCAAACATCTTACCAGGACAAGGTCATTGAACATCTGCAAGTACTCAACAAGAAACATAAACAGAACATCGACAGTTTTTTGAAGGAACGGCTCGCCGATATCGCTATTCTTAAAGATTCCTATAGCTTCGATCAATTGGCGGATGATGATTTTCTCAGAGAAAAACTTAGGTCGCTGCAAAAGAATTCCAGCGACGCCTTAGTGGACCTTGGAGTGGTTGACGAACAGGGCAAGCAGATTGCCTACGCGGGTCCGTACGATCTGAGACGGGCCAACTACGCTGAGGCCCCCTGGTTCAAGGAGGCTATTCAGCAGCCTCTTTATATCAGCGATGTCTTTCCGGGACTTAGAGGTATACCTCACTTCATAGTCTCGGTCCGGAGCGACAACGGTCCGAAATGGTTATTGAGAGCCACAGTTGACTTCGACAAGTTCAATTCACTGGTTGAAAACATACGAATTGGAGAAACCGGTTTTGCGTTTATCTTGAACAGGAAAGGCGAGTTTCAGACTAAACCGCGTACGGAAGTCTCGCCCCAGAACGGCCCTTACCTGAGTTTTCTCTCCCCTGAAACTTCCGATGTTGCACACGAAGGAATAGTCTCGAATTCGAGAATTCACGGGCAGGATGTTATCCACGTCATGTCCAGGTTGAAAAATGGAGATTGGGTCCTCGCGTTTCAGCAAACCGAATCGGACGCTTACAAGGCGCTTTACACGGTTCGAACAGTAACTGTCTTAATATTCTTTTTGGGCGTAATTGGCATTGTGGTTGTTTCCGTGCTCCTTTCAAAGAGACTCGTAAAACGTATAAGACAGGCGGACCAGGAAAAAGAGATGATGAACGAGAAGGTTATCGAAGCGGGAAAGTTGGCGTCTGTGGGAGAACTGGCCGCAGGAATAGCCCATGAAATAAATAATCCGGTCGCTGTTATGCTTGAGGAAGCCGGTTGGATGCAGGACCTGATTGCCGACGCCGGGCCGGGTTCAATCCCCATGGTGGATGAATTCGAACGATCACTTAGTCAGATAAAGGCCCAGGGGGTCCGTTGCAAACAAATTACCCACAAGCTGTTGAGTTTTGCCAGGAAGACTGACCCTGTGCCTAAGAGGGTAAATATTAACGATATCACGCGCGAAGCGATCTCATTGTGTGAACAGCGAGTACGGTCGGGCAGCGTCAAGATACATGGACATTTTGCAGAAGGTCTCCCCCCGATTCGTGTGTCCCCTTCGGAGGCTCAACAGATTTTCATAAACTTGATCAATAACGCTATTGACGCCATCGAGCCAAAGGGCGGCATACTCAAGATATCCACAAGGAGGGAAGGCGATTTCATAGTTGCTGACGTGGCTGACAACGGGCCTGGAATCCCTAGTTACGTACTGCCACGGGTTTTTGACCCCTTCTTCACTACCAAACCTGTCGGTAAAGGCACTGGGCTCGGCCTGTCCATCTGTTACGGAATCATGAAGAAGTTGGGTGGAGATATAACGGTAAACACGGCTGAAGGTCTGGGAACAACTTTTCATGTTAAATTCCCGGCATCCAAAGTAATCGAGAAAAAGGCGAGTTGAGCTTGTGGTAATATGGGAGATGTTAGAAACAATTGAGGAAAGTTGCATCCTAATTGAGAAATGTCGGTTTTTTCTCAGAGGCGTAAAATGAGTTCTGATCTTGTTCATGATTCGAATAAAATGAAACTATTGTTGGTCGACGATGAGCAGGCTTACGTCAACATATTGTCCAGAAGGCTGGAGAGAAAAGGCTTCCAGGTCAAAGTAGCGAATAATGGGACCCAGGCCATTCAATTCGCCAGGATCGAAGATTTCGACGTTGCCGTGCTGGACCTAAAAATGTACGATATGGACGGTATAGAGGTCCTAAAGATATTCAAAAAAATGGTGCCTAAGATGGCGGTAATAATGCTTACCGGTCACGGGTCCGAACAAGCGGCTCGAGACGGTATGAAATACGGCTCTTATGACTATCTCACTAAACCATGTGATTTTGAAGATCTTGTCGCAAAGATTTGGCAGGCGCATGAACACAACATAAACCCACTAGAAGAACAGGATGTAGAATGACACATATTAGGCCGATTCGCTCGATAATTAGTTACACAGCCTTAATGGTTTTCCAAATTTTCCTATTCCCCCAAATTGGAGACGCGTCAATGACCTCTCAGGAAGCCCTAGCATTATTGAAAGAAGGTAACGCTCGGTTCTCTCAAGGTAAGCCGGAAAGGCCAAACCAGGATGAGGCCAGGAGAACCAATATCGCTGATAAGGGACAAAACCCTTTTGCCGCTGTGCTCTCGTGTTCTGACTCACGTAAGCCTGTGGAGCTGCTTTTCGACCGTGGCCTCGGGGACATTTTCGTGGTTCGTGTCGCGGGAAACGTCGCGGGAGTCGACCAGGTGGGAAGTCTCGAGTATGCCGTGGAGCATTTAGGGGTACCATTGATCGTTGTGCTTGGGCATAATAAGTGTGGGGCCGTCACAGCGGTGGTTGAAGGCTATGAAGCGCATGGAAATATAAGAGCTATAGTAGAGAAGATTGCGCCCGTGGTGGAGGAGACTCGGAAGGTCAATCCGAATCTGCCGATGAATAAGCTTGTAGACGAATGTGTCCTTGCCAACGTGAGACACGTCGCTCATTATCTCAGCGCCAATAGCGCCATCATAAAACACGCTGTCGAAAGTGGCGCTCTCAAGATCATAGGCGCTAACTATCATATTCGTACCGGACAGGTGAGTTGGGAATAGAGTCCTTTTTAAAGAAATCAGCCTAATATGGATTTCTGGGAGCCAGTCGTATAAGTAAAACAACTCCTACGGTTTTGCGTACCCTTGTAACAGTAATATCTTAATCATACCTGGACTCCATGTCTCGTTAAGCTCTTACTAGCCAGAACGATCAAGGGTATGGATATGACCTGAATCCCAACTGAGAAAACGATGAGCATATTCACTGACGTATCGTAGAGCACACCCATCGAAACGCTTCCCAAGAACCAGAATAATCCGTAGCACAGATTAAACAACCCGTACGCGAATCCCAACCTATTTGTAGGGACAAGTTCAGCAATAGCCGCTCTAATTATCGATTCCTGCGCTCCCATACCCACGCCCCATAGAGCCATTCCAGCGAGGGCCCAATAAAATCCACCAAGAAAAACAAGAGGCGCAAACAGCGCCGATAGGATCACAGCCAGCACCAGAACCGAGAATCCTATCCTGTCGAAAAGACGGCCAAAAACTAGGGCCGCTAATGCGTCGACCCCCATTGCAATGGCGTAGAAAAGGGGAATCCATTCTTCAGGGACCGACGCAACTTTCTTAAAGTGATAGGCCACGAGGGGAAAATCGGCGTAACCTGCAGCAATACAGCCAATGGCAATAATGTAAATCCAGAAAGACTTAGGAAAACCCTTGCTTTCTATTTTTACAGTTGCTGAACCCAGATCATGAGGCCGAGGATAAAGCCGATACGCTGTGAACAAAACGCTTAGAGCTATCAAGGCCGGAATTAGGAGCAAAGCGAATCCAGCTTGATAGGTTCCCCTAAAACTGAAAACCGCCGCAACCACAAGCGGTCCCAAAATAGCGCCAATCTGATCTAGGGCCTCATGAAGTCCGAATCCCCATCCTCGGCCGATACTATCTGAAGCGCAGGCAAGCATCACGTCGCGCGCGGGTGTCCTTATCGCCTTGCCCATTCTTTCGACCACCATGAAGATGGCGGCTATTTCCCAATGACCGGCGAGGGCAAGGAGAGGAACGGCGAGTAAGTTCATTGCATATCCCAGGAATACTATGGTCCAGTACCTTTGTGACTTGTCGGCCCAATATCCTGAAGCAAGACGCAAAGCGTATCCGACGAGTTCTCCGAAGCCCGCGACAATACCCACTACTGTCCCGCTTGCTCCCAATACCGCTAGGAATGGTCCGGTCACACTCCTGGCGCCCTCGTATGTCAGGTCTGAGAATAAACTCACTATGCCGATTAAGACCACGAACTTTGTCGCTGTCGGTTTTGAAAGATCGCATGCTTCTTTGAAGTTATTGAAGTGATTTTTCATGACGTTCAAGCCTCCATCAGTGAATCCCAAACACAAAAGAAAAGATTTTGTACAAATTCCTGGGCCTCATTGTTTGGTCGTGTGCTATTCGCCGACACGACGTCTATAGAGATCATGAACTCATATACATGAGGAACAGCATACACTTTTTCGTCAAAGAGAAGTGTTTGTCTATTTGACAATAATCACTGTACACGGAGCGAAGCGCGCTATGTTCCTCGATGTTCCGCCCCAGATGCGTTCGTAGATTCTGCTGTGTCCGGTGAAACCAACTACGATAGCGTCAAAACCATCGTCGGTGCAGAAGTTAGTGATAGCGTCTACCGCGTGGCCTGCCACCACG
>JAPLJJ010000279.1 GCA_026388665.1 Deltaproteobacteria bacterium
ACATCCACCCGATTAAATGTCGGTATGATTACACTGATAAGCGGCATTACCTGACCCGGGACATGTATCCGCAGAAATCCTTAATCCCAGGCCAATGATACCCTCATCCCGGAGACATTTCCACCACTACCCGGTTGAAGTAAACCGTGTCATGAAAAAACTATTTGAATGGGCTGATGCGAGGTCGGAACTCAACTATATCGGTCATACGAAATCATCAAATTATCGGCCCAATCTAGCCTATGCGGGCCACGTGCTTTTTCTCATCAGCAAGCGTCGAATAATGGGCCTGAATCTCTCGGCAAACGTCATCCTTTATCGTTTGCCAGGAGCAAAACGCAGCAGTTCTGATTGCGCCCGTCTGAACATCCTCGTACGCGAAAACTGCGGGGCAATCGTGGAGCCGGGCGTTTTCCAGACCACCGGAATCTTCATAGGGGATCGTGATCAGTGTTAGGAGACGCTTAAAACATGTTCGTTTGCTCAAGACCTCGTCTATCTTGCGGCCCCTGATTATATCCACCAGCGCCTTGATTCCATTGAGAAACGCAGGCTTGGCAAGCGCTTTTCTCAGATTAATAGTCCGGGCGAAGATCAACGCTATCTGTAAAACAGTGAAGAAATCAAAAAACCACCGACGCCAAGCCGAAGAAGAATTCTTGGGGGCCATTTTATTCAGTTTCTTGTCCAACTTTCTTAGTCGTGATAGCGCTTCAGAGAGCGGAATGTTTAGATACGTCGAAAGGGGAACGTACTTTTCGCCGTCGGAAATTACAAGTGTCGCACTTTCACAATTTGGATGCGATCCGCCTAGGGTCTGCTTCCCGAAAAATCTGGAAAGCGTGTCAAATTTCATCATGCCGGTTGACACGAATTCTATGTCGGGAAGGATACGTTCGAATATGTTTTCAACGCACTCAGTCGTGGTGGGTTCCAATTTAATGTCCGAGGTTTCCCAGCACGGGGTCAGTGGAACGAAGGCCCATACGGAGACATGATCTTTGTAGTCATGAATGAATTCCATTAATTCGCCCATATTTGAATCATTCACGCCTGTCGCCACTGTGGAAATGACCGCCAATTTGTTTACGCCGCACTTGATAACGTTATCGAAAGCTCTTTTTTTGACGGCGAGAGAATTATCACCTCGCAGGGTTTTATAAATTTCTGGGTTGGTCCCATCAAGACCGAAATTGACCTGAATCCCGAGGGCGCATAATTCCTTGCAGTAATTCATGTCGGCCAGCTTCAGACCATTTGTGAACAGTTGGACCTGAAAACCGTGAGATTTAGCACGCCTCACTATTTCAAGAAAGTCCTCATGGACTGTTGGCTCTCCACCAAAGAAGCAGATATTGGGTTTTGGGTCATTTTTCTTGAAGGCTTCGAAAATCTTTTCAAAATACTCCATAGGTGGTTTGTAAACGAATCCCATAGCATCGACGTATGCGAGGCAAATAGGACATTTTTGATTACAGAGATTCGTAACGTCAATAGCTACGGTATTCGGGGACGTATGCTGTTTGTGATCACAGGACTTACAGTCTAATGAACAACTCAGGTCGGATGGTTCTTGATATTCGGCGATTTCACGTTTCCAACGCCATTTTCGAGCGTCTTTTGTCACAAGGGAAGACGTGCGGCCACAATCTCTACAGAATTTAACAAGATATACGCAATTATTTTTAATTTCATAACGAGCGTCTGTAGGAGAACCACATTTTTCACATAAGCCGAGTTTCATAATTAGCTCCAAAAAAACTTTAGACTAGCAATATATACGTCCATAACGCGTTACGCCATAACATTTTGTTGGCATCTATTTGGTATTTTTAAAAAATCGTTAATTTTCGGCTTGGACTCATATCAAACATTCTTCCATTGTCAAGACAAAAGTGATGCTGTTACAATAAAAAATTGGGACGCCTGAGAAAAACCGCGTACTTCTCGGACTTTTTTTTAAGCGCCTCAAGAAGTTGCAAGTTTTATATGGCAGCAATCTCATGCCCAATAATTTGACACCTACTGAGGAGATCAGCAGAACACTTCCTAAGGATAGCGAAGCCTCTATTCTGATTCTCGCGGGTGAAGCCTCCGGTGACTACCATGCCGCACGTATGGTGAAAGATGTCACTGATCGTTTTCCTAACGTGAAATTCACCGGAATTGGTGGCGAGAAACTTGAAGCAGCGGGAATGAAACTCCTGCTGCACTACCATGAAATAAACACAATTGGATTCAGCGGTGGCTTTGGAAAGCTCAAAAAGGTGCTTTCCGCCTACAATGTCATGAAGTCGGAGCTAAAAAGCGGGAGGTATGATGTCTTTATTCCCGTCGATTTCCCCGACGTGAATATTCGATTAGCCGGTGTCGCAAAAAAAGCAGGTGTGAAAGTTTGCTATTACATCAGCCCTCAAGTTTGGGCATGGCGAAAAAGGAGAATCTACAAGATCGCGGCAGTGGTTGACAGGATGATGACTATTTTTCCTTTCGAGGAAAAACTTTACTCGAATGTGGGGGTGAGCGCAAATTTTGTAGGACACACAATGGTCAGGGATATTCCTCGAGAAGTCGATAAATCCCTGTTACGGTCTGAGCTCGGGCTTTCGGGCACCGATTGGTTGGTGACACTCGCGCCGGGGAGTCGCCATTCAGAGATAACCCGCGTCCTGCCGGAGATGTGCGAAGCAGCTAAGTTACATCTGAAGCATTATCCAAACACCGAATTTGTGATTCCGCTTGCGGGATCGCACTTGAAGGAACTTGTTCAAGATATCGTCGATGGTTCCGGCTTGAAAGCGAGGATCCTCAAATCCGACGCTTCAAAAATAATGGCAGCTTCGGACAGCGGCCTGGTCACTTCAGGGACCGCTACCTTGCAGGCGGCCCTGGCTCGGATGCCCCATGTGGTTGTCTATAAGCTGGATAAATTCTCGTGGTTCCTGGCCACAAAAATTCTTATGCCTTTGATAATGGACTCTGATATCCACGTGGCCATAGCCAACATGTTGTCCTTAAAAAGTGATGAAGGACCGGACAATCCCATAAACATAATGCTGGAGCATGGTTACAAGGTCCCATGCCTGGAATGTGGGCGACCGTTGTTTGTTCCTGAAATATTACAAGACAAGGCTACACCTGAGAACCTGGGGTTATGGCTGGACAAATTCAGAAGTGACGCAAACCTTCGGGACGCCATGCAAAAGGGCTTCAAACGAATTAGGGAAATGCTCGAACCCATAACTTCAAGCCCCTCTCCCTCTGACGTTGTTTTGGGTCTAATCTTGGAGAAACGCATATAAAAAGGAAAGGCCCAAATGTATGGTAGGATCATTTGGGCCCCTCAAGTCATTGTAGAGTAGGTAGGTATCAGTTATACATGACAACAGTGTTTTTGTAGGGTTCCCCAAAAAATACGATTATTTTAGTTTTTATATTCCGGCCCCCCAAGCAAAATGACGGGCTCGAGCGCTGCCGGCAATTCATTAATGTGGCTAAGCACTCTTCTGGGCTTGTGCAGAGCTAATTCTTCAGCCGAAAAGAATGGCCCTACCACTGCGTAAGTGTCCATTCCAGCGGCCCTGGCGCCTTGAATGTCTATGGGCGCATCACCCACATAGATCGTTTTTTCAACTGTGGATCCTACCGACCTGACAAATTCGTGAAACATGTCCGCAGCAGGTTTTGCCTTAAAACCATCCTCAGCGCCGAGAATCTTGGCCATTTTGTGGGCAAACCCAAGATGCTCGGCAAGTATACGCGCATATCTGCCGCGTTTATTCGAAACAATCCCCTGTATTAATGATCCATTTAACTTGTTGAGAGTCTCCATCGCCCCGGGGGCCATAAAGGTTTTTTCCAGGAAGATTGTGTCATAATAATCCCGAAACACTTTGATCCCAAGTTCACCGTGATCAGGTCTCAAGTAAGACTTAACAAAATCAATGAGCGACACGGATGTCTTCCTGATGACTTCTTGAGGAGTCATGCTGGGATAACCAAGCTGTGAGAACATATGGTTAAAGGCTTCCGCTATCCCGTCAAATGAGTCTATGAGTGTGCCGTCAAGGTCAAACGCGACCGCATCGACACTCCGCGTTAACATTAACGACACTTCGTGAAATCCGTTTATTCTTATAGCTGGAATTTTCTTGGTGGCGCAGTAGAAAAAAAGGTCCCCAAGAGCAAGCACTGTGTCCGCTTCGGTCGCTGCGTGTCTGTCGGACTCACCATCTCCAATGAGCACAATTTTGTCGTATTCTTGCCTGAACTTTCTAATGACACTCAGCTTACATGTCCCGCAGGTCTTGCATGCCGGGTTAAAATGTTCCGACCGAATCTCAACCTTTCCATCGTCCTTGATGATGAGACTGTTAGCTATTATATCAAGCCCGGTAACTCCGTGATGACGAAAAAGGGTCCTTATTGTCTCGTCAAAGCCATCGGAGACGATCTTTACATCTATGTTCCTTAATCGCGCCCATTCCAGGAATCTTGGAAAGTGTGGATCAAGCTCCGCGTGCTCAAACACAAAACGTTCAAAATCCGACCGAGTCATTCGCATCATAGGAGCTAAAGCTTCGTAAACCGCTTTGGACCCGATTTCCCCGAGTAAGTAACGTTTGACGTAAAACCGCCAGTGTGGGTCCTCGAGATGAGTGCGAATGAGTCTATTTACCGTGTCCTTGATGGATACGGTCCCGTCAAAATCGCAAAGAATAAGAGTTTTTTTAATGGCAGACGATTCTTTTGATACTCTGTCTTGAGAATTATAAGGGGGCGACATTCCTGTTTGGCTATCTCACTAACAAATCTGACGACTATTGTACAGCGCTGTTTTGTTATCTAATAAATATTTTTACTCTGGGATCCGGCACTGTGACGTATCTATTTGATATCAATTATCTCACATTCTCTAATGCCGTTTGGGGTGCGAACCTCGACTACATCACCGACTTTTTTTCCAATCAAGGCTTTTCCAACCGGCGAGTCAACGGATATGATTCCATTGGCTATGTCGGCCTCATCCTGTCCTAAAAGTTGGTACTTCTTGATCTCGTTAGTGTCAAGGTCCTCTATTGTGACGCAGGCCCCGAAGACCGCCTTGTCCGGAGTCGGACGATTAGTCAGGTCTATAACTTCTGAAGTTGAAATTCTGTCCTGGAGGTCCCTCAGCCTAGTCTCAATTAAAGACATTTTTTCTTTAGCATAGGTAAACTCGGCGTTTTCAGACAGATCACCATGCCCCAAAGCTATTTCAATCTCTTTTATGACAGCCGGTCTCTCGATCCTGATTAATCTATCCAACTCCTCGTTTAATTTTCTTAAACCATCTATGGAGATGGGCCGTCTGTTAAAACTCATAACTATCATCCTTTTTTGAAACAGAGTGATCGCATTGCTTTTGGAAGGCTAGACTATTGATAGGACCTTAGACTCAATGAGTCAAGAGAGAAACTAAAGCCGATCCTATTTCTAGGTTTGCCGACCAGCGGTTTTCCCACCGCAGGAATTTAATCGGGATTTTCATCGAACCCCCAGTTTCCAGGCGTTGCCAAAATTACTTGGATTCAATTAATCTCTCTCCGGATCGTCCGACTCCATATCCTCCTAGCGACGTGACCCGTGACTTGAACGTCTGACTCCTGAGTATCTCCAGTAGTCTCATTACCTTCTCATCATCGAGGTACTTCTGAGGGACCACGAAATCATATTGTTCCGTGGCCACGGGTATGAAATCCAACCCCAGCGCTCTTGCAGCCGCAAGAACTCCCATCCCTACATCCGCCACGCCCGAAAGCACCGCCACAGCGACAGATGTATGAGTATATTCCTCCAGTTCGTAACCTTTTATTTCAGACGCGTCGATCCCGACTTTATTGAGGTAATAATCAAGCAAGACTCGCGTTCCGGCGCCTTTTTGTCTATTAACAAAGGTCACGTTATGCCTGGTAAGGTCTTCAAAGCCTCTTATTGCCTTGGGATTACCCTTTTTGACCATGAAACCTTGATCACGCATCACTCCATGAAACACCTCAACAGGAACATCAGGAATAAATCTCTTGATGTAAGACCAATTGTAAACACCGGTTTCTTCATCCAGGAGATGGCTCGTAGCCACGTGAGCCGTATCATTTTTCAGGGCCAACAATCCTCCCAGGCTGCCTACGTTGCTCGAGGAAACGTACATACCGTGATTCACGAGTTCATCCGCAAGGCAATCTATTGTTAGGTCATGGCTGCCGATGATTACAAGGGTCCTTTCGATCTGTTGAGGCAGGTTCAGTAATTCTACCTGTACCATGGACCCCTGCTCAATACCTTCGACATTGGATGGTATCCGTATTATGCCATCGGCTCGAGTGAGTGTTGTAATTGATCCCGCTCCTCTCGGCAATGGCGCTGCAACCACACGATTCCCGACTTTTCCGAGCTTGACGCGAAAAAGCTCTTCACGACCCAATTTCGAAGGAATCTTTCTCGCTGAATAAGCGGTCATGTTTGGTCTGTTGCACATAGATGAGCCCAGCATCCGGTAGATGACGGGCAAACCAAATGTCTCGAAAGAGAAGACGGCGGATACCGGATACCCAGGGTTCCCCATGACCGGTTTTCCTTTGATGATCCCCAGTATAGTCGGCTTACCGGGCATCATGGCCACCCCGTGAACCAGGACCTCCCCAAGTTCGGCTATTATCGCTGCTGTGTAGTCTTCACTTCCCGCTGATGACCCTGCGTTAACCACGACCATATCATAATCTGACTCTATACCTGATTTTAGGGCCTGTTTAATTTGGTCATAATTGTCTGGAATGATGTCAGCCCTATCTGCTGTTCCCCCGGCTTGGGTGACAAGCCCGGCAAGTATGGTGGTGTTAAATTCTATTGTGTCTCCTACAGCAGGGATGCAGCTTTCTATGGCGGAAACCGGGACAAGTTCGGAACCTGTAGGAATCAACAAGACCTTTGGCTTTTGTATAACACTCACTTTGGTTATCCCGCCGCACAATAAAGCTCCCATGTCATAGGCTGAAATGATGTGGTGGCTGGGTAATATCATTTCTGACTGGACAAAATCCTCTCCGACTCGCCGGACATTTTCCCAAGGGACGACCGCCTTCTCAATTTCAAAGGTTTCGTCATTCACAAAATTGACGTGTTCAATCATTATGACCGCATTCGTACGCTCGGGTATCGGTCGGCCAGTGTTTACCGGCCACGCTTTCTTGCCGATTGAGAAACTTATCGCTTGGTCCAGCGAAGCTCCAAAAGTGTCGGACGCCTGGACAGCGAACCCATCCATAGCAGCGGTATGGAAATTCGGCGATGATAACTTGGCGTAAACAGGCTCGGAAGTAGTCCTGCCCAGTGCTTCACCCGTTGGAATCTGTTCCGAACGTGGAAAGTTTTTCCTGTCTAGACGCTCCAAAAATATTTCCAGGGCTTCGACTGGGGACTTCATCTCCAGAAAAATATTCCTTCTCAAAATCGTCTCCCATACAACTTGAAAATAAATAGATTGTAACTATTTGTCCTTTGTAAAAACCCTCGCAGTCCACAGGTATTTTTAGAAATCCGTGTGATCGAGACATGGCTGAAGCCATCCCCGATTTTCCTAGGACCGGAGTAGCAAGAAACTCTTTCTCTGATCGGGATAGTCTCACGCGAATGAAATCCATACGTCCTTCTTTGGAGGAAACGTTCCGAGTCAAGGTGGCCTTGACTTGTGGCCTCAAGAAAGGTTGGAGGCTGTTTTCTCCACCTAGGCGCCGAATAATAGGGACTACAAATTGGTCAAAACAGACCATCGCTGACACAGGATGCCCAGGCAACCCGATTACTGGCTTGGAGCCGATGAGCCCAATTATTAATGGTTTTCCGGGAGACATTGACACGCCATGCAGCAATATCTCAGAACTGGGAGTCTGCGAAATCGCCTGAATCACGTAATCTCTGCTCCCCATCGAACTACCGCCAGATATAATTACGGCATCCGCCTGTTCCAGACCGGACATGAGCATGGACGTGACGGCACGCAAGGTGTCCGCTGCCAGACCAATCCACAAAGGCGTAGCGAAAGCCTCTCGGACTGACGCGTGAAGCGCGTGCCTATTCACATCCCTGACGCATCCGGGCGGTGGAGTTTCGCTAGCGGGTGTTATTTCATCTCCTGAGCTGATCAAGGCTACTTTGGGTACACGATGAACTTGTGCCTTCATTATTCCCAAGGACGCCAGAAGCCCCAGGTCCTGTGGTTTCAACCTCAAACCAGCGTTCAACAAGACCTCCTCTCGGCTGTAATCCTCCCCTTTGCGAACTATGTTGTCGAATGGCGCGACAGCTTTCAAAACTTGGAGCGCCGTCCCTCCCAAATCTTCGGTATGCTCTATCATTGCAACAGCGTCCGAATTGATGGGCAATGCTCCGCCCGTCCAGATTTTGACGGCCTGACCTTGTTTAAGCTTAATTTTCGACGACTCGCCCATCGAAATCTCTCCCAAAACAGTAAAAAGCGAGGGAGAATTTTCCGTCGAACCGAACGTGTCGATTGAACGCACTGCGTAACCATCCATGGTAGCGCGATCAAAAGGAGGGGACTCATGATCCGCCTTAATGGATTGAGCAAGGACCCGGAAAAGCGCTTCATCGAGATGAGCGAACTCTGATTCGAGATGATTCAGAACTCGTAGTTTTTTTCTTGCCTCATCCGGAGACACGACGCGGAAAAAAGGTTTAAACATAATATGAAGTCTCAGTTTACTTTGTCTCGGGAATTGTTTCTGGGTCAGTATACCAAGAGGGTAGGGTTATGTCAAAATTGACCGGAGGTCCCGATAATCTTCGATAAGCAGGCGCCGACACGGGAATTCCTAAATTTAGTCTCGTAGATAGGTTTTAGTTCTGATATGTTATGCAGGTATTTAAATTACGAAATCATCCAACAAAACGAGAGAACACGAAATGAGCAAAGACCTGCTTCGGAAGGCGCTGATTTATAGGTGGGTCATTTTCTGGACAATGGCCGTCGCCTACGTTGTTGTATACTTTCATAGGCTCTCACCCGCAGTCGTGGCCCTCGATCTCCAGGAAACTTTTGGGGCTACCGGCGGTTTTATGGGACTAATGGCGTCCGCCTACTTTTATCCTTATGCCATTATGCAGCTTCCCGCAGGCCTCTTGTCCGATTCTCTCGGTCCCAGAAAGACGGTCACCTGGTTCCTGATATTGGCTGCGGCAGGGAGCGCTTTATTCGGTCTGGCTCCAAACATGGAATTCGCCGTGGTAGCGCGCGCCATCGTCGGTTTGGGCGTTTCAATGGTCTTTATCCCGACCATGAAATTGTTGTCTCACTGGTTCCGAGGTCACGAGTTCGCAATAATGGTGTCGATTGTGAACGTGATGGGAGGTGTCGGGGCATTAACCGCTGCCGGTCCGTTGGCTATGATGACAGGCTGGGTAGGGTGGAGAGCTTCTTTTGAGCTGATTGGAGCGGTTACGCTCCTGATGGCAATCATGGTCTGGCTATTCGTCAGGAATAAACCTGAAGACATGGGATGGCCTTCGATAGTCCAAATGGATCGCCCTGGGCAAACGACTTCCGGAGCCGCACAGCCGATAAGGTTGTGGGAGGGCGCAAAAACAGTGGTGACGGACAGGTACTTCTGGCCGGTTGCGATATGGTTTTTTTTCACATTGGGAGTCTTTTTCAGTTTTGGCGGTCTCTGGGCAGGTCCTTATCTAATGAACGTTTACGGACTGACCAAGTCGCAGGCCGGATCCATCCTGAATATGATTGCCGTCGGGCTCATCGTTGGCAGCCCTCTCCTAAGTGTGCTGTCCGACAGGGTCTTCAAAAGTCGAAAAAAGGTGCTGGCCCTGTCTTCGGTGGTTCTCGTCTGTCTCATGGCGTTCTTAAATTTTTATCCGAAGGGGCTTCCTCATTATGGTCTCTATTTCATAATGCTGCTTTTATCCGTAACATCGTCTGCGATAGTAGTGATAGCTTTTACAACCACCAAGGAAATGTTTCCGATCCAGATAGCCGGTACCTCGGTAGGGACTGTTAATCTTTTCCCGTTCCTTGGAGGAGCTGTATTCCAGCCATTTATCGGTTGGATACTGGATATGTTTCCTCGTAATGTTTCGGGCGGTTATTCTTTAGAAGCTTTTAAGGCGGCCCTGCTCGTGTTGATGATAGCGTCCATCATAGGACTGATAGCCACTTTTTTTATGAAAGAGACCTTTCCCAAAGATTTTGGGGCAAGATAGAACAAGTAATACCAATTTGTGTTTGACTGATGAATATTTGGGTTATTCGGCCTGGCGCTCTGGGTGATACGCTTCTAGTATTGCCTCTCCTCTATACGATCAAAGAAACCAGCGCCCCCGATCGTGTAATCCTTTTTGGCTCCGCGATTTACCGGGAACTGATTCCTCCGGAATTTTCCTTCCATCCAATCGACCACAGCGACTCGTTGTGGCTATTCCAGCCTAATTATTCAAGCGGCGCGAGAAGTGACGAACCTTGCGATGTCGCCTATGTAATACTTAAGGACCCTGAAAACACTATTTCAAATTTGCGGCGAGCCGGGGTCGAAAAAATCCTTCACGCGTCTCCGATTACTAGACCTGGATATCATCTAGTGGAAGCACTTCATCATCAGCTTGGACTGCCTGTTCCGGATCGGTCTCCAGTCCTGAAGGGCTTTGGCAAGGCAAATACACAAAATCTGGTGTGGGTGCATCCTGGAAGTGGCGGACGCAAGAAACTTGCTCCATTGGAGTTATTCATAGAAATCACAGCGGTTTTGCGAGCCCGAACTGGCTGTGACATTGCAATTACACTGGGGGAGGCTGACGCGGAACTCAAGGAACATCGAGGCTGGAGCCAATGGGTCGCGGATAGTCACGTGACCGTCTTGGAAAACCGAACTCTTCAGGAAGTATGCGATTACATGGCTGGCGCAAGATTTTTTATCGGCAACGACTCCGGGATAAGTCATCTGGCTGCAAACTTAGGTATTTCCTGTATTCTGTTTTACATGAGCACCGATCCGGTCCAGTGGTCACCTTGGGTTCCATCAAATCAAATGCTGATTTTCGAATATCGCGAGGGGGACATGTGCAGGGGGACACATGAGGAGGCAGTAACAATAGTGGAATCAGCGTTATTCATGCGTCCCTAAAATATAGTATTCACACTAAAAACTTCATTAAGTCAAACAGATAACACAAATATCTAACATAACAGATTATTACATGGAGCGAGCAGCTTGTAAATAGGCGATTCAGCGCGTTATGATAATTTATACGCGCTGTATCGTTATTTAGTTTGATACAAAACATCCTTATAAATTAATATAATATCTACTATATCTCAAGTATATTACTAAGTTATACCCTTTTAAAACATAATATCATTTCTAGCTTTTGATAATAACTACTGAAAAAAAATCATTTTTATGTTGACAACTTAAATCTTATCTGTAAAGTGCGGCCTTAGCAAAACGTTCTCCTGGGAGGGAGGGTATGAAAATTAGAACACCCCGTATGCTACTGGTATGCCTATGTTTATTGACAATTGTTTTTACGGCCGACGCAATGGCTTGGAACTTCCTCCAGGCCGCCGCTGGTAACGATAACCGTGAAAACCTGCTCGTGCCGACCGTGCCACAAACTAAGGCAATTACAAAAGTCAAACCACAACCGATAGTAAAGGTTAAGCCCCCCGTCGGTTTCCAAACAGGCGCCCAAGCGCTCGCGATACGGACACCTGAGTGCGTCTTGCCCATATCGAGGGTTCGTGGATGGGAACTCGACGCTCAGGCCCTGTTTGCCCGCGCAAAGGGCAAGGCCACTCTCATGAACAGCAACTATGGATACTATTGGACTTATGAGCCGGAAGTCGATTTTAACACTGCCATGGGAATCCCGGATCACGCCGTAGTTGGGACTTTTAACGCCAAGTATAGATTTCAACCACGATGGTCAGTCAACTACTCGATAATGCCCACAGCCATAGAAGGTAACGGGAATAGTTCGACCCCATTTCAGTTTGGGACTCTAAACTACAATCAGGGGCAGACATTAAAAACGAAATGGGAGAGGCTCTATCAGCGGATTGGATTGGTCTACGATCCCATTCTGACACCTACTTCACGGGTTGGTATCTTCGCTGATTACGTGAGAATTAACGAACGGTTGAGTGTATTCCAACAGGGTCTTAGTGGAGCAGCTTTTGACAATGACTTGAATATGGCCATGACTGGTGTGGAACTTGAAAAACTGCTCAAGGTAACCCGTTTCTGCAACACTCTGTCTCTGGAATGCAAAGCAGGCGTGGCCTTTGGCGATGACGCATTCGGATCGGATCTCAGCACTGGTCTGAAGTACAGTGTGCCTTTAAACTGTGGTCGATCCGGCTTCGTGAAAGGCGGTTACAGATACCTGACTTACAAGAAGAAATACAGCGATGCAAAAATGATTGATACCGCAATGGATGGTGGATTTGTCGAGATGGGTTTTGTCTTCTGATCAGCTTGACTGAATTGTGAGGCCAGGCGACGGAGGGAGCCTGACTGAAACGAATTTTTCAAAGAGTCTAAGGAAAGAAATTACATATAACGCCCGACCGGTTCCTTAGATCTCTTCCCTCCCAGCTCGACTCAACCGGTCGGGCTTTTTTCTTTTGTGGATTACAGTCGCGTGTATATAATCTAAGAAACCGCACGAGTTACCATGCATGGACCCGACTAAACTTCAGATTCTTGAATTCATCCAGGAACGACCTGGAACTCTAAAACGGGTAATTTCAGAATACTTCGGACTTACGGAGTATCGTCTTAACCGCGTTCTAAGAAACCTGGAGAGCGAGTTCAAGGATATAGCATTACCGTGGAGTCACGAGTACGGCGTCTGGCTGGTGAAACTTGATCAGTCCAGATGCCTGGGTATGGATTGGTTGGGGATTCACAACCATGGTTACACCCAATGTCCTGGAGCCCCGGAATTTCCTGATGGCCGGTGCTATGAGCATTCCGGTTGCGAAAGCCTGGAGATGGTCGCATTTGGTCGTAAACTGGCGTACTGTCTTGGGCCTGGAGACCCCAATCCTCAGACTATTATGTCTCTGGGGATTGTACGGCTCGAAGAGTTATATGAAACCCTCAAGAGGATTACACCCTTAACAAAATTGGAATTTGAAGCGAGAATCAAGCTGCTTCGAATATTCGCTTCGGCGTATGCGACACTAAAATGGAAGCAACGTATGCGTGAAAGGTATGCGGACTTCCGCATCCCTCCGGAATTTGAAGCAAGGCACAGGGCGTCTTCCATAAATCCATTTGAGTATTTGCTGAAAAAGTTATTTGCCTTATTAGAGATTACGCCAGACTCCACTAGAGAGGAAACCCTAAAGGCTTGGAAGCGGCTTGCCCGTGAGCATCATCCCGATGTCCAGGGAAGGGATGGTGATGAAGAGAAAATGAAACAGGTAAATATGGCCAAGGAAAAAATATTCAGAATAAGGCGCTGGGACTAATCATATATAGCGAATGCCAAAAAAATGTCCGATTCAGTGGTCACCTCTTGGCCAACGAAAACTTTCCGCAATTTGTAGACCAATTTTCCGGCGGCCAACAGTTACCAGATTTAGCGATGACCTGAAGGCTTTCAGCAACTAAACTGCCTGGAAGGTCAGGACATATAAAAACAAAAAAGGGACTCAAATGAGTCCCTTTTGTTTCTAAGTTTAATTGGCTGGATTTTACCAGTAGTTGCCGAAAACACCTTCACTGGGTGAGGCCATAAGGCTTGATGGCACAACTTTGTTATTCTTCTTGCTCATGGGCGACATTCTTCTGGGCGCTCCGTAATTTCCCATGGGCCTCGCGGGCGGCATTCCCATGCCATAGGCGGGAGGACCGCATTTAACAGGCGGACCACAGACCGGAGGAGGACATGGGGGAGGACCACACATCGGTCTGGGAGGCGCGCATGGATTTGGGCTGCAATCAAACGCGTCGATCACGCGATCGACCAACTTGAAAGGCAACGCCACCACGCCGGTTACCAACCTGAACGCGCCCGAAAAAACTTTTGTAATGGGATTCGGTTCACACGGGGGTGGACATGGTGGAGGTCCACAATAGGGCTGGGGTCCACAAACAGGTGGAGGTCCACACATCGGTGGTACCTTACATACCGGACCACCGGCGGAGACCGGTCCCAAGGCCAAAGCGAACACTACCAATACAGCGGCAAGAGCGCCAAAAAACATTCTTGCTTTCATGCAACAAACTCCTTCCGAAAAACCCCTCGGACTCTCCCTGTCACCCCTCCGAGAGATAATAAAGATCATATTACAATTTCTTGTAGACACTCTACCAAAAAATATCCACAGATGTCAACCCGTAAAATCATTATGAACGTCAATTAATAAATTTTTATAACCTATCGGCTCGATTAAATAATCT
>JAPLJJ010000211.1 GCA_026388665.1 Deltaproteobacteria bacterium
GTGCATCCAAAAAAGAGAAGGAAATAAGGACTAAACTCAACAACAACGAGAATCAAACTCTTAACTCTGAAAAACTTCTGCCTGAATACCGTGAAAAGGCAGCGGTTTTTCAAAATACCGGGTCACAAATCGAGTTCTTAAATCTCAAACTGGCCCAATTGAAAAAAGCGCTTCAGGACGACACGGAAATTAAGAAGTTGAAAGAACTGGCAAGCCTTACGACCGCTGATCTAGCTAACAACACCTCTGAAGAGACTGACTGCTCCACCGTATTAAATAATTTGGCCGAGGAATTGAGCATCGCTGAGGAAGCCTGGCTAGGTGGGCAATCATCGCTGCTGGCTCAATCACTAGCGCCAGGCAAACCTTGTCCGGTTTGCGGATCGCCTGATCATCCATCGCCGGCGCGTTGGACACAAATAATCCCTGACGAAGCAAAAATTAAGAAATTACGGAAGTCGCATGATCAACAAAGAAATACTTTAGAGAAAATTCGAGCGGCTGGCTTAGAGATAAATTCCAGGATTCTGGGATTTCTGGAATCAATTAGAATCCGGAAAGAAAATCTACAGCAGATGGAAGTAGACTTGTCGCGAGACATCAGCCAACAAATAAAGAAGATGACCCAAAAGGTTAAGGACAGTAATGAAGCTACCCGCCAACATGAATTATTAAAGCAGGAAATACTTGAATTAGAAAAACGTCTTGAAGAAATTAAACAATTCAATAAAATATTATCTTCTGAACTCGATCTCGCCGTCCAGGAAAAGACCTCGGCGGAGGCTCATTGGAGAGAGCGAGTCAATGGAATTCCAGAGCCCTTAAGAGATAAAAACAACCTTGATCTTGAAATTAGAACTGTAAAACAGAAGTTGTCCGGACTAAAGAATTCCTGGGAATTGGCTCAGACAAACCTTCAGAGTTCAAACGAAAAACTTGCGTATCTTCAGGGTGAGCTTCAAACGCAACAGGATTTGTTAGAACAGGCGAAAGAAAAAGCAGCCAGTCAAAACGAGCTTTTTGAAGAGGCTATGAAAGATAACGGATTTGTTTCCGAGGATGATTTCAAGAAATCACGTAAGACCACGGGTGAAATAAATAAACTAGAGTTGGAGATCAAGGAATTTGACGAATCCCTTGTTGCCTTGCAGGATCGGGTCGCTCGGTTACAAAACGAGACCAGGGATATCGAGGCCCCGGACATAGACGGACTGGCAAACAGGTCCCGTGAGGTCCGTGAATCTCTCGAACAGGCGCTTGGACGTGATGCGAAATTGAGCCAGTCAATAGAACTTCTCGAACGCGATCTCAAGGATTGTCGTGACGAATCCCAAAAACATGAAGCTCTTTCGACAAGATACGCTATTGTTGGACGTATCGCGGAAATAGCTAACGGCCAGAACAACGAAAAGATTACGTTTCAGCGTTTTGTGCTCGCTTCATTGCTGGATGATGTGCTTATTGCGGCCTCACAGAGGCTTAGGATAATGAGCGGCCAGAGATTTAGTCTCAATCGCGTGGCTTCGGGCGGTGATAAACGCATGGCTCATGGATTGGACCTCGAGGTCTGGGATGAATATACAGGGACGGCCCGGCCGGTATCGACACTGTCAGGTGGGGAGAGTTTCCTGGCGTCGCTGTCTTTGGCGCTGGGACTGGCGGATGTAGTTCAATCCTACTCCGGTGGCGTAAATCTTGACACAATTTTCATTGACGAAGGATTTGGAAGCCTGGATCCAGAAGCTCTTGACCTTGCCTTCCAGGCTTTGCTGGACCTTCAGGCCAGTGGACGACTTGTCGCCATCATTTCCCATGTGCCGGAATTGAGAGACCGTATTCCAACCAGACTGGAGGTAACTTCAGGTAGATCGGGCAGTTCCGCCGCGTTTGTTGGGATATGAACACATGATTTTCTGAGCCATGCACTGATTTTTTTGACTCTCGGACGGGTTTCGGCTAAGATATTTCGTTCCGCCACAAGTTTTGTGAAGATTTCTCTATGACTAGACTCAAATTAATCTTAGCATGTTCTCTAGTCACCATGATCTCTATCGGGTGTAGTCCCTTGAACTTTATCAAAGGGGGAATTCACAGGAGCCTCGATGAGGATCTTACAATCGTAAGCCTCACAGAGAATCCGAATAAGTACCTGAATAAGGATATTGTTTTTTCGGTGCGGTACTATAAAAAGAGCGATCTTCCGTGTCCGCTCGGCGAGGATTATGTGAATTTCATCATTGCGGACAGAGTTAGCTATATTACTCTGAACAAGGTATGGATAAAAAAAGAAAAGGCCCAGGTCCTGGATTCGTTGAAAGAAATGGAAACAGTAGTTATGCGGGCCAGAGTGTTCAAGGTCGACAAAGAAAAAGACCCCAATCTTGAAGCCTCAGAAATTGTTAAGGAGTAACAAGATATTAGTTTCATGAGTCTTGAAAGCACCGGAAACTACTGTAACTGAAAAGGATCGGATCAAAAGTCAGGAGACGAATTTGAGTAGAATTCTGGTTACCAGTGCCCTTCCCTACGCGAACGGCGACATTCATATAGGGCATCTGGTGGAGTACATACAGACCGACATTTTTGTGCGATTTCTACGACTCATTGGTGAAAACGTGGTGTACGTCTGCGCCTCTGATGCGCATGGCGCGCCAATTGAGATTAATGCGGCCAAAAAGGGAATGACGCCCCAAGAGCTTGTCGGCGAATATCATCGGCGGCATCAAATGGATTTCGGGCGATTTGAAATCAGTTTCGATGAATTTTACTCGACAGACTCACCTGAAAATCAAAAACATTCCGAACTAATCTACCTTCGAGCAAAAGAAAAAGGACACATAGTTTCGCGCGAAATCGAGCAATACTATTGCGAACGATGTGGCCGTTTCCTTCCGGACCGATACATTAAGGGAGAGTGTCCACGTTGTTCGGCGCTGGATCAGTACGGAGATGTTTGCGAAGCGTGCGGAGCCATCTACCGTCCTACTGAACTTAATGACGCTCACTGCGCAATATGTGGGGGTAAGCCTGAACTGAGGACTTCCCGACATTTGTTTTTCAAATTGATGGATTTCGCCGATTTCCTTCAGGATTGGACATCATCTCCAGGCCATTTGCAGGATGAAGTGCGTGGTTTTGTTCGGACTTGGATCGATCAAGGGCTTAGAGATTGGGATATTTCCAGGGATGGCCCTTATTTCGGTTTCAAGATTCCCGGAGAAGAAAACAAGTTCTTTTACGTTTGGCTTGACGCTCCAATAGGTTACATAGCTGCGACAGAGCATTACTGTTCCAACAAGAGTGATATCTCAGTCGAAGATTATTGGATCAACCACGAATCGGACATTGAAATTCACCATTTTATCGGTAAGGATATCGGATACTTCCACACCCTGTTCTGGCCTGCCATGCTAAAAGCCGCAGATTATCGAATTCCTAACGCTGTTCATGTTCACGGTTTTTTGACAGTGGATTCCCGAAAAATGTCCAAGAGTCGAGGGACCTTCATAACTGCGAGGCAGTTTGCGGATCATATCAATCCCTGGTTCCTAAGATACTTCTATGCAAGCAAACTGGGGTCAACGATCGATGACATAGATTTGAATCTCGAAGAGTTTGTGAACCGAACCAACGCCGAGTTGGTAAACAATATTACCAACTTGATAAGTAGGTCCGCAAGCTTTCTAAATAAGAGGTTGGACTCTCGGCTTGGAGTGGTTCCACAGAGCTGTGAAGATTTGAAAACACAGATCTTCTCGCATGTTGAACAATGTTATCTTGACAACTACATCCAACGGAATGAGCCGTGGGCCGCTATCAAGTCTGACCCCGAAAAGGCCCGCAATGATCTGACTTTTGCGATTAACTGCTCAAAAATACTCGCAATCCTACTAAAACCAATTATACCTTCCTATAGCGCTAAGGTTGAAGAAATTCTGGCCGTGAAGGACCTTAAATGGGAAGATATCCAATTTGACCTTGAAGAATGTTCGATAAATACCTTTGAAAAGCTGGTTGATAGGCTCGAACCTGGGACCATGAACAGGCTCATCGAAGTTTCAAAGGATGATCTTGCCGCAACAGAGAAAAAAACGAAAATCCCAGATTTCAAAGAAGAAATCTCAGTCGAAGATTTTTCCAAAATCGACCTGAGAGTCGGGAAGATCTTGTCGGCGTCCGACGTCGAGGGATCGGACAAACTTGTCAAACTCCGGGTCGATGTTGGAAAAGAAATACGTACCGTTTTCGCAGGTATTAAGTCATCGTATTCCCCTGAAGAGTTGATCGGCCAGACTGTGGCTGTAGTATGCAATCTTGCTCCTCGAAAAATGAGGTTCGGAGTCAGTGAGGCTATGGTTCTTGCGGCTGGTTCCCCAGGCGGCAAAATAACTTTGTGTGAGCTTAATCCAGAGGCTATGCCCGGTTCCATTATTAAATGACAGGTCACTCACGGATCTGGTAGTTTCGACAAACCTGAGTAAAACCCATCAGGGTTCGATTGAACTAATATTTCAAGGAGGTCGATGAAAATGCCGGTAAAAATTTTCTTGAACGAAGATGAGATGCCACGAGAGTGGTACAACATCGCAGCAGACATGCCGACACCCATGCAACCACCTCTTCACCCTGGCACCCATCAACCGGTCGGTCCTGAGGACCTGGCTCCGGTTTTTCCCATGAACCTCATTGAGCAAGAGGTCAGCACCGAGAGGTGGATACGAATCCCTGATGAGGTTTTAGACAAGCTCTTGATTTGGCGCCCTAGCCCCCTGTATCGGGCAACCAAGCTGGAAAAATTCCTAAATTGTCCGGTAAAGATCTATTACAAAAACGAGGGAGTGAGCCCGGCAGGAAGTCACAAACCCAACACTGCCATTCCACAAGCTTATTACAATAAGGTTTTTGGTGTAAAAAGAATCGCGACGGAAACAGGGGCTGGGCAATGGGGGAGCGCTCTGAGTTTCGCATGTGCCCAGTTCGGCTTGGAAGCTAAAGTCTACATGGTGAGGATCAGTTACGAGCAAAAACCTTACAGACGTCTCATGATGAACACATGGGGAGCAACATGTGTCCCTAGCCCGAGCACTGAAACCGAAGCTGGTCGAAAGATGTTGGCGCTGGACCCAAATTCACCGGGCAGCCTTGGCATCGCCATCAGTGAAGCTGTAGAAGACGCCGTAACAAGCGAGGCTCATGGCCGTCCGTTAACTCGCTATGCACTAGGGAGCGTTCTAAATCACGTCTTATTGCATCAAACCATAATTGGTCTGGAAGCCCAAAAACAGTTGGCCAAGACTGGAGATTATCCTGATGTCGTGATCGGATGCGCTGGAGGCGGGAGTAATTTCGCCGGGATAGCATTCCCGTTCATACGTGACAAAATAGCAGGAAAACAGATTGAAATTATAGCTATCGAACCGACTTCATGCCCGACAATGACCAAAGGACCATTTGCTTATGACTTTGGTGATACAGTCCAAATGACGCCCTTGCTACCGATGCATACTCTTGGACACGGATTCATTCCTGCGCCTATTCACGCAGGTGGCCTGCGTTATCATGGAATGGCGCCTTTAGTAAGTCAGTTGATCATGGACCGTCTCATTGAACCTCGCGCAGTTCATCAACTTGAAACCTTCGCCGCAGGGGTCACATGGGCTAGGACAGAAGGTTTCATAAGCGCTCCCGAGACAAATCACGCAATCGCAGGTGTCATTCAGGAGGCAAAGAAGGCCAAAGAAGAAGGCAAAGAGAAAGTGATCCTCGTCAATTGGAGTGGTCATGGACTGGTTGACCTGGCAGCTTATGACGCCTATTTCCAGGGAAAACTCTTTGACTATGAGATGCCACAAGAGGAAATTGAATTCGCTCTCAGAGCGCTCGAAGGATTTCCTAAGCCTAAGCTCTAATCCTACTTACAAACTCGACGCCGGCTAAGTTCCGGCGTCTCTTTATTTGATATTTATTGGCTTAAGGATGACCGAAAGCAATTTTAATATGGACGACGAAGTCAGGAATCCATTTGAAGAACTTGAAATAAGATGCCCCAGATTAGGTGGGCCTGTCACCTTTTCATATTGTTGCGTCGAGGCCATCGACCTACCTTGCTCTAGATCCTTGATCTGTTGGTCTGATCGATTTGATGTAGGTCTTTTTTTTCGACAAAAACTCGATCCTGAAAAGTTTGGGATAGCGTTTGGAACCCCTCAAAAAACTAGACTCGAAAGCATTATTGAATTGATCGAACGAGCCAAGAAACTAAATCCCGATGATTCAAAACAATCGAAGTGACGGCAATTCGATTGCAAATTATGGAAAGAATGCATGTGCAGAAAACGTGGTAGTCAAGTTGGAGGGAGCGGAAAATGAATCTTTATTCAGTCATCATGGCCGGGGGTAGTGGCGTTCGTTTCTGGCCACAAAGCCGTCGACATAGGCCAAAACAGCTCCTGAAAATTGTCGGCGAAAAAACAATGATACAGGCCACCGTCGACAGAGTGGCGCCAGTGACTCCCTTTGACAAAATTATGATTGTTACTGGAGTTCGTCACCAACAAAACATTCGTGAACAGTTACCGGGTCTGCCGGATAACTCGATTGTGGCAGAGCCGGTTGGCAGGAATACTGCTCCATGCGTGGCCTTGGCGGCTTACAAGCTGGCCAAAATGGACCCTGAAAGCGTCATGGCGGTGCTACCAGCGGATCATTTGATTACGAAAGAGGAAGATTTTAGGTCCGTCCTGCAGGCTGCAACCAGACTGGCTGTCGAGACCGAAGATCTGTTGACCCTTGGAGTGGTTCCGGATCGACCGGAAACGGGTTACGGATACATTCATGTGGGCCCCAAAGTTAAGGAGTTTAACGGACTGTCGGCCCACCGGGTTGAGAGATTTGTCGAAAAACCTGACATGCAAACTGCTCAATCCTATTTTAAACAGGGAAACTACCTATGGAACAGCGGAATGTTCATATGGAAAGTTTCCACTATCATAAAAGCATTTGAACGATACTTACCTGTAATTAGCAGAGCGATTGAGAAATTGTATCCGGTTTTGAACAGTGCTGATGAGTCTGCAGCCCTAGTAGACATCTATGAATCGCTTCCGGATATTTCTATTGACTATGGGATAATGGAGAGAGCTGACAATGTGTTGGTGATCCCGGTAGACGTAGGCTGGAACGATGTCGGAAGTTGGACGTCTCTTCAGGATGTTTGGAATACTGATGAACAAGGTAACGCGACAAAAGGTAAGATACTAAGTCTCAACGCTAAGGGCTGTGTAGTTTCTTCGCCACAGAAACTGACTGCCCTCGTTGGCGTAGAGGACCTGATTGTTGTCGACACACCGGATGCGATCCTGGTGTGCCGGAAAGACCGTGCCCAAGACATCAAGCAGCTCCAGGAACTCCTCAAACAACATGGATATCAGGGTTTGTTGTAATTTGAAAATTGGTAGGACTTCAAGAGAAATAGTAATTAGGTTCAATTCTGTTTTTTTATTGTCAAGTTTCTGATTTTTCTTTTTGACAGGAGTGGTCATGAGCGATCCAGACTCAAGAATTAGAAATAGTTTCAAAGCCTATGACATAAGGGGGCGAATCCCCGATGAATTGAATGAAGAAGTAGCGTTCAAGATTGGCCGAGCATACGCTACTCTACTCAAACCCGGAAAAGTTTGCATTGGCAGGGATGTCCGTCTATCGAGCCAAGCGCTCGTTACGGCCCTGGCTGAAGGCCTTAACTCTCACGGGTGCGACGTGGTTGACATAGGCTTATGTCCTACCGAGATGGTCTATTTCGCAACATCCTATCTCAAGCTTGATGGCGGGATAATGGTCACCGCTAGCCACAATCCAGTGGATTACAATGGTATGAAACTTGTAAGAGAGCTTTCTAAGCCGATAAGTGGAGACACAGGCCTTCAAGACATCGCAAATATGGTCATCAACAACGAATTTGACCCGCAAGCATCTAAAAGAGGTGTGGTTGAAGTCGTTGACGTCAATGACGCCTACGTAGATCACCTATTGACGTATGTGGATACCAGAAAAATATCTCCGCTAAAGGTGGTGGCTAACTGCGGAAACGGATGCGCCGGGCCAATATTGGAGAAACTCAAGTCCAGATTGCCTTTGGATTTCGTCATGGTGTTTCCGGAGCCGGACGGGCGATTTCCTAATGGAATTCCCAATCCTATACTCCCTGAGAACCGTGGCGTTACTGTAGAAGCTCTGCTGAAAAACAAGGCCGATTTTGCAATCGCTTGGGATGGAGACGCGGACAGGTGCTTCTTTTTCGACGAAACTGGTGAGTTTATTGAGGGATATTACATCGTGGGTTTTTTGGCGTTGGAATTCCTGAAAGTGAACCCAGGGGCGAAAATCGTCCACGACCCGAGGCTAATCTGGAATACAATTGAGTTAGTTGAAGAAAACGGTGGCGTGGCTGTGATGAGCAAAGCGGGCCATGCCTTTATTAAGGAAAGAATGCGTCAGGAAGATGCTGTTTACGGCGGCGAGATGTCAGCGCATCATTATTTCAGAGATTTTGCCTATTGCGATAGCGGCATGATCCCGTGGCTTGTTCTGGTCCAAGCTGTAAGCACAGCCGGTCGCCCTCTCTCGGAATTAGTGAAATCAAGGATGAAGAAGTTCCCGGTAAGTGGAGAGATCAACCGAACCGTGTCGGATACTCACGCTGTGATCTCCAAAATTGAAGCTCATTTCAAAGGTTCTGAGATCGGGACGGATTACATAGACGGTCTAAGCATGGAGTTCAAGAATTGGCGCTTTAATCTGAGACCTTCAAACACCGAGCCTGTCATAAGGCTCAATGTTGAAGTTAGAAATGACAAGGTCCTTCTCGACAAAAAAACCGAAGAGCTATTATCTCTTATAGATCGCTTTAAGTAGAATCAGGTTTCTTGCCGACGACCCCAAAAGGAATTCCATCTATCGAAGTGGCCGTATCAGCGGAGATGGAGCGTTTGCCTCTGACGGGCGCGGCCTTCCTCCCGATGAATTGTGCGAAGAGGGGAAAATTATGCTGTCTGGTGTGGTTCTCGTAATAGCATATGTAGTTCTTGTGACAAGCCCTCTGTTGCTGGTGACAGCGCTGTGTTTGCACAGCCCCAACGAATTACTCTATGAAATCGCTCGAAGCTTTGGTCTCTCAGCGTTTGCCATCCTATGTCTACAGCCTCTACTGGTGGCCCGGGTCAAATGGATTGAACGTCCCTTTGGGATCGACATATTGAGCCGGTTTCACAAGTCTATGGGCATTTTTCTCGCTATCCTGCTGCTTTCTCATCCACCGCTTTTGGCTCTTGGCGGGGGCGGATGGTCCCTGATAACATCGCTTGAACAACCATGGTACGTCTGGCTAGGAAAACTTGGACTTCTGGCATTGGTGATTCACATCTGCACAAGCGTGTTCTCATCACGCCTGGGGCTGACATTTGAGCAGTGGCGTCGGATTCACTACATTATGCCTCCTCTCATCATCGCCTTGGTATTCGTTCACAGTTGGGAGACAGGCGATGATTTGAAGGAGTGGCCTGTTCGTGTCTTGTGGATTGCTTTTCTTCTCGTTGCCTTTGCCGCCTATACCTATCACAAGATTTTGAAACCCATCCTCCTGTCCCGTCATCGATACCGAGTCGTGGAAGTAAAGCAGGAAATCCATAACGTGTGGACTGTGAAGCTGGCTCCTCCTGAAGGGGAGATCCTTTACGATTATTGTCCCGGCCAATTCCACTTTATCACCTTTCACCGCGGCAGGAATCTTCCTGTGGAAGAACACCACGGGACAATTTTGTCCAGTCCTGCACAGAAGGAGTTCATAAGCTCCACAATAAAGGAGTCAGGGGATTTCACCTCCACCATCGGGTTGACCAAGCCAGGTGATGAAGCAGTGATTCAAGGACCGTTTGGGCGGTTTTCCTACGTGCTGCACCCAGAAGACAATGACATTGTATTCATAGCCGGAGGAATTGGGATCGCGCCGTTTATGGGTATGATACGACACATGCGAGATATGAAAGCGGACCTGAGGGTACTTGTTTTGTACGCCAACCGATCTGAAAAAGATGTTGTGTTTCACGATGAACTTGCCCAGATGGAGGCTGGTGAAAAACCTCGGCTCGCGGTAATTCATATATTGAGTAATCCAGGGATTGCATGGGCCGGAGAAAAGGGACATCTGGACCGGGAGAAAATTGAACGGCACGTCGGTCCAGTGGACGGAAAGGCTTTCTATGTGTGTGGCCCACCTCCTATGAGGGTGAAGATAATTGACACGTTACGGGCTATGGGCGTCCCATATGGTCAGATCCGCACAGAAATCTTTTCCCTTTGAGTGGCAAGGGGATACAAGAGGTTAAACAATGCGTTTCAGAAGACTGAAGGTTGTCACCGCCATAATAATCAGCATCGTGGTATTGGCCTGCGTGAGCGTGGCTCTGGTGAGAAAATTCGTGATCCCGACACCGTCAGAGAGCCATCACGCTCGCGTTGAATTGCCCGGAACGGTGTTGAATCTCAGAGTAAATGGACTTTTTTTCTGATTATTTGGGACAGCCATCCTGTTTTTTCATGTTGTTTGGACCGACCCGGGAAACCTCGCTCGGTATTCGGTGATTAAAAGATTTCAGCAGGCGCAAGCTTCCACAGCAGGAGGCAGGGAACATACCGGAAAGGAACACAACAAAATGATGAAGCCAGCGAAAGATTCTCTGGACCTCGGTGTAATCGTCAGTGACATCAAGGCCAGCCTTAACTTCTACCAGAACATTCTAGGATTGGAGTTTATAGGAAGAGTCCCCTTATGGTTTGGCACGATGCACCGACTGCGATTTGGGACGAGCGACTTTAAGTTGATCGAACCCAAGGCGGTTCCTCCCCAGGGAGCTATCGGCCTGGAAAATCAATTGGGTTTTCGTTACGTCACCTTCGTAATAGAGAATCTTTCCCAACTCTGTTCCGATCTAAAAGACATTGGAGTTGAATTTGCTTTACCGGAAACGGAAATACGGCCTGGTGTGCGGATTGCCATGGTCAAGGATCCAGACGGGAATATTGTGGAATTCGTGGAACGAAACTGAAAAAGCTTATACAAAAAAAGTTCATAAGGCACCACACAACCACAATCGATCTTGAGAAGCAAAGCATGGATGGACTGGCATGGCTTTTCTTAGCTTGAACGCCGTGCCGTGATTTTCTCTGTTTCTCTTTGTCATGTTCGCCGCCCGTCTGACTCCGATCATTTTAGAGCGCCTTATGCGCTTGTGGAATTGACCATTCCCCCTTACCATTTGTTGTTTAGAACGCTAATGTATTGGGAGAATACGAACTCGGGATATATCTTGGTCGACACTGATTAATGCGCCTTCCATTAGATTCTTTTGGAACTGGGCCAAAACAGACAGAACCAGATCTTCAAGCAGACTCGGGCTTACATCTTGAGTACGGATTTGCAAAACACTCGGGTACCTGGCTTTGGTAGCGGCCAGAATAGCGCCAAAGTCGAGATCATGTGTGAAAACCACGTATCCGTTGGACCGTGCCCAAGCCAGGATCTTTTTATCAGGCACCCCTGATTCACCGATGGTGGACCAATGGATGGCTTCGTGGCCCGCATCTTTTAACACGGTTATCCACGCTGGGGAAAGATTCATATCGACGAGAATCTTCATTTCGACACATGGGCCAGCGGCACGTCAATTTCCTCTGCCCTCCATGCGGCGTACGAAAGGGCCTCGTCTATATCTTCCCTTTCCAAGTACGGATAAAGACCTAATATTTCCTCTCTGGAGTGGCCTGAGGCAACCATGCCGACTATCATGCCGACGGTTACCCTAATCCCGCGAACGCAAGGTTTTCCACCCATAACTCTCGGGTCAAACGATATTCTCTCAAACGTCTTCATGACCAAGGTCCTTCTGTCCGCTTTTGTTCTCTTGATTATAGCCACATAGGCCGCAAATGTCACGAATCTCTTGGTATTGTGAAAAGAATCGCCAGTTTGTCTCCAATGATCAAAAAAAGCTGCCGATCGATTTGAGATTCAACGCTATGGACTCGAAAACGATCCGCACGCTCCGAAAGTGTCTGCTGCTCCGTCATAGCCCTCAAAGCCGCATTAGCCTTAGAGCCGCGGAGACTCTCTATGTTTGTCTCTGTGTTTCGCACTGTTCTCTAAATAAGTTTAGAGAAGCTTGTTAGACTATCTTTTTATGCGCTTTTCCCACCTCCAGGCTCGACTCAGGAAGGCTCCCACCGCATCAATCCCCTCTGGAGAGCCAAAGTTTCCACATTCCGGACCAGGCCCGCGAACGCGGGATCCTGCCAGTTTTCTGGGTCATAGCCTGTAAAACCTACGAGCGACCTTCCCAACTCGACAACAAAGCGATTCTCAGATGGAAACCAGCTTGTCGGATTTTGATGAATTGACTTTCGTGGCGGCGGGGAAAACGTTCCACTACCAGCACGGTGTAGTTGCTGATCTCATGAGTGAGTTCCGCCCACCTCACGATAAGCGATTCGCCTATCTGTAAACTTCTTTCCTGTGACGCACACCGGATATGATTATTTGATGAGCTTCAGAGTCAATTCGCTAGACGATTCTGTAATCATTTTCGGTTTCTCTTTCGAGATATAGGTATTAATGAAGCATCCAATACCTAATTATTATGCATAGTACCTATATGCGCCTCCACCTTGCGTTTGGTCCCCGACCCAAACATTGTACCCTGCCTGCCTTTCGTTCGTGCCGCAGTATCTTTCTGATGAGATCTATACCCACGCTTGGACATCGATCCCTGACATCAGAGACGGAGAACTCACCGATCAGATGGCCCAGAACGTCCAGGACTAGGGCGCTCTTTTCCCCTTTACCGCTTTCTATGAGTTTCATCCTATCTTCAAGTTCACGGTAGGCTCCGAGCAGGACAACCCCAAGGAAGTAACCCCACCAGCTCGCAAGTGAGTGGGTCCCCTCGTGCCACCCCTGAGAAGAACGGTAGAGTGATTCGTAATAGCCTTCTCGATGGTCCTCTATGACCTTTTCTAGACTGACGTATCGTCCCACCTCGTATCCCGCTCGATACAGCAAAAGAAGCGTGAGAAGCCGAGCCATACGCCCGTTTCCATCCAGGAAAGGATGAATGCACAAGAAATCGAGGACATAGGATGGTATGAGGAGAAGATGATCGATTTCCCCGGCATCCCATAGATCGTTTAAACGTTGATGGAGACAATTCATAGCCTCTGGCGCCAGATGCGCTGGGACCGGAGAAAATCGCTCGATCTTTGTTCCATCAGGACGGGTTGCCATGATCGAGTTATCGGTCAGTTTCCAACGGCCCCCCTCTTGCGGTATGAAATTGTAAAGGTCGCGATGAAGTTGGAGGACGACATTGGGTGTGAAGGGGATGTTGGGGTGGTTCGCATGAATTGTGCCAAGCACATCGCGATACCCTGCTATCTCCTGCTCAGACCTGTCTTGCGGACTAATCTTTTGCTCCATAAGCTTCCTAATGCGAGTGACGGGCACGGTAATTCCTTCAATCCGATTGGAGGACTCGGTGCTCTGTATCACAGCCACTTGACGAAGAGTTTCAAGGAATTGAGGTTTCTGTTGTTTGAATAGGGTTTCTCGGCCCTTGTATTCACCAAGCAGCCGTATTGTCCCTATCAGTTGCTGCGAGATGGGTTGCCTTTCAATAAATCCTGGCTCAAGGGATTTCATTGTTCATTCCAGCACAATTCGCACTGTTGAGATGTCTTTGCTTGGTCACTTGCGTCTCTTCCCTTCTTTGAAGACCATAAAATCCTTTAAATTAATGTGTTTCCTTTTTCATGGTTTTGTCCGCAAATAATTCTCATCGGTCAGAACACATTTTGGTCCATTTTACTGCAAAAAGAAACCGGCATTTGAGTCTACGCCGCTTAAGCGCTCCTTTTTTTATTGCATTTTTCCTGATGCCAGGTTTGGTTCAGGATGGCTCCCACCGCATCAAACCCGTTTCGAGAGCCAAGGTTTCGACATTCCGAACCAGACCGGCGAATGAGGGATCCTGCCAGTTTCCAGGGTCATAGCCCGTAAAACCTACGAGTGACCTTCCCAATTCGACAACAAAGCGACTCTCAGCCTGTCGTTTAAGGGTTTCCCAATAGGCAATAACAGGAGCTGCTTGTGGATATTCTTATGTACTATTACGCTATAAGTCGGCGGGTTAATCGACACCTAGAAGGGCCGCTAGCTCGTCCAGGGTATAAGTTCCTTCTTGTTTGACTCTCTCAATTGATTTCGCAGCTTCAATATAATCAATTCGATCCTCATTATCTGTCAAAGCGTCAAATTCCGCCTGACGTATGGGATCATCAAATTTGTGAGTAACTAGACCTTCGACATCTAGTGTCATGTCCCTCGCAAGAACGGCGTTCATAACACAACTCCTTATAAGGTAATTCTAGTTATGTTTTTGTTATCAGTCAAATGACTTGAGATTCAATGTTATGGGCGCAGGAATATTCCCAACTCAAAAAGTAGCTGGATTTCTTCTGGCGCCCTTTCTATAATTAGGCGGCCGTGTTCATCCCTGTTTTCTTGCGAAGGCAGGTTTCGGATTGAGCCTGACAGAAAGAAAATACCTTCTTGCGAAACGAGATCCCTTATCTGGGGCGCAAACTCAAAAAGATACTCGCCCGCCACGTGGATTATGGTTCCGATGCACACGACCGCACTGAACTGACGAGACAACAGGCTGTCAGAATCCCGGAGCGGCACACTAGCCAAAGTGATGCGACCAGCCAGCTCAGGATGCAGATGCTGGAAGACTTCATCGCCACAACACATAGCAAAGGAGCAACATCGTGCATAACAGACTGATGACCGGCGTATGGCGTTTTATGGTGGGAATTCCTCCCTATCTCTGGGAGAAACGGATTGAAAAAGCGAAACATAAAGTCATTAAAGCCACCCGTTTCATGTCTCCCGAACATAGGTTGGTTCACCACTTTGTAGTCAGGGAGATGCCCCGGATTGGAAGTCCTATACCGGCGGAAATGGTGGCTCAGGATTTGGCTATTCCCTTGGAGCGCACTACTGAAATATTGAAGGATTTGGAAAAGCGCCTGTCTTTCCTGTGCCGGAACGATCAAGGGCAAGTCGTCTGGGCCTATCCGGTCACTGTTGAAAGAACGCCCCATTCAATAACCTTCGATAGTGGGGAACATTTGTACGCCGCCTGAGCGGTGGACGCATTCGCGACGCCCTTCGTGCAAGGGCGACTTAGAAAAGAAAAAGTTTCGATCGCCGTTACCTCGGAATGCGCTCACTGCAAAAAGCCCATGCATATCGAGATTGACAGTGATATGAATTACCGTCCACAGGAAAGCGGCTGTAACCCTATGGTCTTCGTTCCTGAAGTTGATTTCCGCCGTTTGAAAGAACCAAACATCATAGACGCTTTTTGAAAGGAAAGCGTCTTCTTCTGGTCAGAAGAACACGCCAGAGATCATCGTAGAAGAGGGCACAGGGTACGGGGAGCCTACTTCACGGCTCGGCAGGTAGTTTTCTTGAACATGGCTATCCAGAGCGCTTTGTTTGGTTGGTAAGAACCAGTGCCACAGATGTAGAAGAAACTTTTTATGCAAAGCTCTTGACGAAAACTGGCAAAGCTTTTTGGACTCTCCCATTAAACAAATTCAAATCGAAAAACCAGGATAAGGGGTTCAGAAATAGAAATCTTAAACAAATATCCCATGGTTAATTATTAATATTCCATAAAACTAGAGTTATATAGACATTATCTACACTATAATTTAAAATTAATTAATTATTACGTTTAATAATACTTGACAACATATCAATACAATGATTATTTCCTCTTTAGCGACAAACCAAACCTAATCCTTCCTTTGGCCCGTTTACCCAAACGGGTCAAACTTTTTATGGAGTATGGTATTCTGATTATGGAGATACAATGAAACGATTACCGAGAAATGCTGATTTAACCGGCTTAACCAA
>JAPLJJ010000301.1 GCA_026388665.1 Deltaproteobacteria bacterium
CTGTTTCACGTTTGGTTCCGTACCTTCTACCAGAAACATCCTGAAGTTGCGGCAACCATCGGTCAGGATACGGATCGACCTCATGATATTTGCAATCATCAGGGGCTTATAGACGTTCATCTCCAGGTAGCCCGAAGCGCCGCCGAAGCCCACGGCTACGTCATTAGCCATTACCTGAACGGCGATCATAGTCAGCGCCTCGCACTGTGTCGGGTTCACCTTGCCCGGCATAATTGATGAGCCTGGTTCGTTTGTCGGTATCTTAAGTTCATAAAAACCACAACGGGGCCCGCAGCTCAACAGCCGGATATCGTTAGCTACCTTGTAAAGGGAAACAGCCAGAGAGCGCAGAGCGCCCGAAAGCATGACAAGGGCATCATGTGAGCCCTGTACGGTAAATTTATTAGGAGCGCTTACAAACGGCAGCCCGGTTAAGTCTGCTATCTCGGCAGTAGCGGATTCGCCAAATCCTGGCGGAGCGTTAAGCCCGGTTCCCAGGACAGTGCCGCCAAGGGCTAGACGGTATACACCAGCAAGGCTGGCCTCGATGTGCTGTAAGCTGTCGTCCAGCATACCAACGTAACCCGACCACTCCTGACCGAGAGTCAGCGGCGTCGCATCCTGCATGTGGGTCCGGCCGATCTTGACGATTTCCTTCCACATGTCAGCCTTGGAGGCAATCGCGTCGCGCAGCGCCTTGATCGATGGGATCAACCGTTTCACCGTCCCCATAGCGGTAGCTATATGCATTGCAGAGGGAAAAGTGTCATTGGTGGATTGCGACATATTGACGTGATCGTTGGGGTGCACTGGAGTCTTGCCGCCCAGAGGCTTGCCGGCAAGCTGACAGCAGCGGTTGGAAATTACCTCATTAACGTTCATGTTGAACTGTGTTCCGCTGCCGCTCATCCAAATGTGCAAGGGAAATTGATCACTATGCCGGCCGGAGAGGATCTCATCACAAACCAGGACAATAAGATCACGTTGCTGCTCAGACAGTCGGCCCCCGTTATAGTTTGCTATTGCCGCCGCTTTCTTTAAGATGGCATAAGCTTCGATGAGTTCGCGCGGAATCAGTTCATCACCGATGCTGAAGTGCTCCAGGGAACGCTGTGTTTGAGCCCCCCACAACTTATCAGCAGGAACTTGCGTTTCACCTAAGCTATCTGTCTCGGTTCGGAACTCACTCATGGTTTTCTCCGGAGTAGAAAGACAACAGGTCTAGAATCATATTTACTCCAATCATTATGGACGATCCGTCCCTCGGTTTCAAGACGGGAGCATCGACAGGAGGGTCACCTTCGCTAGGGGCGACGCAGAACCACCGAATCTGAGTTCAGGAGACCCATGCCCGCCATGATACCAATCATTAAGGAAAAAACGGTATCAACCTTCCCAGGACTTAAAGTGGTTTGATTGTTTTTTCCTTGTATACGGTGAATTGGGGGATCGTTAAGACGGTTATTTCAAGAGACAATCTTAGACTTGAGGCGATTAGTGAGGAGGGCCCCCCCCTTGCAAGCTCAGAGAAACCATCACGTCTCAGATTGCTTCAAAAAGAGCAAGAGAAGTGATTTTGTGAAATGTACGATCCTCCGGCTTGTAAGCTTGAATTCTGTGCCATGGTAAAAAGCAACAATGGCGCCATCCTGTTGATTAACATCCAAATATCGTATTATAGTTAATAATGCAGGAAAGTTGATTGATTTTAGTGAAGTTAGATTTTTCAGGTGATAGCGAAAGGGAAAATCTGCCTTAACGAGCGATATCGCTCCCAGTTAACTAATTTTGCCAAATAACGCCATAATATAGGCTGGTTATGTATGGGCGATGTCGTACACCGAAAAAGCAGCAAAAGTGCTTTATCGCTCATTTTTTCCGA
>JAPLJJ010000270.1 GCA_026388665.1 Deltaproteobacteria bacterium
CCCTTCAAAAAGGCAGGTTCCATGACATCTCTACTTTAGCTCCTACCACCAAGGAGCTTATGAGGTGAGACCAAGCAACAGGCCCTGTCGTGACGGCTGCATTTACCCCTCCTTGGTGGCGTTCGATGGTCATGGGGCAGTGTCCTTGGTAGATATTCCAGTCAACGAATCCCGCAGCTTCCACTCCTTGGAAGAGCCCGAAACGGTACTCGGCCGAAGCTTCTGCGAAAAACCCTTCGTGCGCATACTGACTCCCGGTATGAGCATACGGAACTCCGTTATTGTCGCACACGTTGAGATGTTGAATGGTGGCGAACAGGAAGGGGAATGCCACCGCCTGAAGACTCAGGCCGCCTCGTCTCGGACACAGTTGCAAACGAATTCCCACGTACGGTTCATAAATTGTTACCGTGGTTTGCGCGTGCATCCAAGCCGCGGTATCGATGTAATCCGGGTTTGGATCGCTGAAGTTGGTAAGGAGAGACTCCAGTCGGAACCCGCCGACCAGGGCCATCTCGCCGGACATTCGATACAGCATTTCTCCTCCGAATTTATACGACTCCGAATTGCTGTGACGCCATTCTCGGGTTCCCGGAGGGTTATTGGTCCACGTGAGGTCTTGGCTAGCTTGTGGATTGTGAGCGATGAGGTAAGAGCCGTACACTCTCAGAACACACTGGTCCGCCAATCGGATCGGCAACGAGCCGCCGACTTGGACTCCACTGAGAGGATAGACGAAAAAGGACGATATACATGCCCCAGGAAGAACGAGTCCATCGTAGCCTACATGGATTCGATTCGGGACTGTCATCCAGCCCGCGTGCAAAGACGCTGCCGACCAGCAGTCTTTCTGGCCTGCCGATCCGGCGGCAAGCCACCGCTGGTCAACTAGTGCGCCCAATCCTGAGATTTCCCGGGAGCCAATGGTCTGGCCCACGGCATCCGAGACATGAAGGGAAATCAGCAAACAGAGCAGACCGCAAACCACATGCACACGCCTTGAACTCATAACCATACCTCACTTTTAGTCAGCACACTTGAGAAAGAAATACCGCTCAAAAGATCACCACAAGGCACTTGCAAAGGAACCCCCAACTCTCGCGATACCACGCCTCAGGGCAACCGCGCCAATCCTCGTGGCGCCAGTTCAGCCATCCAGTCAGATGCCATGCTGCGAAGGTGGTTGACGCATTCGGGTGATGAGCCTGCAAAATTTTAGTGAATCTGCTTGGTTTTCTGGGAAAATGTTACAATCCAAATGCACAATGTCAAGCAGAATCATGGGATGTGGTCCTTTCGACATGTGGTGTTCTACTAAGGGTCTAAACGGCGGTCAAGCCATCTCAGTATTCACTTGAAACGGGTCGGGACTTGCCATTTTTCAGCTAAAGATTTATAAACAGCATGTTCGGGGTGTAGCGCAGCCTGGTTAGCGCGCGTGCCTTGGGAGCACGAGGCCGCCGGTTCGAATCCGGCCACCCCGACCAGTAGCCTTCCTTCTTTTCTAGTCCCAGCATAGATCTAATTTGTTTCGAAAGCCGGATCTTGCTAAATCAGTTCCCTCCGCCTGACTTGGAGGCAAAAGTATGATTACTAATGTTGTACGGAAAACCTTCAGAAGCCTGATTGCCTTTTTGGTCCTCACATTCTTTTTTGGTTTTGGCGCCACGTCATTGTGGGCGAAAGAGTTTCCTTGTTCTTTCAAGCTGACGATACTCTACATGAACGATACACATGGCCACTATAGTCCGGAAAAAGACGGCAATGGTTTGCTAACTGGAGGCTTTGCCAAGGCCATGACGGTGATTGAGAAAATAAGGAAGGCCAATGATGCGGATGGAAGAATTACGCTGACATTATTGGCCGGTGATCTCTTTACAGGGACTGCGTATGCCGCTGTTTTCAAAGGCGCACTAGGTGTTCAACTCATGGACGCCATGAACTTTTCCGCTATGGCCGTAGGCAATCATGAATTCGATTATGGTCTACCTAATTTGATAAGAAACCTTAGACCGGCAATGAAATTTCCGTTGTTGAGCGCGAACATCCGATACGCGGACGGAAACCCGGTATTCAAGCCCTATGTTGTAAAGAAACTTCCGGATAAAAAGTGCAAGATATTGATTTTTGGTCTTACAACAGGAAATACGCCTGAACTTACGCATCCCAAGAACGTTAAAGGGCTGGTTTTTGAAGACCCCGTCAATGTGGCTCGTCAAATTGTTGAAAAACGTGGCAAGGACAAGTTCGTAATAGCCTTGACACATTTGGGGGTCGAAAAAGACAAGAAACTTGGGCTACTGTGCCCAGGTATTGATGTAATCATCGGTGGCCATTCCCACACGGCCCTTTTTGAGCCGGTCAAATTGGGTGACACTCTTGTATGCCAGGCTGGGGCCTATGCTCAGTATGTTGGGCGACTCGATGTGGATGTAAAGAATGGCCGTATAGAAAATTACAATGGAGAGTTGATAAAATTGGACGGGACCATTGAGGAAGATCCCCGAATCAGCTCAATTCTTCAGAAATACAGTAGCAAGATGGCGCCGTTTTTCAGTGAGGTTATAGGTTCATCAGATATTGCGCTCGATGGCAGTCTCAGCGCTGTCAGGTCTTCTACGCCCAACCGGTTGGGTGTCCTGGTCGCCTATGTTATGGCGAGGGCAACGGAGACGGACGCCGGTCTAATAAATGGTGGAGCTATCAGGGACGGAGTGAAGGTAGGGTCCATAACGAATGGTGATATATATGGCATACTCCCGTTTCAGAATCTTGTGATGAAGGTGGTCATGAAGGGGACCGACTTAAGATCAGTATTGCGCCGTAGCCTAGACTTGCCCGAGCGAAGCGGAGGAAAGCTTCAAACGTATGGCATTCGATATGAAATCGTGAATCAAGAATTATCCCTGAAAGAGATTGGACAAAAGAACTTTAATCCGGACGACTATTATTCGGTCGCGCTGACTGACTTTCTTTTTGCTGGTGGAGACGGCTACAAGGACTTTGCTCTAAAAGCTAGAACCGTTTATCCTGATGGATTGCCGTTGAACCAGATTTTCTCGGATTACATTCGAAACAATAAGCAAATTACCACGAGCCTCATCGATTCCTCAAATTAGACAGCGAGACGGTGAAACCTGATCCGTAAGTGTTTAAGCAGGGTTTATGAGGGAAACCCTAGTCGTAACGCCGGTCCAGTGATCTGTATTGAATAGCTTCGGAAACATGATTGGGCCGAATGTCATCGCTCCCATCGAGATCAGCGATAGTTCGAGCGATCTTGAGAATTCTGTGGTAGGCCCGTGCAGACAGGCCGAGACGTTCCACCACCTTCTCCAGAAAATTCAGGGAATCTTGATCCAATGCGCAATACTTGCGTATCAACGCAGATTTCATCTGGGAATTCGAGAAAATACCATATCTTGTAAGACGGCTAAGCTGAATTTTTCTGGCCTGGTTGACGCGGTTCCTAATGTCCTCGGATGCTTCACTATCTTGCTTTGATGTAAGATCTCGCCATTCAACGGAGGGCACTTCGATGTGTATGTCAATACGGTCGAGTAGAGGGCCGGAAATCTTAGCCCAATAACGCTCGATCGTTTGTCTGGAACATATGCATTCATGCTTGACATCGCCCCTGTAACCACATGGGCAAGGGTTCATCGCTGCTATAAGCATGAAGCGGGCCGGAAAGGTAATGGCCACATGCGCCCTGGATATCGTGACCTCGCCGTCTTCAAGGGGTTGTCTCAGCACTTCGAGTACATTCTTTCTGAATTCAGGCATTTCATCCAGAAATAGCACACCATTGTGGGCCAATGAGACCTCTCCAGGGCGTGGGATAGCCCCTCCTCCGATAAGACCAGCGTCGGAAACCGTATGGTGTGGAGATCTAAAGGGTCGTCGAGTGACTATCGATTTGTCCCGACCCAGCAATCCTGCCGCTGAATAAATTCGCGTGGTTTGGACCGCTTCTTCGAAAACCGGTTCCGGAAGAATAGTCGGAATTCTTTGGGACAGCATGGTTTTCCCAGATCCCGGAGGTCCGACCATGAGAACATTGTGGCCACCGGAAGCGGCAACTTCCACAGCCCTCTTCGCATATTCCTGTCCCCTTATGTCACGAAAATCTATCGGGTAATCACTAATGGTTCTGGTCGTTGATTCTATTTTTGGTTTTGTTGGTTCAACCGAGACTCGGTCCATCAGGAAACCTGCCGCCGTAATGAGACTAGCTACGCCTAGTGTGTCAACCCCCTCGACCACTGCCGCCTCTCCGCAGTTTGATTCGGGCAGGATAATGCCTTTGAAGCCCAAGTCGCGCGCAGCGAGCGCAAGAGAAAGAGCGCCACGGACTTCCTTAACACGCCCATCCAGAGAAAGCTCTCCAACTATCATGTAACTATCCATCTTGTCGTTCGTCAGGAGATTAAGTCCGATCAGGACACCTATAGCAATTGGCAGGTCAAATCCCGAGCCTTCTTTTCTCAAACCGGCGGGCGCAAGGTTGACAGTGATTCTTCTGGCGGGGAAGGGGAATCCACTGTTAACTATTGCAGATTTCACTCGTGCAGCGCTTTCTTTAACTGCGCTGTCGGGAAGACCAACGACGGTTATGGCTGGTAGTCCATTGTAAACATCAATTTCGACTTCTACGGGATAGGCGTCTATTCCCACCAACGCGCCGGAATGGACTTGGGCTAGCAACTTTATTATCCCCCCTTCAGCCTATTTTATAAAATGGTAATCCCCAGTATTTGGAGACTCTTCAGGAAACAAGTTAAAGCAACAATATCAGACATGATCGGTCTTTGCAAGTTAGTTGATCATTTTTCAGGTTTTGTTGCCAGAACTCTCATATTGATGTCGTCTAATATCTTGTTCTTGTATTTAGTTATTGAATAGTCGTTCGACATTACCATATCGAGTTGTCTTGTGTGGATGATTAAGTAGCCTAGAATACGAAGTTTATCCTTCATGATTTCTTGGTCAAAACCCTCAACACGAGCAAATGCGCTGTCTTCATTTATCTCTATTCTGAAATCGAATGTTTCAAGAATCTCTCCGACAAAGACAGCGCGGCGTCTTCGCCTCGAGAAGTCTGCTGCGCCTCCCTTAAAGGCAAATCTCACATAGTTTTCGGAAGCCCTTTCTCCGACAAGAGCCTCTATGGTCGAAAAGTGGAATCCGAATCTCGACGACAAACTACAGAAGTTCCTGGAAAGCATGAAATAATTGCGCGCAGAGTAAGCGGAGCGCATTGACGGATCAAGGGCGGGATTGGTGGTCGCCTGCAGAAGTACGGACATAAAACCCTTTGCGTCCACAGGAGGTGGGCCTTCCCAGGGAACTGACGTTATGCCATCCCAAAGAGCCAGCATAGGTATGGAAAAGATATTATCAATGTGCACAAATTTGCCTTCAACATCCTGCTTGAACCCGTCGTCCAAATTGATGATCCACCATTGCATCGGAACATCACAGACCAACTGCTTGCTTGATCGTTCCGAGAATCGATGCTCCTTTCCGAAGTTGAACATCTCGTGGACCGACTTTTCGTGGCAATAACGAGTGATATCGTGCAGAGTCAGACACTTACGAGGATGAAAATCCGTGCTGTCCGGATCAAGTAAATTTAGTGGAACAATGTGCTGGGCAACCTTTTTTAGGATTTCGAATACAGGGCTACCTTCCATTAAATTTTTTCTGGTGGTTTTCATCTCAAGCAGAGCGTCAACCTTTCCGAGATAAACTCGACGGTTCTCCGCATCGACTGTTATTTCCTGACCATTCTTCAATTGTTCGGTTATACCGGAGAGTCCGAAAATCGCAGGGATTTGGAACTCTCTCGATACGTTCGCCAGGTGGCCTGTAATTCCCCCAATCTCGGTTATGACCGCTGCTGCTGCGCCTAGCATGGGTGCCCAGCGGGGCAAAGCCTGGGCGGTTACAAGAACAGAGCCAGGAACAAATTTTAGTTTATCGACATCGTTTTTGACTATGTAGACAGGACCATACGCAACACCAGGTGAGGCTGTTTGTCCACCGGCAGCTAGAATCACGGATTCGGTATCGTTCAACTCATCTATTTGACCAGTGCCGGAGGGAAGCTCCACCTCTTGAAGCGGTCTGCATTGCAAAATAAATATTGATCCCTGGTGGTCAATCGCCCATTCTATATCTTGAGGGCCGCCGTAGTAATCCTCAAGTGTCTTGGCCATCCTTGCCAGATCCCTTGCCTGATTTTCGGATATAGACGGCGTACCGCTTTTTTCTCCTGTCACATCCTCTCGGCAAACTCCTTCCTCGGGAAAACACACGAATTCAAGTTTCTTCTCTCTTATGGATTTCTTTATAATTTCAAATGGCTCATTACTGGAAATGATGAAAAGGTCGGGATCGATGGATCCGTCAACGACTGCTTTGGGTAGGCCCCATACTGAGTTAATCAGGATGGAACTATCCCTCACATTTAACGGGTTACAAGAATACATGACTCCACCAGCTTCCGCGTTAACCATCACCATGCAACCAACACACATAGCAACGTCTTCGTCCGGAATCCCACGATTCAGACGATAGGTTATCGCAGGGAGGCTATACTTGCTGGCTACTATGTCCTTATAAGAATAGATTATGCTTTCCCTGCCGACATTGAGAATAGAGCGAAACTGTCCGGCGAATGAGGTTCCCGATGAGTCTTCCCCTAGCGCGCTACTTCGAGTTGACACGCGAACTTTTTGCCCATGAGCCTCCTCCAGTTTGCTATATGTTTCCAGTATTTCGGTTTCCAAATCTTCCGGTAAGCTTGCCGCTAAAATGAGGTTCTGAAGATCAGCGCTCAATCGATATAGGTCGTCAATTCCTTCCGTGTTTGTCGCTTGTATTCGACGATCAATCTCAGCCTGGAGATCGTTGTGGGCCACAAACCGCTCATACCCCCTGGCGGAGATTACGAAACCATCAGGTGTCGGTAACCCCATTTCGTTTTTGATTGTGGCAACATTAGCCATCTTCGCGCCGACTTCATCGAGAAGATCTTTGGTGACCTCAGACAATGGCATGACCAACTTGGTCCCACGAAAAGTTTTCTTGTAAGCCAACGTAGAATTAATATTGTCCTGAATCTGTTTAAAGGACGCATACAGCTCTCTGTATTTGCCTGGGGCTAATTCATCCAGATGTTTTATTATCCTGAAGACGTTTACAGAAACTGCTGTGCAGTTTGAGCGGACAAACGACATCCCGAAGGGCTGGGAACCCTCGAGTGCTTTCTCCAGGTCAGTCATTATTTCAAGAGCTTTGTTGTTAGCCGTCAGAAGGAGCTTGAAATTATGATAGCGATGAGCGAAAGCAGCTCGAAGTTTCTGAACACTAGAGGGGTCTTCAGGGCCAAGGTGGCCCCTATAAATTATTCGCTTAAGAAATTTTGGGAGTTTGATCATTCTTGAAAGAAAGTTTGGTTGTAAATTAATCGGAAATGCAAGTCATTGAAACATCTGTCCAACGAATTGTGAAGCTTTTTGGGTCTTCGGTGAAGGTTGACCAAGGACACATTGATAGTGACTAGGAACGAGTGGGGGAAGGGCACTCCTCGAATTTGTGAGGGCCCCTTCCTTGTCTCTGAAATTATCTTAGTGCTCTTTCTTGGCGCCGGCAGTCATTTGCAAACCTATACCTTCAAAGAGGAAGAAAATAGCGATACCCCACCACAGAGTGTAAACTACGTAAAAAACCAGCGAGAAGCCCAGAATGCCGGCTTTTGAGACGGCGCTTTCCGGTACGATCTTAAAGAAATTGTAACTCACTTCGACAGCTTTTTTCAAAATTGTGTCAACAAAGGCTGCTTCCTTGAACATGGTCTGGCGTTTCAGATCCTTGTCTATTTCTTTCAGGGCGTTCCACCATGCGTACATCGCATCGAGCCCGGAAAAACCATACTTGGCCATGAGTTCAGAATCTTTATTGTAAAACATGGCGTCAGAGTCTTTGATCGCCGATTTCAGAACTTGCCCCAAATCACCGGAGATCTGTATCTGAGATCCGTCTCCAGTGACTTTAGCGCCTGCCAAGCTGAAAATCTTAACTGTGCGTTGGCCGATTTCAGAGGTCTTGAGTTTGATATCCGCTTTGAATGTTTTTCCGGCATAAGCCTGATTCTTTTTTTCCAGATCGGGAATGTAATAAGTGGAGCCTTTGGAAATGCTGTTGAACAATTTGTCAGCCGCTTTTAGGGCGTTTTCTCCCTCTCCAAATAGGGGTAGAAACATTGCTACCAACACTACAAGAAAAGTTATTGCTAGGAGGAGCCCCTTTATGAAATGTTTGCTGTCCCTTACTAACATTGATCTAAACCTCCCCTCTAAGCAACTTGATGTTACCAA
>JAPLJJ010000294.1:0-599 GCA_026388665.1 Deltaproteobacteria bacterium
GAGGATAGATCTTTGAAAACAGAGGATCGTGCGGGGGATACGCGGGAAATGGATGTGAAATCTTTACGAAAGGAGATTTCACAGTTATGGCGGTAAAATTAAGAGGCAAGAGTTGGGTGATAACATTCCGGCCATTTAGACAACTTATTATGTTGGGCTTAAAGGGCGTTGAGGGTAAACGACAGGCAGCGGCAATAGAAGCCGAGTTGTTAGACGCTCTGCAACGAAAGGACTACTCAGGACTAACAGGACTAGCCAGGGCAGCATGTTTAAAGCTCTTCATCAACCAATCATGGGAAATACCGGAAGAGTTGGCTCCTAAGCCTGTGCAGCAACCTCCAAAGGTGTTCACCTTTTGGGATGCAATTCAACTGTATGTCAATGACCCAAGTTTCAAGTTACTGAGTAAGCCGATTCGATATGAAGAGGCATTGTCTCATCTTGTCAAATTCTTCGGAAAAACCAGGGCCATAAAAGACCTATGGATACCAGATTTAAAGTTATACAGAACCCACAGGTCAAATCAAGGGGCCGCTAACGCAACTATAAACCGTGAAATATCAGCGCTCAGTGGGGTATTCAGGGTTGTGATTGAACAT
>JAPLJJ010000294.1:617-10162 GCA_026388665.1 Deltaproteobacteria bacterium
CGTCTTTTAAAGAGGTTGTCCGAGAAGTCAGGACACAGGAACGCTTACATATCGTTAGAGGATGTCCAGCGGATTAAGTCGCAATCACCCAAATGGTTTCAGGACATGATTGAGATAGCGTATCTGACAGGCATGAGAAAGGGCGAAATTCATAGATTAAGATGGACACACATTAATCTTGCAAAAAGGATAGTAACCTTTCATTCAACGGTGACAAAAGAGGGGCAAGCAAAACGTGTTCCGATTCATAGGGATTTAGTTCAAGTTTTTGACAGAATCGGGAAGGTTAGGTCTCTGAGTGATGACCTATTGTTTAAGATTGATGGAAATCCTATCAAATATGATTCGCTCCAACATCCATGGACCAGGGCATTGGACAAACTCAACTGGCCTGAACCTAGACCGAGATTTCACGATTTGCGGCATACCTGGAAGACAAACGCGAGGCGCAGCGGTATAGACCATGAGATTCGAGAAATGATTCTGGGACACAGTGATCGTGCTTTTGATGTTTCAGAAAGATACGGTGTGATTTCCGATGACGAACTGATCAACGCTATTGATAAGTTCACTTACGATAATGGGTTAACGGAAATTCTAGCTGTGTCCAAGGCTGCAAAACAGATACTGAAAAATGGGTGATGTTAGCAAAATGTTAGCATTTTCTAAAAAGCCCCGATTCATGAATCAACTTTTTGTCCTTTTATGTTGCTAACTACTTGATTTATTTGGCACGCCCGGCAGGGCTCGAACCTGCGACCTACGGATTAGAAGTCCGTTGCTCTATCCAACTGAGCTACGGGCGCTCAGGCCAAGTGTGATGAGCCGTCCGGGAGATAATGAATCACATGTAACGGCCCATTCGGCATTCAAGCATATCAATAGTTTTCTTGTCAACCTTATCGAGCCGGTGCTTGTTACCCAAACTGATTTCATAGAATCTAATCAAAAGCCCAGTCAGTCCAGTCACGCTCCCTCAGAGTTGAGTGTTTCCAACCTGCAATGTGAGGATAAACATACGGTAAGAGCCTCAACGCGTAATATTGTTTGATTACGGGAACTCCTAACAAATCCCCGAAAACTAACAGCATCATCAAATTATCGAGAGCAGCCTTTTGCTTTAGCGCTAACATCGAGTGTTCGTGTCCCGTAAATCCGATCAGGAATTCTCTGACAGAGTTCAGGAAGCCTGTTTTGGTCTCATTACGTTGGGTTTTCACTGCTATCTCCTTTCGAGAAAGTGGCGCGGCTAACCATGACACTATTAAAATAAGTCATTTTTTGCCAGTGAATTGGAAACAATATAGACACATTACTGATAAACTAGCCGTATTCTACGGGTGTTTTAGTCAGTAGCGCTTAAATGCACGCTTCAAATGTTGTTAACAGACTAGATCCAAGATATACTCTTTATTGACATGGATGATTAATAGAAAAACAACTTCAGATTGTCTCGCATGTCAAAAGAGGGCACGCAATGGGCGCATCGATCTTGATGGGAATCACAGGTGGGATCGCAGCGTACAAGATTCCTGTATTGGTTCGCTTGATGGTAAAGGCCGGCATGACTGTCGGCCACAGAATTCGTGACACCACTTACTTTAGCCACATTGAGCGGGAACCCGGTATGGCAGGATATGTGGGGTGAGCGGGATCGCCCCTCTGTTGAGCACATCTCCTTGGCTGATGCTGCGAGGATAGCTGTTGTTGCGCCGGCCACAGCGAATTTTATCGGCAAATTGGCCAACGGCATCGCTGATGATATGCTTACAACTGCGCTCATGGCGTTTAACAAGCCTGTCGTGATATGTCCCTCAATGAACGTGAACATGTATCGGAACCCCATTTTAAAGGCCAATCTCGAACGACTCGTGTCGTGCGGCTACCATGTCATGATCCCGGAGTCAGGAGATCTTGCTTGTGGCTGGACTGGGGAAGGACGGATGCCCGAGCCTGAAGCCATCTTCCATGAGGTGAAGCGACTGCTCGGACCTCGAGATCTCGATGGTTTACGTCTACTCGTTACAGCCGGGCCGACTGAGGAGCCTCTCGATCCTGTTCGTTTTCTCACAAATCGTTCGTCAGGAAAAATGGGGGTAGCAGTAGCGAAAAGGGCCTTGGCTCGAGGCGCCGAGGTAACCCTCGTTTCAGGGCCCCTCAAGGTCCCGGAGCCTACAGGCGTTAATCATATTCAGGTCCGAACGGCTGCTGAAATGATGGATAGAGTCCTCGAGAGATTTCACGAGTCGGACATAGTAGTCAAGGCTGCGGCGGTAGCGGACTTTAGACCTGAAACTTTTTGTGAAGAAAAGTTAAAGAAGGAAGACTTCGGGACATCTATAAATCTCGTCCGAAATCCCGACATCCTCGCGACACTAGGAAGCCGCAAATGGCCTGATCAGATCCTTATCGGCTTTGCAGCGGAAACCTCTGACGCTATCCAGAAGGCGAGGGTCAAACTGAAAAACAAGAACGTGGACATGCTGGTTTTGAACGATGTCAGTCAGCCGGGAGCCGGCTTTGATTGCGACACAAACATAGTTCGATTATTGTTTAGATCAGGTGAGGATGAGCAACTCGCCATGATGTCCAAGGAAGATGTTGCGGATCAAATCCTGAGCCGCGCCCTGGCACTTAGAAGGATGGCTCATCATTAATCATTTAATTGGCGGATACAGCTACAGGGAAACGGTAATCATTTTCAATGGTAATAGCCCACGATAGCGCAAAGGAGCTTCGAGATTATCTGGCTTATCTCGTGAACACCGGATTTTCAGAGATCTTTCTCCCTGTTGCCGCACATGAAACCAAACAGGACGATGTGACCGACGAGCCTGACGCAGGAGTTCAACTAGCTTCAATTAGGGAGAAGATCGGAGATTGCCGACGATGCCAATTATGTAAAGGGAGAACAAACCTTGTCTTTGGCGAAGGCTCCCCGACGTCAAGATTGATGTTTATCGGAGAAGGGCCAGGGGCTGACGAAGATCGAGAGGGAAGACCCTTTGTAGGCAGGGCAGGGCAGTTACTGACCCGTATGATAAAGGCGATGGGACTGGAACGGTCACAAGTTTATATAGCAAATGTGGTCAAATGCCGCCCCCCCGGCAATCGTGATCCGGAAGCAGTCGAAATCCAGACGTGTTTACCTTTTTTGCAAGCCCAGATAAACGCAATTTCTCCTGATGTCATAGTTGGACTCGGAAGAATAGCGGCAGGAACCTTGCTCGGGCGAAGGGTATCTCTTACCAAGATGCGTGGAAACTTCCACTATGTGAATGGGATTCCGATCATGCCAACGTATCATCCCTCTTTTCTGCTTAGAAAGGAACCTGATCGTAAGTGGAAGGCCGAGGCGTGGGAAGATCTCAAGAAAGTCATGACCCTATTGGGTTTGTCGGTCGATGCGCACGGAGATTCAAAATGAGAAATAAACGAATCCGCAATGGCGCCATATTGTTGGTTTGCTGCTGCCTTTTATTAATAGGCTATCCAACCGTGGGTGAGTCTCAGGACGTTCAAGCCAGACAGGTTGTGTATTTGCTGGATATTGACGGCACGGTTAACCCGGCGTTAGCCGATTATATAACCAAAGGAATTGAAAAGGCCGAAGAGAAAAACGCTGCGTGTGTAGTCATAAGGATGGACACTCCAGGAGGAGTTCTCACCACCACGAAGTCAATAATAAAAGAGATGATCAACGCGAAAGTCCCTGTGGTGATCTACGTCGCGCCCAGCGGGTCCTCAGCGACATCGGCAGGCGCTTTGATTGCCGTGTGCGCGGATGTGGCGGCTATGGCCCCGGGCACAAACATCGGGGCAGCTCATCCTGTCAGTGGCGGTGGCCAGGAAATTGACTCGACCATGTCGGATAAGATTGTGAACGACATCACAGCGTATATTCGCGGTATAGTGGCTAAAAAAGGGCGCAACCCGGAATGGCCCGAAAAGGCAATCAGAGAGAGTGTGTCAATAACAGCGCAAGAAGCCCTCAATCTCAAAGTGATAGATTTGATAGCCGATTCTATTCCGGATCTACTGGAAAAACTCGATGGCCGAAAAATCGAAAAAGAAAAGCGCGAATTTGTTTTGAAGACCAAGGGCGCCACAGTCGAACGAATAGTTCCAGGTCTGAGGTTCAAGATCCTCGATGTGATAGCGAATCCAAATATCGCTTATATGCTCATGATGATCGGTGGTCTAGGCATCATGATGGAACTCTACAACCCGGGATTGATTTTCCCCGGCGTAGCCGGTGGCATCTGCTTGCTGCTCTCTTTCTTTGCTTTGCAGGTGCTTCCCGTCAATTATGTCGGAATTCTTTTGATAATACTTGCGATCATACTGTTCATCCTGGAGCTTAAGGTACAATCATTCGGATTGTTGTCGCTGGGCGCCATAATCAGTCTTACTCTGGGCTCAGTGATGCTTTTCGATTCTACCGAGGTCGCCATGCAGGTCTCGTGGTCTGTTATCATTCCTATGGTATCTGCTGTTTCCGCATTTTTCATTGTTCTGTTGGGGCTTGTAGTTAAAGCTTGGATGAAGAAGCCCCGGACCGGTCAACAGGGCCTCGTCGGAGAAGTCGGAACGGCTCTGACTGATATAGATCCTGAAGGCAAGGTAGCGGTGCATGGCGAATATTGGAACGCGCGATCAGAAGGCAGAATACCGAAAGGTGAAAAAGTTAGAGTGATAAAAGTGCTGGATATGGAAGTGAGCGTCACGAGACACAGTGGACTGTGACTCGGGAATTTTGATTATTGGACCTAACTTGAAAGGTTCCTTTGCGGGAGCTGATTCTTAGGAGGATGTCATGTACGGTTTAGGTATAGCGGTAATCTTGGGAATAGCCATTCTCTTCATGGCTATCAAGGTGCTCAATGAATATGAGCGAGCGGTCATTTTCAGACTCGGCCGAATAATAGACCACAAGGGGCCCGGCATCATCCTTCTGATCCCGGTGATCGATAGGATGGTGAGAGTCAGCCTTCGAACCGTGGTAATGGATGTTCCTCCTCAGGATGTTATCACTCGGGATAACGTGTCGGTGAAAGTGAACGCCGTCATTTATTTCAGAGTCATGGATCCGACCAAGGCTGTCATAGAGGTTGAGAATTACCTTTATGCGACCTCTCAGTTGGCGCAGACAACTTTACGAAGTGTTTGCGGCCAGTCGGAACTCGATGAATTGCTTGCCTCTCGGGAAAAGGTGAACCTCATACTTCAGGAGATTCTGGATCGGCACACTGATCCTTGGGGTGTCAAGGTCAGTATGGTTGAGCTAAAATACATAGACCTACCTCAGGAGATGCAGCGAGCCATCGCTAAACAGGCTGAGGCTGAAAGAGAAAGACGGGCAAAAGTAATCAATGCTGAAGGTGAATTTCAGGCGGCGGCGAGACTTTCCGAGGCAGCGGTTATAATAGCCAAGGAGCCTATAGCATTGCAACTAAGGTTTTTGCAGACTCTAGTGGAAGTTGCGTCGGAGAAGAATTCTACTCTCGTCTTCCCTGTGCCTATTGATTTGTTCGAACCATTCTTGAGAAAGGTCAAGGAGAAAAACGAGAGTTAATTTCTTCGGCCACGCAGGCCGTTATTGAAAGGATTAGCCATGCCGGGAATACTTATTCGTTGGATCATCATAACGGTGACGGTTTTGCTGATCTCCAAGCTTCACCTCGGCGTGACGGTTGATGACGCGGGGTCCGCTCTCATCTTTGCCGCCATTCTAGGGATCCTGAACGCGTTTATCCGTCCAGTTCTGGTAATTCTCACATTACCGCTTACCATTGTGACTCTCGGATTTTTCGTGCTGGTTATAAATGCGCTCCTTTTCTGGTTCGTAGCCGGTCTGGATCTTGGTGTCCACGTGGCCGGTTTTTGGTCGGCGTTCGCGGCTTCCTTAGTCGTGAGCCTTGTGTCATGGTTTACCAGTTCGGCCATTTCAGGAGGAGGAGGAGAACGGACCGCGGTTATGACTCATTGGGACAGAAATGTTGTGGATCTGCGCCGAGGAAGAGGCAACAGATGGGAATAATATCGCCTCTTTCCGGCGGAACTTGTTTTCAGTTTATGCCGGTAATGTAGCGGGGCTCGCTTTTATGGTCACTACAGGCCTGGCTCAATTAATCGATAAGCCGTCAATAGTTGATGAATATCAGCGTCTCGGACTCCTTTATAACCAGTCGTCAATCGACACCGGATTCAGGGAGTCCGCTGACGCTCTATACCAAATATTTCCGAACAGGCTCACAACCTTGTTCGGCCCTCAACATGGGGTAGGCGCTACAGAACAGGACAATATGATCGAAACCGGGCACGGTTACCACCGGCGTTTGGATATCCCCATTTACAGTCTCTATTCTTCTACCAGAAGACCGACCCGTGAGATGCTGGATAACGTAGACTCTGTCCTCGTGGACATCCAGGATGTTGGGACCCGAGTATACACCTTTTGCGCAACAGTCGCTTATCTCATGGAAACCTGCGCCTCTGTCGGGAAATCTGTAATCGTTCTTGACCGACCAAATCCGATTAACGGCAAGGATGTAGAGGGGAATGTCCTTGATCCGGCATTCACGTCATTTGTTGGGCCTTACCCTCTACCGATGCGCCACGGGATGACTGTCGGCGAACTCATGAAGTATTACAACGAGTTTCTCCCCGAAAAATGCGATCTAAAAGTGGTTACGATGCTGGGCTGGGATAGGGGATCCTACTTTGAGGACACTGGGCTACCGTGGGTCTTCCCGTCCCCCAATATGCCAACTATCGAGACAGCGGTCGTATATCCGGGCCAGGTTATACTGGAGGGGACCAATCTTTCAGAAGGGCGTGGAACAGCTAGACCTTTCGAGGTGTTTGGAGCGCCCTTTGTAAATCCGGAAGAAATACTCTCTGATATTGATCAAAAAGCACTGGACGGGGCGACGCTCAGAATTGTCGAATTCAGGCCGGTTTTCAACAAATGGATGGACAAACGATGCCTCGGCTTTCAGATACATGTTACTGACAGAAACGCCTACCGACCGTATAGAACTACAATTGCGATATTGTCGGCTATCATGCGAAATAATCCTGAAGAGTTCAGATGGTCGGACCCGCCATACGAATACGTTTTCGACAAATTGCCCGTAGACGTGATACTGGGGAACAGCGAGATCAGAGAGTCCTTGGAACGAGGCGATTCCGTATTTGATATCGAAGAAAACTGGGCGGGTGGTCTGAGAGCTTTTGTCAAAGCTAGAAAAGAATTTCTTCTTTATTGAGTTCGATCTCAAGGAGCGCTCTATTTGTCGTTCCTTATCCCCTGAATTTCTAACTAACCCCCATATATGAAGAAGATCCTTTTTGTACAACTACCGCCCTCAAGGTTCGATTTTGAAGAACCTGGGGCAAACATCCCTCTAGCTGCTGGATTCCTTGTGTCCGCGTTTAAGATACGGGGATGTCTTGAGTTCGAGACCGAAATACTCAATTCCGAAATTATCGACGTATTCGCGGATTCAGGTCTGACCCGTGAAATTGTCGAGCGGTCCCCTGATATACTAGCGATGACCTTATACCTTTGGAATTCACAACGGAGCCTTTTTATAGCCGCTGCTGTCAAGCGCTGTCTTCCCGAAATGAAGGTTATAGTTGGTGGCCCGGAGGTTACTCACGATAATGAATGGATACTGAGACATCCAGCAGTCGATTCGGCAGTCATCGGGGAAGGGGAGCCACAGTTCGTCGAGGCGTCGCGAACGCTTGATGGCCAGTCACAACGTGGTTCGAGTTCCAAGACTCTTTCCGATATCGGAAGCGTTATATTTAAGAAAAACCAGACAGCCACTCCAAATTGGGAACTCGGATCATCGGTTTATCCATACATTGACGGTATAATCGGGCCATCGCAAAATGGCTCCTTATTCCTGGAAACAGCCAGAGGCTGTCCCTTCAAGTGTCGATACTGCTATTACCACAAGGCGTTTGATTCCATTCATTTGTATCCGCTTCCCACTGTCGAGCAAGTTCTCGATTTTGCATATTCGCCGGAATCAAGTGTGAACGAAATTTATTTGATGGACCCGACTTTTAACGCTAGACCGGGTTTTCGAGATATCTTGAAGAGCATTTCACTTAGGAGACGCAAGAAGGATATACGGGTTCACACGGAACTGCGTGCGGATCTGCTCAAGGAGGAGGATATTGCGTTATTCAAGGAAGCGGGCCTTGTGTCAGCGGAGATTGGACTCCAAAGCGTGAATCCGAACGCGTTACAACTAGCCGGTCGTTCCGGGGATCCTGAAAAGGTCCTTGAGAAAGCCGCAGAACTGACCGCCGCGGGTGTGGATATTACTACCGGGATAATCCTCGGGTTACCCGGAGACACGCCGGCAGGTTTTTCCAATACCCTTAGACGCCTGAAAGAAACTCATGCGTTCTCTGTCATTCAGCCTTTCACTCTTGCTGTTCTGCCGGGTTCTGATTTTAGGCGAGATGCAAGCGACCTGGGTCTTCAATACGATATTCGCCCCCCATACTATCTGAAGGCTTCAGAAACATTTTCCGCAGAATCAATGAAGGACTGTCTGGATGAATTCGAAGAGACATTCGAGATGGAGCTTGATTACATCGGATTGCCATCGCTTGTTGACGACGGTTCGAATGTGAATCGCACGATCAACGGGCCGAGTTACATCAGCAAATGGATAGTTAACCTGCCGATCCCGGATATTGCCACGGTTCTTGGTTCCGTCATAAAGCGAGCGAGTAATCCGTTCACTATTTGGTTTAAAGGGGATGCTCCCACTATAGTCGAGCAACAGATAATCGAGACCCTCGCGATTTTTGTGGCGCATAACCCGCACACAATTTTGAGCCTGGTATTCGAGTTTGGTCGGCCGGTACCACCGAAATTGTTCCGCAGTATTTTGGACGCAACCGCTAATCCGGAAATTTACGTTAACAAAGCATTCTTCCCATTGTATCCGGAAGGTGAGGTTATTTCCCCGAACTTTATAGTTATTACACCTTTGCCGGACACGGATTACGCCCGGAACAGAATAGTTGAGCGATACTTCCCGGATGCTACGGTGATCTGGAGCGCTAACCTTTCCATTACCGAAGATTTTAGAAGTGCTGTTACGCCAATCTTGATTTCCGGCGAGCTTCCATCAGATTCATCGGTCAGAGGTTGTCTGTTCGATGATCTGAAAAGGATCGCCGGTCCACGGCCGGAAGAGATCCTGTTCCGTCAAAGGGAAGCTCAACGCTGGTGGAACCGTGAAATCAGAGGGCTATCCGAGAGTTCAAGGTTCGAGGAAAAAATACTTGTCTCGCTGCCACCCAATTGATACCGTTTTCCTTACTGAATGAGTATGAGTGGGACCCGTTCAGCAGGGTGGGCCGATTTCGAATCCAGCCTGCCGAACCATTCTTAGATCATCGTCTACGGAACGCCCGCCAGTGGTGAGGTACCCGCCGATTATCATTCCATTCGCTCCAGCTCGTAACGCCATACCCTGAAAGTCGCCCAGATTGCGTTCTCTCCCTCCGGC
>JAPLJJ010000011.1 GCA_026388665.1 Deltaproteobacteria bacterium
CTCAGCCCGGAAAGGACCAATGAACTCATGAAACAGGCGTCTACCTGCGGCGCTTCACTTGAAGGACGTCCATATGTAGCGGTAGCGTCTCTCGAAGGCATGCTCGTCAATCAGCACCTTGGCGAAGCTTACAGGTTCCAGATTTGGGGGAAACAAAATAATGATTTTGTGTTGATTGAGGAAAGAGAAGCTCCCGAACCTGGTGGAGGGGCGGAACGATGGAATGAGATGGTTGGTACCCTCAAGGATTGTAGGGCCGTGCTCGTGAGTGGAATTGGCGAGAGCCCCAGGAAGGTCCTTGAAGAAAACGGCATTGTTCCGGTTGAAATGAACGGTTTTATTGCAGAAGGTCTGGAAGCGCTCTTTGAAGGAGGCAAACTCTCTGGCCTCAAGTCGAGGCGTCCCGGAAATCGAGAGAGTTGCGGTTGCTCAGGAAACGGGCTTGGCTGTGGATGATCTGAAAATTGGGCTCACATATTTTCCCGTTGGACTTTCTCCACCTCATCCCAAAAAACGAGGCCTTCAACAGGTCGCCATATTCTTAGTCCAACGGAGACTAGTGGATTTCTCATCCTACATACTGGGATACAAACCGGAGATATCCTTGTGAGCCTCCTCGCCCGTTCCACTTTTCCACCGACCTGCGTATCTTTTTGAGACACGACAGTGTGTCATCGAGGCTTGTCAGTTGGTCAAGATCCAGTGTCAGGTCTATCGTCTGTTTCTCACGGCCCATCCGCCATTCGCAGATCGTTCTGACACGATCAAGCACTTCCGCTTCGTCTTCCTCCAAAGAAATTTCTTTTGGAGTATGACCGAGTGACTCAGCCCGATATAAACCTATCAGAGCGTCAAGGGCTTTCATGACCGTATAATCGGTAAGGGCAGGGCGATCTTCATATACGTTTACGATAGCAAATTCGATGTTTTGGAGAACATCCAGATGTGTATCGAAAAGGCCCATGTTTCAAATCTCCTTTTGTTTCCTCGGGCAGCTTTCCAGGCTCGTAGAGTAGGGTGTTTCTTCGATGATCTCGTATAACTCTGCGAAGACACTCCTGTCACCTGAGTCATGCCAGCCAAAAAAATTCGCGGCAGCTACCGATAAAACAACCGTCCTCTTCAGATCACTTTACTATCTTTAGGTTTTTGTCGCCCTTGCTAACCGTTTGAACTTGTCAGGAACCGGATCGCTGTTTATCCACGACTTTTATAGTCGCTTTCCCTTTCTTGGGGTTCACGTCTATGAGCGTAGCGTGGCCGGATTTAATCTTAACATTTGGTATAGATCTGTGAGTGTCAGCAAGTCCTTTTAGGCGTGGTAACACAATCGTATAAACCCCTGGGGCTAGGGCGATGTCTTCATCAGGGGGCACACTGACTGTCGCTTTGTCATTCCGAATTTCTATTTTCTCAAATGTCGAAGTGCGGAGGGCTTTCTTATAACGAGCCATAGCCGCATCTAACTGTGCAGGCGTTTCAACCGCAAGAAAAAGCCCGCCTGATTTTTTCGCGAGCGCAGAATAGGTGGCGTGCCTTTTCGAAGGCATCCCAAGAGTCAGGACATCCACTGTAACTTTAGTTCCCGGGCTTTGACGATTCAATACCTTCAGCGTATCTTTTGTAGGACATTTAGCCTGACCGCAGGTCACAAGCAACAACCTCGGAACACCGGATCCTGCGCTCACAAAATCCTTTTTGATTGAGTTTATTACCGCTCCACAGGGGTTGGTCAATTTTCCGACCCCTAAGCTGTTAAGTTTTTCCTTAAATCCTTTGAAAGGGTGTTCAGACCAATCATATGCCGTGTGAATCGGACATGGCCCCTTTTCCTTGTCTGAGTTTGACTTGCATGAAAAATCCTTCATTGCAATTTTTGAACCCGGCCCAGCAGCTTCCGATATCCCTAGGACTGCTTCCCTGGCTATCTTTATCCTTGCAGGGTTCCAATTCTTTGATTCCCGATTCATTACTTCGGAATTATCCACGATGACCATGAGCGCCCACTTAGTCAAAGCTCCGGTGTAGTTGTGAATCTGCACTCGAATGGATCCTGGAAGTTGGAATTCTTCTGAGACCGACCCCTTGCCTGATTTCTCGGGATTAGGCGACACACTGGTGTCGGCCTTGGCGGTAGAAGGCTGGGCGCCAGATTCCGCCTTGCCGCCTTCCGTGGTTTTCCCTTTCGGCTCAGTTATTCCCGCCGAGCTGTCACTCGGTTTTACAGGAGATGAGGGGGAGGATGCAGACCCGGCTTCAGTTGGTTTTACGCCTGAAGCAGGCGTGGATGTCGATTGTGAGGATGAGACCACCCCACCTTTAATTGAAGACGCTTCGTCAGGATTGGAATTCAGAGACTTGGGCTCATTCAGTTTGATGTCTTGCGATGAGCCTGTGAGACCAGATTTCGCGGGTTCGGAATTTCTGGATGTTTCCGTTAATAGACCTAACTTGTCTCTGTTTTCCGGCTTCACTTCGGCGCTGGGAGCCGATGGCGCAACTAGGGAGACACCCGGACTAGGGGTGGACATATTTTTTTGGTCCGGCGCCACCTCAGCCGAGTGACGAGGCTGTCCCGCCACAAACAGACCAGAGGATACTCTTCGGATAGTGGAAACCACTTCATTTCGGTAGACGGAAATAATAGCTGTGGCCACTATCAGCCCAACTATTAGAAGAGTCAGAGCTAATCTTGTCGGACCGGATCGGGAATTGTCCGGCTTAATAAGATCGTCATTAGTATTTCGCGAGTCTTCTGAATGATTGTCGGACGCAGCCATTGTAAGCTCCTTTTTAGAGTAGTCCGGGGTGGACAATAAGCCGAATTCTGTTTCCGGAAAACCGGACGACGATCATTCATCTAGGGTGACGGTTACCCGCCACCTCAAGCGACCAACCCGGAAGCATCGGACGGGCCGTCCTCAAGCGCCTCCCTATTTGGTCTTGCTCCGGATGGGGTTTGCCTGGCTTCCCGTGTTACCACGAGAACCGGTGAGCTTTTACCTCACCGTTTCACCCTTACCTTCGTTTCCGAAGGCGGTTTGCTTTCTGTTGCGCTTTCCTCGGGGTTTCCCCCACCGGGTATTACCCGGCATCCTGCCCTATGGAGTTCGGACTTTCCTCCCGCGCGATTTGCGCCGGCGATCGTCTCGCCACCCCGGACAATTCGCGTTATATAGCGGGATCTCTTAAAAAGCAAGGGGTCTGTATCTTCATAAAATCCTTGAAATACTTGCGATTATAAATTATAATTAAATAGATTGGTTATATTTTTACCGGAGCCCGCGAATGATTCGAATTTGTACGGTTATTTTTCTGAGTTTGCTTGTAAGCGCGCAGTGGGTTTTTGGGGCTATCCAGGTGGAAAATACCGATCTCTTGGTGGAGGCGCTTAACGGAACTAATTTTCAAAGACTAACCTTTGAGACACCCGCTAATAACCTAAAGTTCGCCACTACCAGGGGTGAGAAGGTTGACTTACGACAACTTCATGGCCGAGTGGTCATTCTGACATTTTGGACTATCAGCACCCCGAAATGGCCTGCCGAGATGAGGTCCCTGGAGAAGCTATTAAATAAATATGGTGTCCACGGGCTTGAAATTATTGCGCTGAATCTGGTGGATCCCATCGAAAAGATCAAGATGTTCCTTCGTGCCAACCCGACTAATTTGTGTATTGCATTTGACACGGATAATTCTCTATCTGTGAGCCGTAGGAAGTTCGTCGGAGACGTGTTTACATCTTTTGTAACAGACCGCAATTCTGTGGCGATTTACGAAATTCCGGAATATCCCACCAGCTATATCATAGACAGGGATGGACGAGTTTTAGGATTCTTTGTGGGAACAACGGACTGGAATGCAATACGGTTGGAGAACGTTTTCCCCTCATTTATAAAGCGCCCCAACCTGGAACTGGCACAAGAGAATGGGTTTTTTGCAACAGACGCGCGACAGGGAATAGGGGTACCGCCTCAAGCCCCAGCAGTAGGTCCCACGAAAAGAGGCCCTTTGCAGGCCCCACTCGGACCTCAGGCCCCTGAGCCGGTTGCTGATGAAAAGCCTGGCCCGGATGTCAAGTCGTTACCGTTTCAACCGGCCCGTGAGATGTCTGCCGAACAACCCAAACGAACCAACAAGAGCGGTCAAGGCGCCTCGGTAACAACCAAGCCTGAGCCTACACCAGGAATAGACGCTGACGTTGGCGCCGCCGTTCCCAAGACTCGCCCTAAAAAGAAAACCGGATCAGGAAAAGCTTCTGTGGGACAAACTCAAGTAGAGAGAGTCCCAACCCCGTACGGATCAACATCCACCGATCCTTTTGTCACTTCACGAGGCCGACCAGCGCTTCCTCTTTCAGGCTCAGGCCAGCAACCACAGCAAAACATCAGTGGTTCGAGTGGAACCCCGGCAAAGAAACAGGCCCCGTTACCGGCGGCTAAGCCTTACTACCCGTCACAGACCAGCCCTGCTCCGGTTAAACCGGATTCTTCCGGGCGGGTTTTGGCCACGATCCCTGGGAGTGGAGGAAATGCGCCCGCCCCGTATGCGGACTTTCCCCGGAGCGGGTCGTCAGATCTTCCGGCCGCTCAACCATTGCCCAACCGTAACCTGATAGGTGGATCAATACTCGATTCTTTTGGAGATTCTCAGAAGATAGCCACAGGGACTCAGCCACCTGCATCTAAAGATGCTGACGCGCAGAATCAGCCTGCCAACGTTTTCGAGCAAATAGGTCAGGATGTCTGGGCATTGGGAGAAGGGATCCGCGGCGCTTTTTCGAAGGTTCTGGGATCACGCTAGTCCATTTTCACCGTAGCCTATGGACCGTTACGTACGGCTAATGATAGGTAGGGTAGGCAACGTCCTCGTCTCTCGGAGATCGGCGGCAATCCTGGGCCACACTTCTGTGTACTTGTCCTGGAAGCAGCCTGCATGTTTAAGCCTCACACCACGCGCCTCTTTTCATTGATCATATTTATTGCTAAATTTAGACGATGATTGTGTATTGGTTACGTAGGACATGATTGCGTGGCGTTAGGATCTAAATTTGTTTAATTTGGCTCAAGAATTGCCCGAGAATCTCAAAACCGCCGTCAGAATATTTTTGCGTCGCAGTTTGCCGTTCGCTTTCACTGTTTTGCTCACATGTTGCGCATCGACCAATAACCTGATTCCGGAATCCGACCTGCATTCGCTTTTAAAGATAGTGGAGAAGAAGGCTTATGTTGTTGGACAGTTCCAGGCTGACTTTCACAAGATAAGAAAATCTAACCTGTTTCAACATGAAGCTCGCGTTAATGGACGACTGATTTTCCAAAAGCCCGGACGCTTTCAACTGAATTTGACTGGTGATGTTCATCTCGAAATCATGTCTGATGGCGAGTTTGTAGCGCTGATTCACGACAACAGGGATTTGGAATTTTTCAGGATACAGGGGGAACGAGATCTTTCAAAGTTCGCTGACCCGATGATGTTACTGGTGAACAGCCTAAGCAATGGAGATACCACAAGATTCGCTAACATGCGTCAGAATAAACAGGAAGATTTGACGGTCTTGGAAATCGAGCCGGGAGACTTGACCGAATTCGAGGCGATTGAGAAGGTCCGGGTCAAGTTTTCAGGGCAGGGAACAATACAATTGATCGAGATGTTCTTTCACAATGGAAACGTGGAGCGAACCCTTTTCGATTCCTGGTCTCTTCTGGCGCAAGATGATCCCAAGATCAGGACGATGAATGAAAGGATAGAGAAGCTATCCGCAATGGCTGGGTCAAATCTCACGAGAAACACGTATCAACTCGAGACGGATGAATCATTACTTGCAGATCCAGTCACCGATCCCCCCGTCAGGAAACCACTTTCCGCGCCTTTGTCCAGCAAATTGGAATTAAGAAGAAACAGCGCGCTTCCAACTAATGAGTTGACGGTTCAATCTCGTTTGGGAAGCCTGGAACCGGGGGGCTTAAGATGAGTCTTTGTTACAAAAGCGTAAGCTGTTAAAGGCGAAACCAGAAGAAGAACCAGGATACACAATGCGCCGCTCAATATTACCAGAGGGATCATAGCGAACAAGAACCATATGGTCCTAATTTGTTGAGCCCTTTGCTTCCACAATGTCGTCATTGACTCGCTGGTTCTTATTTCGCTGTGTAGATATCAAGTGGGATCCGAAAACCGTTGTCGGTCTCTAGTATACCCGACATTTTGCCATCGGAAACAATATGGCCAGTGAATGTGTGACCGTCGTTATGACCGGCCTGAACCTTGTTTCCATTAACGGTCCCTTTGAAATGCCATGTGGATTTGTGCCCCAGAGGATCATAAAGATAGGCAACACCTGAAAGATTTTCTCCTTTCTGTTCCGCCACCGCCTTAACCTGATGTCCCATATAAGCAGCTTCCCATCTGCCTGTAAGGTTCGCTGCCACTGCATGCTGAGCCGTAAGCACAACTACCAATAAGAAAAACAACAACAGACTTTTTCGGTTCATCATTCAAACCTCAAATCAAAAGTATTTATAATCATGGACGAATTTAATTTATAAGACGAAATGACGCTACGGAACGTCTAGTCGTATCCTTCCTGTAAGGCTCCTGACTGCTTGTCTGGCGGACTTTCCCGCTCTACCGGCATCCCCGATAATCAGGGTTGCGAATTTACTATCTTCTGAACGAGCAATCAATAGTTCCGGGTTCAATGTCTCGATCTTTCCGTAACTTTCCAGGCTTACATCCGCCTGGTCCAAATATTCGACACATTCAGGATCATTTTCCTCGATGGCGAACAGGGCCATTTGGGCGAGGCTCAGAACAAAATGACGATCCGGTTGCGCTGAGCCTTCTTTACAGAAGACCTCCACCTGGCCTTCCGGTTCCACAATTAAAACAATTTGGGGATTCGCTGCGAATAACGGAGTTTTCGGAATAGGGTTAATCAGTAGTTTCATCTGACGATTCTGAATTGTTACGTTCTCTGCCGGGCCTAACTGTTATGTTGTCCACGACCCTTACTTTTTATTGACAGTGACTGCCGGAAAACCTCAGCCAAAAGTATCGAGGTCGCGTTGGAAACGTTCAGGGATTCAATAGCGCCAGTTATGGGAACCTTGATCATGACATCACAGTTTTCACGAACTAACCGCCTCAGACCAGCTCCCTCGGTGCCCATGACAAAAACGATCTTCGGCGCCAGGTCAGCTTCGAAGTAGTTGACTCCATTCTGAGCATCCGCCCCGTAAACCCAGCAGCCAATTCTCTTGAGCGCTTCTATGCTCCGACTAAGATTCGTGACCATACAGATTCTCACGTGAGCGGAAGCGCCCGCAGAAGCCTTTTCAACGGAGGATGTTACAGAAACCGCCCTATCCTTCAATAGAACAACAAGATCAACGCCGAAACAGCACGCGCTCCTCAAGATGTTCCCCAGATTATTCGGATCCTGAACCTGATCCAGGATTAGGACCGTAAATCTTTCTTTCTTGTCCAGCTCTAAGAGGTTAGTTTCAAAATCGTTATAGGGAAATGGTTCGACGCGGGCTGCTATTCCCTGATTCTTGACATCACGGGTCAAGGAGTCGAGTTCAATTCCGGATAGGTGTCGTATGCTAAGTTTTAATCTTTCAAATTCAGGACCAAGACGTTTTTCCGCTTCAGATCCTTTTGCAAGGAAAATTTCGTAAACTTTTCTATGGCCTGCCTTTATGTTTTCCACGACTGGATGCACACCATATATAAGTGTGCGGCCTGTGTCGCCATGTCGAATTTTGCTCAATCGTTTTTGTTTTCCACCTTAACATCACTTTTAATTTTAGGGGGCGGCCCCGAAGGCAACGAACCGCCTATTTTGCCTGCGGCTATCTCACGAAGTGACATGACAACTTCACGATTATCTCTAGATGTCACAAGTAGAGGCGCTCCTCTCTTCAATTCCTTGGTCCTTTTGGACGCCAGAACTACAAGGGCAAACCTGTTTTCCACTTGATCCAAACAATCTTCGATAGTGACTCGAGCCATTATTTACACCTTCTTATCTATTGGATTTGGTCATTCGATATTTTGTGTCTGTTCCCGGATCTTCTCGACTTCAGATTTAATCTGAACAACATAAGAAGAAATATCGGTTGAAGCCGATTTAGCCCCCAACGTATTAACCTCTCGGTGGAGTTCCTGTAATAGGAAATCCAGCTTTCTACCTAGAGGTGACCCTTCTTTTCCAAAAGAGAGAAACTGATCCACGTGACTTCTCAATCTGGTCAGTTCCTCGCTTACGTCGGATCTTTCAGCAATCAAAGCGAGTTCTTGCAACATCCTGTCATCATCGATCCCTAACCCGCCTGTCAGTTCCCGTACTTTTTTCTCCAACCGTGTTCGCGAGTCCGACGAAACCTGATCGACCAACGGTGAAATCATATCGGTGGTTTCACGAATTGAAAGAAGGCGAGTCTCAATATCCCTCCAGAGAGTGGCCCCTTCGGTTTGCCTCATTTCGTCCAGTACGGAAAGAGCCAATTGCACGCTATTTTCAACCAGACTCCATTCCTGCTCAAAGCCCTCAACATTATCGGCTGACGATATTATCTCTTTGAGGATCAGCATGTCCGATACAGTTATTTCACCTGTTAGATTGAAACGGTTCTTTAATTCTAGCAAACAGCTATAATAACGGTCTGCAAGATCAGTATCCACTGAAAGTTCTATTAGAGCGCCTTTTCCTCCTGAGCGTGTAACCGTGATTTCGAACTTGCCTCGATTGATTTTGTCGGAAACCATCTTCCGAATTTGCGGTTCGAAGCAACTGTACATCTTGGGCAGCCTGATGAACATGTCAAGGAACCGGTGGTTAACCGCCCTGATCTCGGTCACGACCTCGACATTCCCGGCAACGTGGTTTCCACGGCCAAAACCTGTCATACTCTTTATCGATTTTTCGTTCAACGCTGTTTCTCCAGCTTTTGTTTGTAACTTTCTCTGATACGGTTGAGGACGTCTAGAAGGACTGAATCGGAATAGTCCGGGTATGTCCACTCTAGCGGTCGATAACTCGCCCGGCGGAAAATCAGGGTTAAGTCAGCGAAAATCCCCGTATTCAAATAGACCCTGTGAGCGTTATTCTTGCCGGTAGCGAGGACAAAGTTTCCAAGGGTCATCAACCCCGGATCCAAATTGAACTGCCTTCGGCCCTCCTTCGAATATCGTTGTTCTATTTCATTAGTCGCCAGTTTGATTTCAGCCAAACCGGACGGATCCACCATGTTTGCAAATGAGATTATCCAGCGCCTGATTCCCTCGCCAAGTTCCATGTCATAGTATGTAGTGAACTCGAACTTCAGCGGACCAACTGCATCTTCGACGGACCCGAATATACACTCCAGATCTTTTTGTAAAACCTCGAGAGGATTTTCTTTCGCGCTCAAAAGGCTTATAACCAGTTCAGCCGAATCTGGATCTACTGGAATACTCAATTCTGATTCCTTACCATCCCTCCTGATCTAAGAGTTTTGTAACTTAGTTACATATTTCTGATTTTTTCTTCTTCCTCTTCAGAAGTTTTACATTCTATGCAATGAGAAGTAACCGGTCGCGCTTCAAGTCTCTTGACATCAATAGGTTCCCCACAGACTTCACAAAGACCGAACGTGCCATCTTCGATCATGGTTAGGGCCTTTTTGATCTTATTAATCAATTTTCGCTCGCGATCACGAATCCTAAGCTCAAAGTTTCGATCAGATTCAAGAGAAGCTCGATCTGTTGGGTCCGGAAAGGCAGATTTCCCTTCCCCTTCCGTCATATCGTCTACTGTACGCTCGGCTCCGCGCACCAATTCGTCGAGCTGTCGTTGCAGAATCCCTCCAAAATACTCAAGGTCTTCACTGTTCAATTTCATAACGCCCTCCGTCGGTTCGTCCCGGCACAGTTTGGCTTCAGAACAAACCCTCTCTCTCAATTTCCGGTCGCATTGAACGGATCGAAGAAACAATTATGTGCCCAGAGATTAGAACCGCGACATCTAGGTTACTAGCTCTCCATTTAAGACACGAATCGAACCTGTCCTTTTCCAAGTAAATCATGCAAATGTATTATCCCCAGCCACTTACCGTCATGATCTGTGACTGCTAAGGCCGTGATCAACTTTCTTTCCATAATTTCCAGAGCTTCCGCAGCGGTACGGTCAGATCGGATTCCCAGAGGATTCTGAGTCATCAAGTGCCGGGCTTCTTTCTCAAATAAGTCGGCCCCGTCAGCCAGGGCTCGTCTTAGGTCACCATCCGTAATTATACCTAGTACCGCATTTTCGGAAGTGACCATTGTCAATCCCAGATTTTTTCCGTTTATTGATTCTATTATTTCAGGCATTTTCGCTGAAGGAGACACCTGGGGAACAGACACGCTTTCAAGTGTCATGTCCTTGACCTTCAAGTTTAATCGTTCACCCAAGCTTCCCGCTGGATGACTTCTTAGAAAATCTTCTTTGTTAAACCCGCGTCGCACCATCAAGGCTACCGCCAGAGCGTCTCCCAGGGCCAACATAGCCGTAGTGGAGGCTGTAGGCGCCATATTGAGAGGGCAAGCCTCGCGGTCTACTCGGCAATCAAGTGTTACTTGAGCCATACGAGCCAGAGTTGATGATGTGTTACCGGTCATAGCGACTATTCCGGTGCCCCATTTTCTCACGGTAGCTGCTAACGAGGTTATTTCAGTTGTCTCTCCACTGTTGGATATCGCGATTAACGCGTCATCACGCCCTACAATTCCTACATCTCCGTGCAAACCCTCTACAGGGTGAACAAAGATCGCTGGAGAACCGGTGCTGGTGAATGTAGCTGCTATTTTTCTGCCTATAATTCCTGACTTTCCTACACCCGTAACTATAATGCGTCCTCGGAGCGAATACAAAAGATCTACAACCGATTCGAAACTCTTATCAAGCCTTGCGATCACAGACTTAATTCCCTGAATTTCAATTTCCAGGGCTTCCCGAGCAATATCCAAGGTTGATTTAGTCATGTCAAATATTCCTAACAAGGGCTTCGGACACTTCTTCGACAACCTGGTCAACCAATTCTTGATCTTTCCCTTCTACCATAACTCGACATAGGGACTGAGTTCCGGAATACCGAACAAGAATCCGCCCTGAGTTTCCTAGCCTTCTTTTACAATCTTCGATTACTTTTTTTATCACCGGCACTTCATCCAAATTTACACGACAACTTACAGGTAAGTTTTTTAGTACCTGCGGGTATTTCTTAATCCAACCCGTTAATTGCGATAGAGGCGTGGATGTTCGGTTCATGATCGCGGCAACACGCAGCGCGGAAAGTATCCCGTCTCCTGTGGTCGAATAATCGAAGAAAACAAGATGGCCGGACTGCTCGCCGCCGAAATTGTAACCTTCACTCAGCATTTTTTCTACCACATAGCGATCGCCTACAGGGGTCCTTACCATATTGATCCCTTTCTCTTTCATGGCGATCTCCAATCCGAGGTTGCTCATTACAGTGGCAACGAGAGTGTCTCGCTTAAGCAAGCCTCGGCTGAACATATCCCAGGCCACCATACCCATTATACGATCACCATCTATGACATTTCCTTGCTCATCCGCAAAAATTGCGCGGTCTCCATCACCGTCAAGAGCAACTCCCAGGTTGGCCCCTTGCTTCAATAGTTCCTTTGTCATCTGTTCCGGATGAAGTGAACCACAATCAAGATTTATATTTTTCCCATCAGGGGCTGCCGAGAGACAGATTACTTCAGCTCCGAGTTCCTGAAATACTTGAGGCGCTGCTTTGAATCCTGCTCCGTTAGCGCAATCTACGGCAATTTTTAATCCTTTAAGGTCAACGTCCTTGGGGAGACTATTCTTCAAGAATACCAGGTAACGCTCCAAAGCATCGTCAAGATTGAAAACCCTCCCCAGTTTATGAGGGTGAGCGGCCTCCCGTTCAAGTGTTTCTGAAACAAGAACACTCTCTATGGCCAGTTCCTGATCATCGTCAAGTTTTAGCCCGCGTTTACCGAAGAACTTGATCCCATTATCCTCAAACGGGTTGTGTGACGCTGAGATGACCGCTCCTGCATCGCACATCATGTCGGTAGTGAGAAAAGCCACTGCAGGCGTAGGAATTTCCCCGACTAACAAAACATCCACTCCCATTGAACAAATACCGGCTGCCAACGCCATCTCCAGCATTGAACCTGAAAGACGGGTATCTTTTCCTATCAAGATTTTACGATTATTGGACTCAAGTGTGCCCAGAACAATTTTAGCGACCGCTTTACCGAGTCTTAGGACCGTTTCAGCGGTAATAGGTTCTTTGTTGGCCACGCCCCTTACACCGTCAGTTCCAAAAAAACGTTTGTTCATGACCAACCTTTACTATCATAAGTACGGTTTTGATTATGAATGGTGGGGTTTAAAAGCGCGGTTTTATGCGACATGAAAAACTGCAAGCCGGGAGGCGGTCTCGACAAAACCGTTCAGTATTATTCTTCTGAAGGCCGCCTTAGTGTAGAAAAATTTGTTGATGGTGTTTTGCAACTTATTATTTTTTTCGCTTTAACGCCAGAAAATTAATAACATTTAATTATAAGAACTATCTCAGCTTTTTTCAACTTTTTAATTGTGACGACTACATGTGGCAATCTATGTTATGGTATAGAATTCGTATGGCAAGAAACCCGAAAACTCTCGTAGCATTAGTGGGACGACCAAACGTAGGAAAATCAACCCTGTTTAACAGGTTGCTAGGTTCCAGGAAAGCGATTGTCGACGACACTCCGGGACTTACTCGTGATCGAAATTATGCAAATGTGACTTTGGATGAGAAAGCTTTCGTCATAGTGGACACAGGGGGCTTCGAGCCTCAGACGGATGACGAGGTGCTAGCTCAAATGAGAACTCAAACGATGGTCGCAGTTGAGCAGGCTGACATTATCGTATTCATGGGAGACGGTCGAATCGGGCTGACACCTTCGGACAGGGAAGTTGTCAGAACACTTCAGAAAACCAACAAGATGGTTTTCTACGTCGTCAACAAAATCGATTCCGAAAAATCAGAGTCCCATGCCGTAGACTTTTTCCAGCTTGGGGTGGAACCCCTCTATGCTTTGAGCGCGATGACAGGCTATGGGATGCGTGAGTTTTTGGATGCTCTGCTTGATGAAATAGACTCTGACATTTCTAATCCTGTGGAAGACACCTTGTCAGCGGTGGCTATCCCACGGGTCGCCGTCGTTGGAAGACCCAACGTCGGTAAATCAACCCTTATCAATTTGCTGGTAGGGGAGGAACGTCTTGTTGCCAATCCTACCCCAGGGACAACTCGAGATTCGATTGACACCATTGTAAGGCGCAATCGCAAAGAATATCTTTTTATCGACACAGCAGGGATCAGACGCCGTGCCCGGATTGTGGATCGAGTTGAAATTTTCAGCGTGGTAAAGGCTTTCAGAAGTATTGACAGATGCGATGTCGCGCTGGTCTTGCTTGACGCTGAGGAACTTGTAACTGATCAGGACGCGCGTATTGCGGGTTATGCTCACGAGAAGGGACGCTGCGTAATACTGGCGATCAACAAGTGGGACATGATCCAAAAAAATTCCAAGACCTTTGAATTCTGCGTCAGTGAAGTTCGAAGAAATCTCAAATTCTTGGATTTCACCCCCGTGGTTTCGATTTCCGCTCTTAAGGGAACGCGTTGTGTTAAGGTGTTTGACCTGATAGACGACCTGTTTAACCAGTATAGAAAAAGGGTTTCAACCGCTACCCTGAACAAGTTCCTCGAGACCGTCTTGTCGGAGCATCCACCAGGAATGCGGAGCAAATATCGAAAGACCAAAATATATTATATGACTCAGGGCGATGTGGCCCCACCTACTTTTACATTATTTTGTAATTATCCTGAAGCTATACATTTTTCATACAGGAGGTTTCTCGAAAATCGACTCCGAGAATATTTCGATTTTGGAGGGTCCCCTCTAAAGTTAATTTTTAAGGGGCGGGTCGGTAGGACCCGATCTCGATGAGAATTAACTCTATTCCCGGCTAACCGGCAAACATTTTAGAAACCTGGACAATGGAGCGAACAGACAACAGGATCGTTCGTTTTGGCGAAATTCTGGATATGGTCAAGTCCTACTACCAGGACGCTGACCTGGATCTGATACGAGCAGCCTACGTTTATTCAGCAAGAGTACATCAGGGCCAGACTAGAATGTCTGGAGAACCGTACCTGACACACCCTGTCGCGGTAGCTGCAATTCTAGCGCAGATGAAGCTTGATGAAGCCTCAGTCGCTACTGGCCTTCTGCATGACACAGTCGAAGATACCCTATCTACGTTCGAAGATATCGAGAGTTATTTCGGAACAGAAATAGCCACACTTGTGGACGGTGTCACAAAAATCAGCAAAATAGCTTTTCAGTCCAAAGAAGAACGACAGGCCGAAAACTTTCGAAAAATGATCCTGGCCATGAGCCGAGACATCCGAGTGCTTCTCGTTAAACTCGCAGACCGTCTTCACAACATGAGAACCCTCACACATATGCCGCGAGAAGCCCAGGTAAGAATATCGCGAGAAACAATGGAAATCTATGCGCCTCTCGCTGCCCGGCTCGGCATCTATTGGATGAGGACAACTCTTGAAGAACTTGCTTTCAAATATCTGGAACCCGACCGTTATGAATTCATCCTGAAACGGCTGGAAGAATCTGTTGAGGAAAGAGAAAAATACGTAAATGAAGTTCTAACGGTAATTACCGATAAGCTTGAAAAAGAGAATATTAACACGATCATAAAGGGTAGAAACAAAGACATCTATAGTATCCACAGGAAGATGCTGTCTCAAAGGCTGGAATTTGAGCAGTTGCACGATCTGACAGCGTTCCGAATAATTCTCGACTCGGTCAGCGAATGTTACACGGTCCTAGGATTAATACACGCCATCTGGAGACCGGTTCCCGGACGCTTCAAAGATTATCTAGCGATGCCCAAGAGTAATGGTTACCAATCATTGCATACCACAGTCATTGGGCCGGAAGGACACAGGATAGAGATCCAGATTAGGACCCATGAAATGGATCTAATAGCTGAGGAAGGTATTGCTGCCCATTGGTCCTATAAAGAAGGCAAATCAGTCACACCCGAAGACACGAGGGTTGTGAACTGGCTCCGCCAGATGATGGAATGGCAGCAAGACCTCGATGACCCAAGAGAATTTCTTGAAAATGTTCGAGTCGATCTGTACCCGGATGAAGTCTACGTATTCACACCAAAGGGTGACGTCAAGGAATTTCCACGGGGTTCTACCCCCTTGGATTTCGCCTATTCAATTCATACTGAAGTCGGACAAAGTTGTATCGGCGCCAGGGTGAACGGAAAGATGGTGTCACTCAAGTACGAGCTTACGACCGGTGACACAATAGAGATCATTACCTCCACGCATCAAAAACCTAGCAAGGATTGGCTGAAGCACGTAAAAACAGGACGAGCCAGAACCAAGATTCGCCATTACTTGTTATCGCAAGAGCGTGAAAAGGCTATTGAACAAGGTCGGGAGACGGTTGAGCGAGAACTTCGCAAATGGCGGATTGACCTTAACCGTGTAGAAAAAGAGGGCGCAATTCTTAAAATCGCACAGGAGTTCAATTTCAAAACTGAACTCGATCTCTATGTGGCAATTGGGCACGGACGACAATCAGCGAAAATTATAGTAACCAGGCTGGTACCGTTAAGTGAGCGGGAACAACCGAAGACACTGGCTCTTGAAGAAAAACTCAATACGCCAAGACGTCCCAAAGGGAAGAGCGGGGTTAAGGTCCAGGGATTATCAGACATGTTGGTTCATTTCGCGAGATGCTGCAATCCGCTGCCTGGTGACTCAATCCTGGGGTTTATTACCCGAGGTAGAGGTGTGACGATTCACAAGACCGACTGTGCGAATTTACCAGACTCGGATCCCAAGAGAATACTAGAAGCGAGTTGGGATGATTCACAACCCCTTCAGCGGACTGTTAAGATCGGTTTATTGTCGGACAACAAGCCTGGTATGCTTGCCGCAGTAAGCGGAGTATTCACTTCAAACGACTCTAATATCATCCAGGCGAATGTGAGTTCAATTGATGACACCAACGCCAGAGGGGTATTCCTGGTAGGGGTCCGGAACGTCGAGCATTTGACTCGAATCATAAACGCCCTGAAAAAAGTTAAAGGAATTCGGGAGGTCGAACGATTGGGAACTATATGATTTAAGAGATATCACAACATTTTTCATCAATCGCGGGTTCCCCCCGGGTAAATCTTTACGGGGCTTTTGAAACCATGTTCGCACGTATACAGCGCGTGCAAACCTTGGCTCGCCTCACCCTACCGGACGGCTCAATAATTCTCAACTTCTGAAGGTTCGGTAATGATATCTTCTTGGTGCGGTTGTGAGCGTGACTGACATTGTATCCTCTCAGCGGTTTTTTGCCACACACTTCGCAGACTCTGGACATACTATCTCTCCTGTAAGAAATGCTTGATTCTTAATAAGATTACTTGGACATTTCAATAAAGGCCATCCTTAACTGAAAAAGGGTGTCATCTATCAACTTTTTTTCTTGTTCAGTCAGGTTTCCTTTGGTCTTTAATTCGAGTATCGCTATTACATCAATTGTTTGACGAGCGCCTTCCAGGTCAGGTTCTATAGGCTCCTTCATGTCAGGCGTACGCAGAACACCAAGTTGAAACAATGCTGTTTGAGCCAAACTGGCGATCAAGGATGAAAAATCGACCGGCGGTCTTGTCGTCGTTTGCTGTTTCTTCCGGAGTTCTTGTGTCCCTATTTCTTCACTGTTCTCGGGCTTGTCCGGCTTTCCCGACTCCTGAGATTGTGAGGATTCTCCTCCTGGGGAGAACCGCCTCTTGTCCCTAACTTTAAACTCTTGAGTTTCTTCGTTTTCGTAATCCGACATCATGTCTCTCCTCTTTACACTCGTAATTTGGGGAGTTCACGCTAAAACACTGTATGTTACAAAAAAATTGTTATGTTTTCAAGAAATTATTGCGTGGACGCAAAGGATTGAGCTTCTCGAATTCCTCCACTAGTTTTCTAGATACGCCGTCAATCTTTTCAGGCAGCACGATATTAACCCGGGCAAGAAAATCGCCTCGAACCGGGTCTTTTAAAGAAGGGAATCCCTTGCCTCTAAACCTGAACGACGTGCCATTTTGAACCCCGGTGGGGATCCGTAAGGCGACTTTCCCATCAGGCGCCGGAATTTCTATCTTAGCCCCAAGCATTGCTTCTCCAAGGGTTACAGGGATATCTAAAAAGATGTCCTTTCCTTCACGCCTGAAAAACCTGTGAGCCTTGACTAACATTTTCAGAAACAAGTCCCCTGGCCGGCCCCCTCGAGAGGGTGGATGCCCCTGACCATGGACCCTTATACGAGATCCTGTGTCTACACCCGCCGGGACATATACTTCCAAGGTTTTGTACGGAGTAGTAAGTGCTTTCTTGACCCCATAGTAGGCATCAACAAAAGTTACTTCCAAGTTTTGTTCAAGGTTGGAGATCTTGGAATTGGCGCCGTCTGTTGAGCGCATTCGATGAGTCTGTCCAAACAATTCGGAAAACCAGTCCTCGGCAGGAGAAGGTCCTTTTGCCCCGAAGAAATTCGTTGAATCGCCTCCGAAATTAAATCGACGATATGGACCGGCGCCAAAACTGGATCCATTTCTAAAAAATTGCTCGAAACCTGCTTGCGAATAAGTGCCGCCTCCTGATGCATACGTGTCGTATTCCCGTCTCCGTTCTTTGTCGCTCAGGATCTCATAAGCTAAGGATATCGCTTTAAAACGAGTTTCCGAGGCTTTGCTGTTTTCGTTCAGGTCGGGGTGATAACGTCGAGCGAGTTTTCGATAGGCTGACTTTACCTGCTCGTCATTCGCGTCTCGTGATACCCCTAACGTCTTGTATGGATCTAAATTCTCCATTAGTTTTTTGAATCGCTCCAATCAAAGGAACTCTTAATTTCAGACTCTAACCGTTCTCTTGGACCGGCGCTTTATGTCAAGAAACACTGATTCACGATATTGATTTCAAACCCAAGATAATCTTGCAGCTCATGAAGCGCCAAAAATAGACTGCGTTAAGGTCCGGTTTGACAGATTTTGGTTGGTTATTCGGTACACTCAATCCTAACGCAGCGGTCGGGTTCTTCCTGTGACTTTGGGAGATACAGGTCGAGAATGCCATCGACGTATCTTGCCTTGGCCTGTTCAGCGTCAATTGCGCCTGGAATATTGAAACTACGCTCAAAATACCCTTCTACCCTCTCAATAGTGTGATAAGCAGCGTAGTCCATTTCGGTCTGTTCCACGCGACTCCCTGAAATTACTAATCGTCTCCCGAGAATTTCAATGTTTATATTGTGTCTGCCAACACCAGGTAGCTCGGCTCGGATAATGTACGCGTCATTCGTTTCTAGAATGTCGACAGCCGGTAACCAGCAGGTTCGCCGTTTGGGCTGGGAATCCTCTGCGGGCAAGTCACCGAAACGACTGACCCTCTCCTGTATATTCAACAAGTCTCTCAATGGGTCCCATCTGATAAGAGTCATTCCTAAATCTCCGCCTAGAAACTCTAAGGTATTGATGTTGTTCAGTCAATTAACCCATGTGAAGAGTAAGTCGTTTTCATTATATAGTCAAGAGCAAACCTTGTTACATGTTTTGCTGTGAATGATTGGACTGGTCCCAGAGCAAATGTGAGTCAACGATTCACGTTAGGCAAGAGGTATCCTGACTCCTGAAGTTTTTGCAATAGGACACGCCCGGAACTGGAAGGGACCGCTATCGAATGGTTCTCAAGACGCCCGTTTGGTTTCGCAGGGAAGATTCCGGAATTCAGCTTAATTTTTGGATTGAGTTCAAGGATTAGTCTGGGCGAAACATTCACGAATTTGGCGATCTCTGCCACTGGAAGATCTTTGGCCAGTTGAATGCTTGTAAGGTTGTCATATGTCACAGGCGCCGGATCTGATATTTTTAATCCATACACGGAACGGTGGGTTCCAATTATTTTGAATGCGGCCCATCTGGAAAACATATCTTCAATATTGTCAGGTAGAGGAATATCCCACACACTTGATGAATTCCACTTTTCGATCAAATCCTTTGCGGTCTTGGCAGACAGAACATATGCAACTGAGGACATCAGCCAGCCTGCGCCCAAATCCTGTTTAAGATTTTTTATGCGATACGAAAAACAAAGTGTGGCCAAATTAATATCCAGTCTATCGTCTCGCCAAGTGTCATCATGCATTTCCACTCCTTCAGCGGAACTGCACGGCCGATCTAGCGCCCAGCTCCCAGCAGGCGAGAGACGCGAGTTCGATGACCGACTAATTCCGGACAGGACAGGCGATAGCCAGGTAAAATCCTTGGGTATCCCCTGCTTGGAGAATGCTTCATCGAATATCCACGAATACCTCCGCTTTTCGTTCAACCATTCCGCCAAGACGCTACGAGCATCGAATAGTAGAAAATTGATTTGGAATTCAATACGCGCCTTAACATCGGGCCGTGTTATTGGAACCACTTCTCCTGCCAGTTCCAATCCACCTGTGAGCACAGAATCAGGTATATAAAAATAGGGGCAACTGGCGTTTGAAGGATTCGTCTTGGCGCCGGAGACCGATGCGGCATAGCACTGACAGCACATCAGCAACGCCAATGTGATATGGAGTATGTAAGCGAGATAGCTGTTTGTTACGCGTTTACGCCTCAAAATAGGCATGATCTATTGTTTTGGCAATGATTCAGGTGTCCCTAGTTTGCGTAGTTTTTCCTGAACTAAAACATTGTACGGGTTAATGGATAACGACCGCTGGTAGGCTTGCCGGGCTTCATCCGGACGGTTTCTGGCAACCAGAACGTCACCAAGATGCTCAGCTATAATGGGATCATTCTTCACCTTCTGGCTCGCCTTTTCCAGATACTTGAACGCCTCATCAACCTTGCCTGCCTTGAATAAGACCCACGCTAAGGAATCCGCTATGTAGCCATCATCGGGTTTTATTTCAAGAGCTTTTCGGACAAGTTTTTCCGCTCGATCTATATCCTTACCCATTATTGCAAGCGTATATCCGATAAAATTCATCGCGCTTGGGTCGTCAGGCTTATCCTCGAGTATCTTTTCCATTGTCGAAAGGCTGAACGAACGCATTCCACTCTTCTCAAAAGAGTTCCCGAGTGAGTACATGAGTTTCACATTGTCCGGCGCTATTTCGAGCGCTTTCTTATATTCTATTATAGACTCGTTATACCGGTATAACTCTTCAAGAATCGACCCCTTGATATGATAGATATCAGCGTCCCGAGGCTCCTCATCAATCGCTTCATTGATATACTTAAGAGCTTTAGTAAAATCCTTAATGTTAAGAAACATTAGAGTGAGAACAATCCTTGAGTTGACAAAAGACGGCTGTCCTTTTTGAATCTGAACGAATTCTCTTTCCGCCTCTTCCGGTTTGCCTTGCTCCCTCAAAACACGGCCCAAGTGGAATCTAACCTGATCCCAACCTGGTTTACTCTGTAAGATTTTGTCAAATAGCTCTCTAGCTTTGTCAAACTGTTTTTGTTCAGCTAGAAGCAACGCCATTTTTATCTGAATTCCAAGATTGGACGGCGCCAACTTAGATAATTCTTCGAGGGTCTGATAGGACTCACCAAATTTTTTCTGGCTGGCCAGGACCTGTGCCAGGTTCAACCTTGCAGCCAAATTAAATGGATCAAGGGTTAACGCTTGCCTGTAATGCTCCTCAGCTTTGGGGAATTGTTTTTGGATCACATATATTCCGCCCAGTTCAACATGAGCTTGAGAGGCGCTTTCTCCCCGTCTTTCAAGAAGGCTCTTGAAAATCTCAATTGCCTTGTCATACTGCTCATCTTCGATATAAACCTTACCCAGATAAAAATATCCCTCTTTCTCATCTGGAAACCGCTCTATCATAAGGCTAAAAGTCTTCTCCGACTCCTTCAGCAGCCTGTGAGACGCCTGTAGAGAACCCAGGAATATATAGAGGTCCCTATCGTCAGGCTTAAGATCCAGTGCTCGGTTATAAGCTTCGATGGCCTTGTTCGAGTCCCCGGTGACAGTATAGATCTTTCCCAATATTGTGTAAGCCTCTGAAGACTTGGGGTTTAACGTCACCGCATTCTTGGCCATGACTATAGCGTCGGCTATCTTACGATTTCTTGCCAGGATGGCCGCGATTCTAGTGTGCAGGTAGTCTGATCCAGGATCCAGGTCAAGCGCTCGTTTGAAATAATTCAACATGCTTTCGCTGTCGCCTTGGGCTTCTGATTCTTCTCCCAGTAAAAAGAACAGACCGGGGTCCTTTTCCATGTCGGGAGCGACAACCGTTTTCTTGTGACCTGTATCGTCTACTCCAATTAGGGCAGCGCCTGTTGAGACCAAAACCAACACCAGAAACAGGCTGAGGAAAACACAACAGGCATGAGGAGTCTTTTTTGTCATTTGTTCCTCGGGCGAAATTAGCGGCTAATACTTACATTCAAGAACATTCATCCGTTGCGTATGTTAGCGATGGCGACATCATAAGGCGGCCTTCCAAAAACAGCGCTACCCGCTACAAGAACATTTACCCCAGCTTTAGTCAAGTCAGACGCATTTTGCGGGATTACTCCTCCATCCACTTCAAGGAGTATGTCATAACCGGATTCATCAATCATTTTTCTAATAGCTCTTATCTTGGGAAACATAGTCGGAATAAAAGACTGGCCACCGAACCCCGGGTTTACCGTCATGACCATTATAACATCCAACTCAGCAAGCACGTTCTCGATTGCACATACGCTGGTCGACGGATTCAAGGCGACCCCTGCTTTCATCCCTAACTCCCGAATCTTGACCAGAGTACGATGCAGATGCACACACGCCTCCGGATGCAAACTGAGAATGTCTGCGCCCGCCGCGTGAAAATCTTCCACATATCGATCCGGCGACGAAATCATGAGATGCACATCCAGCGGGACATCTGCGCAACGTTTCGCTGCCTCAACCACCAAGGGTCCAATCGTTATGTTTGGAACAAAGTGTCCATCCATGACATCTATGTGGAGCCAGTCGGCTCCGGCAGCCTGAATAGCTTTGATTTCTTCCCCCAAACGTGAAAAATCGGCCGACAAAATAGACGGAGCTATAAGAACGTTCGATTTACAATTCATAAAAATCTCCCATAACCAATGACGCGAAGAAAAAGCTAAAGCTCGACCCCTTCGATTTCATATCCACACTTCGGACACCGGCCTTCCTTGATAGCATATTTCTGAATCGAGTAACCTATTCGATCAATCAACATATAAGAACAACCGGGACAATATGTCTTCTCGCCGGGTTCCCAAGGTAAATTACCTGTATATACGTAATAAAGACCTTCATCCAGGCCAATCTGGCGAACGTGCCTAAGGGCAGTGGCGTCGGTCGGTGGTAAATCAAGTTCTTTATAACGTGGAAAGAATCTGCTCACGTGCCAAGGGGTTTCTCTTCCCAGTTCGTTCTTGATGAAACAAACCATTTCTTTAATCTCCGACGTTTCATCATTCATTCCGGGAATAAGTAGTGTAGTCACCTCTAACCAGGCGCCTATTTTTTTAATGTATTTTAATGAATCAAGAACTCCATTGAGACGAGCCCTGCAATACTGAGTGTAAAACTTGTCGTTAAAAGCCTTGAGATCTACGTTTGCCCCGTCGATAAGGCCCCTCGAATCATCGAGCATTTCTCGACTCATATAACCATTGGTCACAAAGACATTGAGAAGCCCGGCTTTTTTTGCCAGGATCATGGTATCACGAGCCAATTCGTAATAAATGGTGGGTTCAGTGTAGGTGTAAGCTATGCTTTTGCATCCGCTTTCAACCGCCATATAGACTATCTGTTGCGGGGTGTAGTCTCTTCCGGAAATGTCGCCGGATTCATTAGGAGCTTGCGATATTGAGTAATTCTGACAAAAGGTGCATCGGAAATTGCATCCCATCGTGGCTATCGAAAAAGATTTCGTGCCGGGCGCAAAATGAAATAACGGTTTTTTTTCTATAGGATCAACGTTTGTTGACACCACTTTGTCGTAAACAAGGCTGAACAAGGTCCCGTTCTTATTTTCACGGACCCCGCAAAAGCCGCGCTCTCCGTCCTCAATTTTACAGTTTTGACGGCACAGTTTGCATCGTACAGCGTTCGTGCCCGTTTTTTCATATAAAGCAGCTTCTATCATCGTACAAAATCCTCTAATCTTTTTGACAATCGAAGGATTAGGTTTTCAAAACCACCGTTTGACATCACTATTATGACATCATCAGGTCGAAGTTCGAGTGTTAGGAAATCAATGATAGAATTCGCGTCTGGAAAGGCTCGAGCTATTTTGCCTCTTTTTGTAAGTTCGCCCGCAAGCAGGCTTGAACTGAACAGGTCCCCCTCCGGCGCTTTCCAGGGATCCGGCGGGTCTCGTAGCGCTATTACATCTGCCGGAAGAAAAGATTCAATATAGTTCTCTTGAAATATCGATCTACGACTGGTGTTTGTGCGAGGCTCAAAAACCGCGATGAGTCTTTGTTCCGGAAATCTGAGACGAAAACCTGCCAGAGTCTCACGAACTTCTGATGGATGGTGCGCAAAGTCATCAATCAAAGTTATGCCGGAATTAAGTCTGGTTACTTGTTGTCGTCTGGTGACACCCTTGAAAGATCCCAAAGACATGAAGGCATTCTGAGGCACTACACCGACTTTCGCGACCGCAGCGATTGCAGCCAGAGCATTTAGAACGTTGTGCCGTCCTATCACTGGCAGAATCCCTGATGCGATCTCAGTGGCGCCTCTCTTGAAAACCGCGTGCATCCCAGCTCCGGTATCCCTTGCTTCGGCTATACCCCAAGTCGAATCAGGACGAAATCCGTATGTTTCAGCGTTAGAATGATTCGCTTCAAGAATATCACGAATAACGGAGTCGTCATTACAAGCCAGTATTAGTCCGCTGTCCGGGATAAGTCGCAGAAATTTCTCAAATTCACGCCGTATTTGCCCAAGGTCCTGATAAATATCAGCGTGATCGAACTCGCAAGATGTTACTATCCCTACAAACGGTTTGTAATGCAGAAATTTGGGCTGTTTGTCAAAAAATGCCGAATCATACTCGTCTCCTTCGAGCACAAAAAGATTGCTTTGCCCAAATCGAGAACCAGCGTTGAAGTTGATAGGCAACCCACCGATTATAAAACCGGGATCGAGCCCCTGATCGTAGAGGATCCAGGAGATCATCGAGCTCAAGGTTGTTTTTCCATGGGATCCCGCGACTACAAGACATAGTTTGTCCGTCAGAAAATATTGCTCAATCGCGCCAGGCATTGATGTAAAAGGAATTTGAAGATTCAGAGTAGCCCGAGCCTCCGGATTATCCCTCCTTATAACATTCCCGATAACTACGAGATCAGGCCGCGGGACTAGGTTTGTAGGCGAATAACCCTCGTGGATTTGCACCCCCAACCCAGCAAGATGGTCGCTCATGGGTGGATATACTGCCTGGTCCGAACCTGTGACAACACGACCCCGGGACAAAAAAAGGCCAGCCACGCCAGCCATTCCTACACCACAAACACCTATAAGGTGGACGTGACTAGGCTCGTTCGGCAATTGACATTTAAAGTCGGAATGATCAGTCAAATACAATCCTTCAAATCCGTACTATTCCAAGACCGCACCCCAGGAAAGGTTGAACCCTCAACCCTCGGCCGGAGAGTAATAACACCGCTTGGGCGAAATCACCAGACCCTTCTTTTTCAAAGAATCTATGATCTTGGAAACTTCGTTGGAATCCATGTCGGCTGCTTTCGCTACATCACCTGGTCTAATAGGTTTCCCCGCGTTTTTCATCGCCTCAAAAACCGTCTTCTCTTTTTCGTCCATTCGCCCACCTCCAAGATTGTATTTTTGCTCTGTGTTGTTGCCTTGTATAATCCTCAATTTGCGCTTTAGTTTATGATAACCCATTAACAGAGGCCACAATATAAGTCACTCTGTTTTCTGTTGATCGTTGCGCTTAGATCTGGCGTCTGGTAAGAACTTCCAATCCATTACAGTTCCAAACGCGAGGAGAAGGGAAATGCTGGAAAAATATAAAAAATTATTGAAAACAAAAGATGGTGTTTCAATTCTCTTGCGGCCCCTTCAGGCTTCCGACGAGCAACAACTACGATATTTCTTGGCGCGTATTCCGGACCAGGAAAGATGGTTCTTGCGTGATGACACGGCTGACACTAAGGCTACCACTGAGTGGATTCGCAACCTTGACTACAGCAAAATCGTCCCGTTGGTCGCAGTGAATACCGATGATGGGACAATAATCGCAAATATTCAGTTGCATCGACCCGTCGCTGAGTGCCTCAGTCATATCGGCCATGTCCGAATAATGGTAGATCCGGCCTATCGTCGGCAGACATTGGGCCCCAAACTCTTACTTAACGCTGTTCAACTGGCAATGGACATGGGTATCGAGAAATTGGCGGCAGAATTAGTGGCAGGCGTCCAGGAACCCGCCATAAAGGCCGCTCTGAAACTCGACTTCTTTGAACAGGCGCGACTCAAGGACTATGTGAAGGATCGGGACGGCGCCTATCACGACTTGATAATAATGGTAAAAACCCTGCAGGGTGATTGGGATGATTTTTGATGGACCAACCATCTCGCGGATTACCCCAGTGGGACTTAGACAAATTGTTGGATGTCGCCAAAGTTGTCAGGGACAATGCTTCGGTTCCTTTGAGTCGATTCAGAGTCGGCGCCGCTGTCCTGACAAAAGGTGGCGCAATCTTTGAGGGTTGCAACACTGAATGTCTCATACCAGTCCTGGGTGTGTGCGCAGAAAGAAACGCTATCAATCACGCGCTGATTCACGGATACAGCGACTTCCTCGCAGTGGCCGTAGTTTCTGATCTTTATGCCCCCCTGTTACCGTGCGGAACGTGCTTGCAATACATGCAAGAGTTCGCCAGGCAAAAATCACGAGACATCCTGATAATAGCTGAAGGCCGATCGGGGGAAAGGGTTATTACCAGCCTGGATGAACTCTTTAGAGGCGGGTTCCCTCCTGAAACGTCCGTAAAAGATATTCAGGAATCTTTCAGGTGGTCTTCGGATTAAATTATTCAAACTTTCCGATATGTTAACTTGCCAGGATCCAACTAATAGATTATAATAACTGTAATGAACCCATAGGGCATTGATGACAGTGGAGACAAGATGACTGATAAGGCATTCTCAGCCGAACTTTCTAATACTGAAAATTTATTTAGCGTTGCGAATGTAACTTCACAAGGACTTGTATTCACGCGTTTTTTTTCTTCGGAAGATAAAGATCCTTTCGATCTTGTGGATTGGAAGAAAAGATCCGCAGTTATCCGAAACGAAAAGGGACAAATAATTTTTGAACAGAATAACGTCGAAGCCCCGTCGTTTTGGTCGGACATGGCTGTGACTGTTGTGGCTTCCAAGTATTTCAGAGGTCGACCCGGCGCGGCGGACAGAGAAACGAGCGTAAAAGACCTTATTTTTCGTGTTGCGAACACAATAGCCAGTTGGGGGGCGGACCAGGGATATTTCGCGTCGGAACAGGATGCTCGAGTTTTCCGAGATGAACTGATCGTCATTCTCATAACTCAAAGGGCCTCGTTCAACAGTCCTGTATGGTTCAATGTTGGGATCGAAGTGGCTCCTCAGTGTTCCGCGTGTTTCATCCTTGGCGTCGAAGACACGATGGAGTCAATCCTGCACTGGTATACTCAGGAAGGCATCATATTCAAAGGTGGTTCAGGTGCAGGCGTAAACCTATCCAGGCTTCGATCAGCGCTGGAACCGCTGAGAAGTGGAGGCACAGCCTCAGGCCCTGTCTCTTTCATGAAGGCCGCTGACGCGTCCGCCGGCGTGATCAAATCAGGCGGAAAGACACGTCGCGCCGCCAAGATGGCAATATTGAACATAGATCATCCTGATATTCTCCAATTCGTCAGGGCAAAAGCGTTTGAGGAAAAAAAGGCGCAGGCGCTCATTGAATTTGGTTTTGATGGATCTTTTGAAGGTGAGGCGTATTCCACGGTCGCGTTTCAAAATTCGAATCACTCCGTACGAGTGACGGATGAATTTATGGAAGCGGACGAGAAGGATTCCGACTGGGTCACAAGATATATTCTGACCAAGGACGAGGCTGACACATACAGAGCCAAGGATCTCATGCAGGAGATAGCCGCCGCTGCTTACGCGTGCGGTGATCCCGGATTACAGTTCGACACAACAATTAATAGTTATAACACTTGCCCGGAAACAGGCCCAATATCAGCGTCCAATCCATGCTCAGAGTATATGGGAGTGGATGATTCCGCGTGCAACCTCGCTTCAATAAAACTAACCGCTTTTCTCGAAGCGTCCGGCGCATTTGATATTGAAGCCTTCTCTCATGCCATTGACACGATTGTTACTGCGCAGGACATAATTATCGACCGATCATCCTATCCGACCCCGGCCATAGCTCGGAACGCTCGAAACCTCAGAGCGCTCGGTCTTGGGTTCGCAGACTTAGGCGCTTTGGTAATGGGGTTGGGGTTACCATACGATTCGGATGGCGCGAGGGCCTGGGCGTCTGGCCTTTCCGCGTTAATGACATCTGAAGCGTACTTGCAGTCATCCCGGATCGCTTCAGTTAGAAGACCGTTTCGAGAATTCGAACTTAATCGGTCGTCGATGTTGAAAGTTCTCAAGAGGCACAAGAAAAGCGCGTATGAAATTGATGAAAACGCTGCGCCAAAAGAAGTCATTGAAGGAGCGCGTCTGACATGGGACCTCGCCATCGAAAGGTGTAAAAAAGGCGGATTCGCCAACTCTCAGGTCACAGCAATTGCTCCAACAGGGACAGTCTCGTTCATGATGGATTGCGACACAACCGGTATCGAACCTGAACTGGCCCTGGTCAAACACAAATCACTATCCGGCGGTGGAAACCTCACAATAGTAAACAAAATGATACCTAAGGCCCTGGAACGACTGGGATACGAATTGCTACAAATTCAGGAGATTATTGCCACCATCCAGGAAACCGGTTCCATAGAACACATCGAAGAAGTCGCGCCCGAACATCTTCCAGTATTTGATTGCGCTTTCAGATCTCCGAACGGAGAACGCCACATTTCTCCTGAAGGACATGTCAGGATGATGGCCGCTGTTCAGCCGTTCATATCAGGAGGTATTTCGAAAACGGTTAATCTCCCCACTGATTGCACTGTTGAGGATATCGAAGAGATATTTCGATTGTCATGGAAGCTTGGGCTAAAATCGATCACTGTGTACCGCGATGGTTGTAAAACTGCTCAGCCTTTGCACTCTGGTTCGTCCCTTCCAACTCCAGTGCTATCCCGTCCTGTGAGAAGACGATTGTCTGTGGATTGCAAGAGCATAAGACACAAGTTCGAAATAGCGGGTCACAAGGGTTACATTCATGCCGGTTTTTATGATGACGGGAAAGTCGGAGAAATATTCATTAGAATGTCTAAAGAGGGAAGCACGATCTCAGGTCTAATGGATACAATAGCCACTCTTACATCCATCTCCCTGCAATATGGGGTGCCGCTCGAAGATCTTGTAAACAAGTTCAGTCATGTTCGATTTGAGCCATCGGGTTTTACCAGCAACCCCAAAGTTCCGATAGCGAAGTCCCTGACTGATTATATTTTCCGGTACCTCGGGACTAGCTTCCTGGATGAACAGGCGCAGGAAGCCGCAGGGTTGACTTCCACTATCGAACACACTTTCTTGGGTCCACCCGAACTTGAACAAGAATATGATTGGGGAAGATCCTCAGGCAAGGTTAGCAGGCCAAGGTCGCATTATAATGCTCAGTCCGACGCGCCCGCCTGCTCGGATTGCGGAGCGATCATGGTTCGTAACGGGTCCTGTTACAAATGTCTTAATTGTGGTTCTACGACCGGATGTTCATAGTGGGACGTATCTGTAATTGATTGATCCGGGATCGGGCGACTGACGCTCGTTGAAGGTCTCAGCGCCTGTACATTCCCTTCTTGATGAAATAATACGCCACGATCTCCCCTATTCTCAGTCACAAAACAGGCAGTCAACGACTACCTCACCGCGTTGTCTCAAACAATCATCTCGAGTTGTCTTGATACATTGCGGCTTCTTTTTGACTCAAGAACAGGATTTTATGCAGCAGTCAACTTCGTCGTCCAGCGAAATAACATTTACTGGAGCGAGAAAAGTCAAGAGCATCAGAGTCAATGTGATAAACGCCTTTTTCATTGTCACACAAGTTTCTTCAATGGTCGTTGGATATTTCTGAACTCATTATGATGAGCCTACCATATTTATTGCTGAAAATTAATCAATGTGATTGCGGTAGGATCCAATTTTTCATTTTGGGCAGTCGATTTTATTGACGAGTTCAATAATTTCATATTAAAGTGATTTTTTTAAGAGAGGCGGCTTAGCCAAGTGGTAAGGCGACGGTCTGCAAAACCGTTATTCGGCGGTTCAAATCCGCCAGCCGCCTCCAACCTGCCATCTACTCAGCGTTCCCATAAATTTGATTAATCGGTTTGCTGACTTTAGAAACATCTCGCCCTGGGTCTATTTACGATTTTTTCGTCCAACACCTTGCCAAAACTAACTTCTGATCTTGATCATTTTTAATCGAGCCCAAGTTTCTTCGGAATACCAGATATCAATCATTTCATCCCGATATTTATCATCTTTTTCCCGCATGCATGCGGCGGTATCCGATCTGAGCAGGTTTTTTATGCTCCGGAACGCCGGGCCAAACCTGGACACAAATCCAGAAGCTACTTTGTTAGATTCCTGCCCCAATAATTCTTCCGTGGTCACCTGGTCCACAAGCCCCATGTCCTTGGCCTGCTCCGCTGAGTACATACCCCCTGTTACAGCTATTATTTCGGCTTTACGATCACCCACACAGTATCGCAGCATCTCTGCGCTCCCCGGAAACAACGAAGATCCAAACGTGATTTCATTGAGGCTCATCCTAGCCTTGCCTGTAACCAGTATCCGATAATCGCACGCAGTGGCCAGCATAAACCCGCCAGCGACTGTGTGACCATTCAAAGCCGCAATCACAGGCTTCGGATATGTAAAAATATTAGTGTAAAGATCGGCGAATTTTTGAACGAAACGGTGGAAATCTTCCTTGGGATAGTTAAGGAATTCCGGGATATCCAACCCGAACGAGAAAAAACTCCCCTGCCCTGTTAACATAACAGCCTTAACACCATTATCGGCCAATATATCCTCAAAATTCTTGCGCAGTTCTTCAGCAAGAGTTTCGTTTATTGCGTTCACTTTACCCCTACTGATAGTTAGCGTAGAGACAGCGCCATCAATCGATTTTGTTACAAAACCCATTTATAGTCTCCTCCTAAAAGAGTGTGCTGTATTGGTTACGTTTAGCGCTGAACTGAAACTCGGCTGGTTACAATTCCACTGTTGGCCCGACTTGGTGCTGAACAGCGCAAAAGATCGCGCCTTCTTGTGCTAGAAACGCCTGTAAACTCTCCCGAGCGCGCTGTTCCGCCAATTCTTCAGTGTTGTTGGTTTCCGACATGTGCGCCAAAATGATTACACGCAATTCATCGCTAACAATACGTTCCAGAAGTTCCGCGCTCTGTTCATTGGAAAGGTGACCCAGCCTGCTTCGAATTCGCTGTTTAAGTTCCCAGGGATATGGCCCATCACGTAACATGACCGGATCGTGGTTACTTTCCAGGACGACGGCGTTTAGACCGGTTAACAGGTTCGCCACAAGACCCGTGGCGACTCCCAAATCCGTTGCGATTCCTAGACTGGCAGAGCCGTTTGAGATACGAAAACCCACGGGATCAGCGCAATCATGGGGCACAGAGAACGGATGAATTCTAAAACCGGCGAAATCGAAGGCTCTGCCTGTCTCAAACGTCTCTCGCCGGTGCAGTTTACCAAGAGCTTTCTCAGCTACCTTAAATGTCTTGTTATTAATGAAGACCGGGATCTTGAATTTTCTAGAGAGAACACCAACACCTTTCACATGGTCCACATGGGCGTGCGAAACTAGTATCCCTTTCAAAGATCCGGGATCCATGCCGACGTTATCCAATCGCTCAACAATCTGTTTCCCGGAAAGTCCCGCGTCTATCAGAATAGAAGCGTCGCGGTTGCGAATCAAAAATGAATTCCCGGAACTGCCGCTTGCTAAAGGCGTGATCTTTATCAATTGCTCGAAACCTCTCTTGATGTCCCAAACAGAAATTTGGAGCGGAAAATATCGCTGGAGACTAAACGTGTCAAGATTTTTCGGGAATTAGGCATCTAGCCGCTGCAGGACACCGAATCACCGGAAGAAAGCTTCTTCTCTCTCCTAGATCCGTGGCGGAACGCGTAAACTTTAGCCCCGAAAAAAAAGACCTGCGCCGAGTAGTAAACCCATACAAGAAGAATGACAAGCGAACCAGCGGCGCCGTAAAGAGAACTGAGTCTGGTGATGTTGAGGTATAGGGCAATTACAAATTTACCCAACAATAAGAGCAAGGAAGCAAGCAAACAGCCGGGCCAGATGTCCATCCAAGCGACTTTTGTCGCGGGTATGAGCTTATAAGCGAGAGCGATCAGGACTGGAATTATGGCTAGCGATATCAATGAGTTGACCTTATAGAGATATATACCGGAGATTGGAAAGGCTTCTGATATCAGAGCGTCAATAGTAGAAAGGACTGTGGTCGCAGCCAGAGAACCGAGAAGTAACAGCCCAATTCCAGCCACTATGAGGAAAGAAACTAAACGCATCTCAATATATCTGAGGATACTCGAGCCACGCTCGGTCCGAACATTCCAGATGGTGTTCAGGCTGCTCTGAAGCTCCATAAACACGGCCGTCGCCGTAAAAATCGCAGTGACCACGCTCAAGGTCGGGAAACCTGTCCCGCCAATTTTCCCCCTTGTTGATTCCAGAAGCGAAAATACGTAAGCGCTATCGGCAGGCGTCACGAATCGCTCAAGAATCGTTGTAAGTTCTGATGTGGCGGAGGCGGCGTCCACCATAGTTTCTGCGATCGTCAGAGCAATCAGAAGCGCCGGGCCGAGGGAAAATATCGTGTAAAAAGCAAGAGCCGCGGCCATCCGAATAGCATTATCATGAATCCATGCCTCGATGGTTTCTTTTATCAGGAGCCAAATCTCGCGTACTATCTTGCGAGGGATATTCCAGAGTCGAACCTGACTATTTGCGATAACACATCTATTCTGGTTTACGCTTTGTTTGAGAAACTTTGTCTATTCCAAGAACTTACCCACCATAACTGCGCCAAATATCAGACATACCAACCAGGCCTGAATTATGGGCCACAACTTCTTAGGCGCGGATTGAGCTATTTCACGTGCAACATCTGATACCTTGTCACGCGGAATCCTTTGAATTATGGTGTTGACCAGATCCGTGAATAAATCAATCGTATTAGTGATCAATACAGGGCGAGCGTTTATGGATTGAAGGATGAGGAATGTTTTGGCGCCCGAACGTACCCCGTCGACATTTTCGATTTCCGGCCAGTCCAGGTGTGTAGATCTAAGAAATTTTTGAACTGTGACGCCGTTTGAGTCCAAGGTTATTTTTCGAGCGAGTATCTCCAACCCAAGATATAAAAACGGCGCAAGTATAAACAAGAAGAGGTAGCTATTACTCTTGGTTATGTTGAGAAAAATTAACACTATTCCTGAAATCATCGCTAATATTATGGGCGGTGTCATCCTGGAATCAACTTTGTAGACGCGATTCTCCATGTGTAGGTTCCTCAGGTTCTTTATAATATCTTCCTGATCTGTTATGTTTATGGTATCATTTTAAGGTTATAAGATGCAGTCGTTTTTCAGAAATGTTTTCACAATTACGCTGTGAGGTTCTCCCATGTTGTTACGGAAACCGTTCAGGTTTGGATTTAGTTTATTTCTTTGCCTTGTATTTCTCTTGGTCAGCCATGAAGGCTACTGCGCGGATTCAAGCGTAAAGTCTCCGGATTATAAGGAACTAAAACTCTTTAGACAGGTTATGGAAATTGTACGTAAGAATTATGTAAAAGACGTCACCGACAAGGAACTCATCCAGGGAGCGATAGGCGGAATGCTGCAATCGCTGGATGCCCATTCGTCATTCCTCACTGAAGAAATGTTCAAAGAGCTACAGGTGGAAACCAAGGGCGAATTCGGGGGCTTGGGAATCGAGATTACTCTGGATGGTGGAATTCTAACAGTTGTTTCGCCTATTGAGGATACCCCCGCGTTTAAGGTCGGCATTAAACCGGGCGATAAAATTATAAAAATAAATGGCGAACCCACCAAGAACATAACGCTGCACAGCGCGGTTCAGCAAATGAGAGGCCCCAAAGGCACAAAAGTTAATTTGACCATAATGCGAGAGGGCTTTAAGAAGCTGAAGGACTTCACGATAACAAGAGACATCATCCATGTTCAATCGGTAAAAAAGGAAGCTTTGGATTCCGGGTATGCCTATGTCAAGATTGTTAGTTTTCAGGAGACAACCGACACGGACTTGATGGCGGCAATCAAGGAACTAGGGGATGATGAGAAAATTAAGGGGTTAATTCTGGATCTGCGTAATAATCCTGGCGGTCTTCTGGATCAGGCCGTTAAGGTAACTAATCTGTTTATAAACAAAGGCCTCATAGTCTACACCGACGGTCGAGTCAAAGATCAACGAATGGATTTCAGAGCTTCACCAGCGGGGACCCATTATAAATTCAAGATGGCCGTGCTTATCAACGAAGGCAGCGCAAGCGCGTCGGAAATCGTAGCAGGTGCTTTGCAGGATCACGACCGAGCCTTAATTTTGGGCACGAAATCCTTTGGAAAGGCTTCGGTCCAAACTATCATTCCGCTTGATAACGGTTCCGGGCTGCGTCTCACAACCGCGTACTACTACACCCCCAAGGGACGCCATATTCAGAAAACAGGTATTCTACCGGATATTGACCTGAAGACGGAGGTTCAGAAGAAAGAAGAGGAAGAAACGGCTTCCGAAGAGGCAAAGAACGGTAAGAAAAACGAAAAGCGCAGTAGATTCACTAAGGAAACAAAGGCTGATCTGGAAAATGATGTCGTGGTTAAAAAGGCCCTAGAATGGCTGCAATCCAAAGTGGACTTGAAAAAGTATAAACAGGAACACGAAAAACCAGCAGAGGACACCACTGCCTTAAACAAGTAAATCAACTGTAATTCTGCCGTCTAAACAGACAACCGGATTGGCTCGATCGCCAATCCGGTCATCTTAGAATCCCATCAGCCCCTGAAAAAACCCACAGAGAAAAGACGTTAGAAGGGAATTAAACCAAAGAGTTCACACGGAATTTTGTGAAATCGCACTAGGGGAACGGGTGAAATCGCCCAATATTTGAGCTGGAATCTTTTTGTGTATTTTGCAAATTTTCAATCACGAGAGCGCTTATTATACAAAATGATCAACAGGCTCCTAATTGACTGACAAAAATCCCTTTGTGTTGCAGGTTCTAGTATTCGCACTGGTTTGCGCGGCGTTTACAGAGATCTATATCACGCAGCCCGTGCTGCCGGTCCTCCGTGTCGAATTCGGTGTAGACGCAACCACGGCGTCCTGGACAATTGCAGCGGTAGTTTTGGGCATAGCCCTTTCAAACCTCCCTTTTGGAATGCTCTCTGACCGGTATCCCTTGAAGCCGATAATACTGATTGGTGGATTTATTGTGGCTTCATGCGGTTTCTTCTGCGCTATTACCGAAAGCCTAACGTTCCTGATTGCCGCCCGCTTCGTTCAGGGTCTATTCATACCCTCTCTGACCACCTGCATTGCCGCATACTTGGCAAGGAGCCTGCCTGCGGAATCTCTCAATGTGGTCATGGGCTCTTACATATCAGCAACCGTGGCAGGTGGCCTCTTGGGTCGTCTACTCGGTGGATGGATACATCCTCCACTGCACTGGCGTTTTGCTTTTGTGAGTTCATCTCTCTTAGTTTTAGCAGCGACCGGCGCGGCGTTTCACTGGCTGCCACGTGACGAGCGTAATATTACGAATAATTCCGGTGGTCCAGGTTTTATCCAGTTGATTAAGACAAAGGAGTCGCTGCGAACCTATCTCGCAGCATTTGGAGCTTTCTTTGTGTTCTCATCTATTTTTAACTACATGCCGTTTTATCTTTCCGGACCGCCCTTTGAAGCAAGTACAGAGGTCATCACACTACTCTACCTCTCCTATGTGATAGGAATAATAATCGGCCCTCTGGCAGGAAAACTAAGCAACCGTTTCGGTAATGGTTTAACAATGGTCCTCGGCGCTATAATTCTAGGCGCGTCTGTAGGAGCAACGCTTTTCAAGTCCCTGCTGGTTATTACCTTTAGTCTCGTAGGGGTTTGCGCCGGCTTTTTCTCGATTCATGCTTCGGCCGCGGGCTCCCTTAACCGCAATCTTACATCAGGTCAGGGGCGCGCTAATTCTCTTTACGTCTTCTTCTACTATTTGGGTGGCGCAGTCGGGATAACTCTGAGCGGCTATGGTTACTTTTTCTATGGTTGGTATGGCGTTGCGGGCCTTGCTATTACGACTCTCTTCATTCCTTTTGCGGTCGGCGTGAGCGAACTCGTCAACGAGAAGAAAATCGGAGAAAGTTAGGGATGCAAAGCTTGGATGTTTAATAAAATAAACAGATACTTGCACAGGTGTAGCTCTCGCCTGCGCATAAATGTAATTAACGTTGAGTAGTAGTGAGAGGCTTATAAGGTTTTATAAGGTCCGTAAAACCAGGACTGATTAGGGTCATCCATCATAATTTTGTACATTGCCTCATGGGTGGCTTGCATGAAATTCTCCAGCACCGGGGGTGGAGAAATGGTGCTATGTGGCTCTGTTGTCACATTATCCGTGCTGTTTTCCAATTCTGCTTTAGAGTCCTCTAGTTCCATGTCCTACCTGCTTGGGCAAAACTTTTTCTTTAATAAATCATGGGAGGTGACTTTAACATTGGGCGGTCATGAGGTCAAGTATTACTTCATCAATTTATGGCTTCATGAAGTGTCTCTCATTTCAATACCTCATACCCCGTGGTGCGGACCTTATACACGTTGTTATCACACGAAGCGTTTTTTTATGGCCTGGATATACTCCGGGATGCCTCCGGGTAAATCCTTCTCAATTTCACGTTTGGCCGCCTCCAGACGAGAACGAACACCTGGCTCGTATATATCATCAAGACTCCTGAGAGCCCCGCCTCGCCTACCTAACTGGAACATTAAACGTTCTTCGTACGGCAGGTTTAGATAACGGTGAATTACTGCCAGCATCTTTTCTTTGTCTTCCGGGAGCTTGCCTTCAACTTCCTCCAAGAGATTTAAGATGTGATCACTAGCAATTGTGGTCGTTATATTTTCTAGTCGCTGGATAATATCGCGAATTTCCGTGACTATGCGATCTTCGTCCGGGGGATTGAACAGGCCCTGTTTCGTCATTTCGGCCAGCGGTGTGTTATGTCGCACATAGAGCGATCTAAACCTTACAAAAGCAGGGTTAACACCATTGATCACGCGGGCCGTTTCATGAGTGTGATCCTCTGATAATTCAACTCCGCCAATACCTGGGATGACATACAGGGAGAGCGAGATTTCGGCTTCGACAACCCGTTTTCCGCCTTCCAGGAGTTGTTCTGATTTGCAGCCCTTATCAATCAGCTTCAGCACTTTGTCGGAACCGGACTCCATGCCTACATGAAGCCTCGTCAAACCACATTCTTTGAGCCTGATGTATTCATCCACCGTTTTTAATTTTAGGGTTGAAGCTCGCGCGTAAGATGTTACTCGTAATACCTGTGGAAAATTCTTCCGTATATGATTCAGGATCTCTATCAGAGAATCGGTTGAAAGCATCAAGGAATTCGCGTCCTGGAGGAAAACCGTTTCGCCCCCGGAAGCTATCCAGTAAGCAACCGAACGAAAGGAATCAGGAATGGTCGCATCTCTGAAGACCGACGAAATCACTCTGTTGGTGAACTCGCCGGCGTCTCCCATTTTCCATGATATCTCTTTGATCTCATTATAAATGGCAGCCATAGAATCAATGTCCTTCAGAATTTCTTCAACAGGCCTACGAGAAAATTTCTTTCCTTTATAAGTTGAACAAAAGGCGCATCGATTCCATGGGCAATTCCTTGTTACCCTTAGAAGGAGGCTCCCGGCTTCACTTGGTGGTCTTATGGGACCTTGTTCAAAGGCTAATTCTTTTTGCATGAGTCCACACCATAATTATAAATGCAGAAAATTCGCTTTCGCGATTTTTCAAACTTATTCCCCCCTGCACTAAAGTATCTCTATTACTTATTATGATTAGAGGACAAATTGTCAATCAGGATGCTGCACATAGAGGTCTAAGAAAGATCCGTTTGGCGCTCTACCCGCAGGCGGCCCAGGGTTCAACTTGATTTTGATCTTCCAAGGGTACAGCGTGCATGTCGGTTTTACCCTGAAAGGCCCTCAGAGTTCTGGCCAACACCCTACAATGTTCGCAGGGGTTATAGGTTGATTGATATTTTTGTACCCCTCCGCGAGATCGGGTTGCGATTTCAATCTTGAGATCTTTAATTTCAGAATAGATCTTCAGACAGTGCCGAATTGACCACCGCCCTTTGAAAACGCGACAGGTAACAGCGTATTTTTCCAGCCAATTATCTTTTTCTCTCTCCATGACCGCCTCCCTCGGATTGGTTTGAAAGACACACCTTAACCTTGGGATCCATAACCTTCTCATTGATTGAAAACCTTTGAATCGTTGGACAATGTCCTTCTTTATATGTTCCATTTCGGCGATCTCTGTGATGATGTTTTCTCGTCCACAAATTGCGATTGACTAAACCTACTTTTCATGCTAGTTTCCTGATAATTAGATGTATGGGTAAAAGCTATGGCTAATGAGCGTCCCGGTTCCGTAAAATTCAATAAGCCTCGAAACGGATTGTCGATCCGAGTTTTGGTAATCGCGGCTTGTTTGATCACCGCCGGGACTGCTGTTTGTCTCTGGCCGAGCTTCAATCTTAGGCTCCCCTTCGCCTGCGATATCAGGTCAACATCCGCTGACCTGAATGTCCCAACACCAGGCCCAACCTGCGCCGTAAAAACGGAAAAGCCACAAGAGGAAGATATTGATCCCGGACTGAACGGATCGCAGGAAGCGACCGACGTGACAGCCCCCGGCGACACTCTAGTCTCTGTTCTGAACGATAATCTGTCGGACGAAACTGTAATCAGACAGGTCGCCCAGAACCTCGCCGCAACAATTCAAAGTTCCTTGAGCATACCCTTCACGGCAGACACTGTCTTACCCTCCGGTCGACGCTATAGCATCACCATTGATCGGGACGGACGATTTTTACAGGCCGTCCTCGAATTGGAACCCGCTCATGTGTTTCATGCCGCTCGTGAAGAAGGTGGAATTCGGTCTTGGAAAGAAGAAGTAGTGCTTGACTTCAAAACCGAAGTGATCTGCTTCCAGATGAAAGGCAGTCTGACGGAATCTTTGTTGAGCGCGGGAGAGGGACTTGAATTGGCTTTGAAATTGGCCAATGTGTTCAGATGGGATATTGATTTCCATTCGGAATCGGTCAGGGGTGATACTTGTCGTGTCCTATTTGAGCGACGTTACGCTGATGACAGGCCATCAGGTTATGGACGTATCCTTGGGGCCGTGTATGAGGGCAAGAAGACAGGAATTAAGTCTGCGGTTTTATTCAATAACGAATATTACGATGAGAGTGGCGTTGAACTTAAGAAGAACTTCTTGAGATCACCTCTGAGCGTGATCAAAGTTACGTCAAGATATGGATATCGTCTGCATCCGGTATTTAAGGTTTGGCGCAAACACAACGGTGTCGATTATGGGGCTTCTCAAGGCACTCCTGTATGGGCAGTCGCCGGTGGAGTCGTGACATACTCGGGCTGGAGCAATGGATACGGTAATTACGTCTGTATAAAGCACGACAACGGTTTCGAGAGCCGATATGGGCATCTTCAGCGGTTCTTTGTGGCTAAAGGACAGAGGATCAAACAGCGGCAAAGGATCGGCCTTGTTGGACAGACCGGTATTGCGACAGCGCCACATCTTGATTTCCAGTTGCTGGTCGCCAATAAACACGTGAACCCATTGAAAGTGACCATGGTTAAGAGTTTGAAGGCGGTTCCGACACCATTAGCGCCACGTTTTGCTATGCTGGCCCAAGACAGATTGATGGGCCTCAAAGGAATTATGCTGACCAAGGGTTCCAATCAATTAACCAAGCTTGCCGTTGAATAATCACCTCTCTTTATCTTTCTCAACATTAACCATCAGCACATCATTTAACCCATTGCAGTTTTGAGCTTTAGTTCCGCACTAGTATAACAATTCCGCATATCTTCCCTGAATCCTTGACCGATTAGCCACAACCGAGTATACTAACCATGATGTCTTGTGCCCCAAATGGAGATAGTCCCAAATGAAGAAATTCTTTATAGCGCTAGTGGTTTTTCTTTCACTGAACGCTGTTTCAAATAGTTTTGCGTTCCTCGATTATTTATTTTCCGGGTCGTCGAGCAGAGACGCTATCGATAATTCCGCGGTGGGCGACTTGCGCGCATGGTGGACAGGGAACCCTGCATATACGTTCAATCCATACTATTCCGGACAACAACCCCAGGCGCCGCAAGGACAACAACAGGCCGGGCAAGCCCCTCAGGTTATGCAGCCCCAGCTCCAGCAGCCAACTATCAACTATTACCCACCTTCCCAAGGTGGTTCTTCATACCAGTATGGGCCTCAACAATATCCGGCTCAACAAATGCCTCAACAGGCTCCCCAACAGCAAATGCAGTACGGTCAGCCTCAACAACAGTTCTATCAGCCGCAGCAACAACAAACGTATCAGCCCCAACCCCAAGGTATGCAGGCAGCGCCACCTCAATACCAAATGGGGCCACAATCTAATCAATATCAGGGTAACCAGCAGTAATTATTGCGAAATATATGTAAGACTGAAACATTAGCCTCCCGCAGGACTTCAACCCAGCGAGAGGACTGATAAATTCGGTGGCGCCACCCGTCATAAAATTCAGGAATTGTTTTCCCGAAGGTTATACACCCTCCGAGAGGATGCATTCATCCGAAGGATTGCCCTTTGCAATATGACAGGACTTGGTTCCGAGAGAATAACCAGATGGGACGTTTTGTTATGTGGGGGAAAACTGACTTCGGCTATTCAGAGGCTGATGCGAGAGATTTTAATCTTGCGGCCGCTAGCCTGCCATGCGCAGTGTGTGGGTTGTTCTTGACGATCTTCTGAAAAATTATCTTGGCGGATTTCGCGTCACCCATCTTCTCGAAGGCCTGTCCTTGCTTGAACTGAGCGCTTAAATCTTTCTTCGAGCCGGGATATTCCTTGATGACTCGGTCAAACAGAAGCACGGCTTCTTCGAAACGCCCCTGTTCCAGCCTGACCTCTCCTATCCAGTAAACCGCGTTTGGCGCAAACTGACTTTTGGGGTTCTTTTTTAGGAAATCCTCAAATTGTGTCACCGCTGTTTCCAGCGCGCCACTCTTGAAGGTTGCGTATGCTGAGCGATAAACCTTTTCATCCGGGGTCAAAGGAATGTTTCGGACCTCGGTGACTTCGTCCGATTGATCGAGCGCCACTGCCGAAGTTGATCCTTTTCGGTTCCCAGCGGTATCAGCTTTGTTCGAGTCCGGAGATTGGGTAGAGGATGCGCTCGTCTGACTATCAATCCCTAGCTGTTTCTCTATCTGACTGATTCGTTCCTGGAGGTTCTTTATGGACTTGTCCATGCCTCCGCCTGCTTCGAGTCGCTCAAGCGAGTCCCGCATTTTTTGGAGTTCCACCTCCAGGTCTTGGACTCTGGAAACCGCTGCAACAGAACTTGACTCTTGATTGCCCACTGAGTTGGCGGGTTTTACATAAGGCAGAGTGGGGCTTAAAGTCCTGGTTAAGCAACCACCACACAAAAAACAGGAAAAGATTGCTATGATAAAAACGAAGCGCGCCATTTTAAGCTTCATTTGGAAACACGGACATACACTCGCCTGTTCTTGGCCCAGGCTTCTTCATTATGATTTGGATCAACCGGTAGTTCTGAACCGAACGAAACCGTGCTCATTCTGTTACCGGCTATTCCTAGAGCAGCCAGACGCTGGACTACGGTCCCTGCCCTCCGTTCACCCAAGGCAAGGTTGTACTCTGCTGTTCCCCTCTCGTCGCAATGCCCTTCCGCTACTACAGCAAGAGTCGGGAAACGTTTGAGTACCTCGGCGTTGTAATCGATCGCCGCCTGAGCGTCTGGAGTTAGAGTATAGTTGTCAAAGTCAAAGTAAATCGGTTTAAGACTGGCCTGCACACCCTGAAGCTCACCCTCCGCGATAGCTCCCTGTCCTGCCATACCAAGTCCTGGCGAAGGCATATCATTCGGTTTAACAATCTTTTTGGCGCACCCACCCGTCAAAGCGACTACGAGCAGTAGGGCGGCGGCGTATATTATCAGGTGGCGAGTATGCATTTCTCTTCATCTCCTTTTCTCCAAGGATCCAATTACTTAAACCTTGGAGACCATGCCGGACTACGACCGGGGATGCTGGAAACCGGCGTCTGAACTGTACCTTTAGCATCCATCACGAATATGCGTTTAACTCCATCCCGGTTTGACGTAAAAGCGATCATTCGTCCATCCGGCGACCAGGAAGGGTCCTGGTTCGAGCCCTTATTCGTCAGAACTCTAAAATCGCTGCCATCCGGCCTGATCACACAAACCTGAAAACGACCATCGATCTTTGCTGTGAACGCCAGCAGGTCACCACGACGCGACCAATCCGGGTCCGTGTTATACGAGGTGGATAGAGTTATACGCCTTGGATCTCCTCCATTTACTGGGACAGTATAAATCTGGGGAGATCCTGCCTGGTCGGAAACATATGCTACGTAAGCGCCGTCCGGTGACCATGTGGGTGAGATATCATTTCCTAATCCGTTAGTCAATTGTTTTATTATGTGACTTTGAGTATTTATAATAAATATCTTAGGTATAGCTTTAACACTAAGAGACAACGCTATCAGGTTTCCGTCCGGAGAGAAATGACCTGAAGCGTTCAGACCTTTCCTGTTGGATACAGGGATTAATCTTTGGCCATCGACGCTGACGTACCATAGGTCCGGATTACGATTTATATAGGAAGTAAAAATTAGACCTTTGCCGTCAGGGGCCCAGTCAGGAGACATGTTTATCGTCTGAGTATTTGTCAACTGACGGAGATTATTTCCATCGAAATCCATCGAAAAGATTTCTCTGGACTTCGAATCATCGACAAAGGCTATCTTGGTTGTAAAGCAACCTGGCAGATTCGTAATTTTCTCCATTAGTCTGTCGTCAAACATATGAACAATATAGCGATAGTCCGCCGGGGAACCGCTATATCTCTTTCCCAATTCGAGTCTTTGGAGACCGATGTCATAAAGTTTGCATTCAACAGTTAGTTGATTGCCATTGACGAAAAAGCTACCCATTACCAGGGCCTGAGCGCCGGTTTTCGCGAGATTAACCAAATCCGGTTCACCCCCCTGGTTGAGCGGGAGGGGTTGAGGCGCTTCAATTATTTCAAATAAGCCACTTAATATTAAATCATTTTTTACGATTGAGGCTAACTCGGCCCCATTTAGAGGACCGGGCTGATTTGTCGAAAATTCAGGGATGATAATTGGCATTTTGCCGAGGTTCGGATTGTCCACATCCAGCAAGAGCTTACCAAAGGCGGGCTGGGAACAAATACAAATCAACAAGATAGCTGACAACAACACTTGACACGCAAGACAAGACACCGTTTTGGCTGGAGCATTGTCGTCGAGTCTGGTTGGCTTCATTGCAATCCACCGGGCGTGAACCTCAAAGCTAGTCCCCCGGCGGCTCGAATCCTTTCAGAAACCTCAGTGGACATGGGAGGGTATGGAGCAGCTTGATGAATCGCTCTCATGGCCGAACTATCGAAGAGTCGATCCCCCGAACTGTTATCTATCGAAGCCTCTATAAGTCTGCCATCATCAGAAAGCTGAACAGAGATGATTGTGACCTTTGGGGCTCGCTGTTCATCCCCTATGACTGACCAACGCGAATTTATCCTGTTTCTGACAGCGTCGAACCAGCGTGAAATCTCCGCATCGCCCGAAGAACCGCTACCCGAAACCTTGCTCCCAGCCCCAGCAGGGGTTTCTAGTCCTTTATCACCCTGTTTCTTGCTGGTATCTGCTTTTTTGTTCTCAAGGTCATTCTTTATAGCGGCCAAGCGTCTTTCCAGGAAATCAGTTGGATTGGCTTTCTTTTCGGTTTCATTCTTAGCCTTTTCTGTTTTTGGCTTGACCTCTACCGGCTTTTTCTTAGCCTCGATTTTGTCAGGATTTTGTTTTCTCTTTTTCATCTGGATCACGGGCGTTGAAAGTTCGGCCTTTGCAAAAACAGTTTTCAATTGTTCAGGTTGTGGACTGGTGTTCCTGGCTGGTTCGGAAGACTCAAGAGAGGAAACCGGAGACGCCTGCTCAACTGGAGGCGCCTGCAATTGTTCAATAGGGCTTTGGGTTATCGGCCTTGACTCCACTAACCTCACGCTCGTTACCCCAAGCTCCGGAACCCTGGGGCTGATCTTAAAATATTTTGCGCCCACGATGATCAGCGCTAGCGCAAGGAGGTGGATACCCGCAGATATCGCCAGCATCTGCGGGGATGTCCCTCGCCGATGTTTCAGGAGGTCTGTGATCATTTAGTTGATTTACTAGAACCCTCCTCCGGCGTAGTGATCATTCCGAGATTGGAAACACCCGCGGTTTTCAGGCTACTCATAATTCTGACTACAACTCCATACGGTACTGCCTTGTCCGCCCGTAAAAAGACTTCCCGATTAGGTCTGTCTTTAGTGGCCTCAATAATGGTCGAAGCCAACTGGTCCTCCGAAACCGCCTTATCATTGACAAAAATCGACCCTGGCCCTGAAACTGAAATGATTACTTCATCGTGTTGCTGGGTTTTTTCGATTGGTTCGCCTTTAGCCGACGGGAGTTCTACTGACACCCCCTCTTGGAGCATAGGCGCAGTGACCATAAATATGATCAATAGAACGAGCATTACGTCAACCAGCGGGGTTACGTTTATATCGGCCATAGGGGCTCGATTACTTCTATTAAGGCTAAACGCCATCTGATCGCCTCCTAAAATTCAACACATGAAAACCCCGCAAATCTATTTTCGTTTCCAGTAGATGCGTTCAATAATATTGACCAGCTCTGACGAAAAATTATCCATTTCGGTCGAGATCACATTAATCCGTCCCAGGAAGTAGTTAAAAAAGATTACGGCCGGGATGGCTGCGGCAAGACCGGCAGCGGTGGCGATCAGGGCTTCAGCTATTCCTGGGGCGACAACCGCTAGTGAAGCGCTTTTCATAACTCCAATGTTACGGAATGACTCCATTATGCCCCAGACAGTTCCGAATAGACCAATAAATGGGGCTGATGAGCCAGTTGTGGCCAGGAAATTGACTCCCCTCTCCATTTTGGCACGCTCCGCCGTAACCGCCTGTTGTAAGGAACGTATGATATTGTCCATACCGGTGCGTTCATACTCCGGTTCTCCATTGGCGTCCGGCGTCCCTTTTTGGGCACCGGATTGGATGCGGGACAAACGGCTTAATTCGGCGTAACCGGCTTTGAAAACCTGGGCCAATGGACTGTGGGTGAACTGTTTGGCTTCAGTGTATAGGAGTGAAAACTTCCGCGATTCCCTGAAAGCGTCAAAAAAGAGTTGAGTGTGCTTTTTCGCTCTTGAAAGCGTAATCGCCTTAGTAAGAATTATTCCCCAACAAATAATCGAAAAAATCAACAATATCAGCATTACGCCTTTAACGACGAGACCGGCCCCTATTATAATTGACCACAAGCTCGAATCATTCAAATTTTGGACCGGCAGCGCCGCCAGATGAGCGTTAAGCATAGCTAGTTCCCCTTTCAATCAGTCCCAGACTAATTAACCCATTAGAGTTGTTATGTCAAGTTTTACTCGTATTTATTATATGTTATATAATTTTATTAAATCATCTTAGTGGTCTTTTTAGGTATAGTATTAAAATATTCATCTTTTAATTGAGACAACTCAAAGCCGCGGTTGTTCCGCGCGCTGCCGCACCCTCTTGTAAGTAAGCTAATTTGGCAAGACAACACTGGAGTTCATAAAAAAGGCAAGGGCAGGCCCCTGCGAACCAACAACCTATTGGTTCAGAATCGAGGCCAACACTGGGCAGGAAGAACAAGGAACATTTTTAATATGAGGCCCTACATAACGTGCGCCGGTATATCCC
>JAPLJJ010000171.1 GCA_026388665.1 Deltaproteobacteria bacterium
ATGAGAAAACTCTAACAGGAGTGGATCCAGCCACGACTAATAATCGGATGGAGATTATGGCGGCCATCAAAGCCCTTGAGGCCCTAAAAAGGCGCTGTTCGGTAAGAATAGCGACCGACTCAAAGTATCTGATACTTGGGATCACAGAGTGGCTCAAAAGCTGGGAAGCTCGAAACTGGAAAACTTCTCAAAACAAGCCGGTAAAGAACGAGGATCTGTGGCGAAGGCTGGATGGTCTAAACTCAAAGCACAATGTTGAATGGATCTGGGTACAGGGCCATTTTGGGCATCCAGAGAATGAACAGGCGGATCAACTGGCGCGAAACGCGCTGCGAGAATTCTTAACTAAGAAAAACCTTAGCTGAATCTTTTTTCTTCGTGGTATTTCAACAACTTCCACGATCTGTCGTTATAAGGGGCCTTTGAATAATGGATACCAAGTTGGCTTACATATTACTGTGGTTTCCCAAGCCATCTGAGACCTTCATTTTTAGAGAGGTTATTAATCTTTGGAAGATGGGAGCGCCCATCTCTGTTTATACGCTTTACGGCGAACTAAAAAAATGGCTGTCTCCAGAAATGGCCGAAGTTTCACATCGAATGAAAAGACTTGGAATCCCTTTCCTTAAGAGGTTGCCCGCTGATTTGGCGTATTGGAAGAAAAGGAATCCTGACGCAACTAATTGGCTATTGCGTAACGTTCCTTTTCGCAGATGGAGATCACTCGAGGTTGGTGGTGAAAACATTTGGGCTTTTTTCTCCGGTTTTACCATGGCCAGATTATTTCTGGAAGACGGTATTGAACACATTCACGCCCCTTGGGCCAACGGCCCCGCAACCGCCGCCTGGACGGCTTCGAGATTGACGGGCATTCCCTTTAGCTTTATGGGTAGGGCGGTTGACATCTATCCTCCTGATGGCGCCCTAAAAGAAAAGATCCATGACAGCTCATTTGTACTCACTAATCCAAAAGTGAACGTCGAATATCTCAAATCTATGGTGGACAAAACGGATTCAGACAAGATCCATTTGATCTACGATCCATTCCCTTTGGCCGATTATAAAGAAGCTCCCGTTAAAATGACCCCGCCTTTTCAGGTTCTCGCGCTCGGAAGATTTGCGCGGTTCAAGGGGTTTGATGTGCTCCTACGGGCGGCACGAATACTTGTGGACGCTGGACTCGATTTTCATCTGACCCTCGCAGGGGCAGGGGTAAAAGGGCCTCAGCTCAAGTTGCTGCGCAAGACGTTGAGACTTGGTGACCGTGTGTCGTTTCCGGGGTTTGTGACATATGACCGAGTTCCTGATCTCTTATGTACCGCTGACGTTTTTGTCATGCCCAGCGTCATCCATTCTTCGGGCGAGAGGGACGGATTACCTAATGTGTTGGTCGAGGCGATGCTTCATCGGTTGCCCGTGGTCGCCACCGACGTCGCTGGCTTAGGCGAAGTGGTGAAGGATGGTCAGACAGGTTTCCTTGTACCCCAACGCGATCCTGATGCGCTCGCAGGAGCTATCATAAAAATGACAGAGGACAGAAATGACTCTCTCTCCATGGCCGAACGTGGTAGAAGGCTTATCTTGTCAGAGTTTTCTCAAGAGAGATGCCACGGAGAACTTTTTGAATTGCTGAAAAAGCTCTGTGTGTCGGGGGCGTAATCTGTGCGCCACGTTCAACCCGAAATGTCGACTAAAGATGGTTTTCCGATAAACTTGGTACTCCTGCTTCAAGACCTAGAGTTCGGAGGTACACAACGCTACGCGATTCACCTCCTAAAAAATTTGGACCCCGAGAAGTTCTCGGTTTCAATGTGGGTCTTACGTGGTGGAAAGGATATGGCGCCTCTATTGGAGGAGTGCGGTAAGCATGTAAAATGGCTTTCTAACTCTCGTAAGGTTGGTCCGGTTTCGTTGACTAGATTGGCTTTCGGACTAGCCAGGCGCCGTCCCGATATTCTGTATACTCTTACCGTTGTACCTAACATATGGGGAAGACTTTTTGGCACTGTGGCGCGTGTGCCAATAATAGTGTCAAGTTGGAGAGACCTTTTCCCAAAACAGTATGAAAGTTGGATGTGGCCGCTCAGCACACGAATTATAGCGAATTCGGCGTCACTAAAAGATCTTCATGTCAATCGTTATGGTGTTCACCCTAATAGGATCTCCGTAGTCCATAGTGGTGTTGACCCAATCTTTTTTCAACCGGACATGGCGCAAAAGGCGAAAGAGCCTACAGTTTTGTTTATGGGAAGGCTGGCCAAGGAAAAAGATCCGTTCACACTCCTGGAGGCATTCAAGCTTTCTCTCGAGAAAATTCCAGAGGCCCGTCTTAAGATTCTCGGTAACGGAAGGCTGCATAAAAAGCTCTTAGCATTCCTGAAGTCTAATAGACTAGAGTCCAAGGTTTCTGTCATTCCTGGGGTAAAGGATGTTAGGCCTTTTCTTCGAGAGGCGTGGTTGTTTGCGATGACATCGGTTCGAGAGGCCTTTCCTAACGCAATTTTGGAAGCGATGTCCAGCGGTCTGCCTGTGGTTGCAACTAAGGTCGGTGGAATCCCGGAGATGGTGGTTGATGGCGAGACGGGATTTCTCTGTGAGCCGCGTGATGTGCGAGGAGTTTCTGAAGCTCTCACAGCGCTTCTCCAAAATGAACAGGAACGGATCTCAATGGGGAGCAAGGGTCGTCTCAGGACCCAGTCGAAATTCTCATTGGAGAATATGGTCCTAGAAACAGAGCGGGTTTTGCTTGAAACTGTTTCCAATCCAGCGCCCAACAGGAAGATGAATTAACATTCTCAAGTCTTGCCAACTATTAAAAATTTCACTAATAAATCATTCCGAATGGTTATCGAAACAATTATAAAAGAATCCTGTATTCGCCGGTAGCTACAAAATGGTTCAGTAATTTAATGAGGTGATTATTACCGGCAAAAGGCTCTCGTCCAATGTTGAGTTTAAACTCATCAACCCGGGTTTCGAAGTTGTCAAAGAGGCTTTTTGAAGGACTGTCAACGGCTGAATAATCACCGTAGCCCAGATGAGACACATAGTAGGCGTTTAAATATTGTTCGTAAGCGTTTGCTATTGGAAAAGAAAGGACTGGTTTGCCAAAATAAATGGCTTCGCAAATAACGTTGTGCCCTCCGTTAGTAATTGCGTATCTGGAAGATGCTAGGTCCTCGATAAAACCCTCACTTGAATTGGGCTTGAAAACCAAATTCTTTTCAGAAGGTCTGGTCCCAAAACCATAAATTAGAAATTTGGCGTCCACTGTTTTCAGAATGGGAAAGAGCTTATGGAAAGTGGGAGAGGTTTGATAGACCAAGACATGATCTCCATCTGTTGCTTTTGTTTTCAAGGCCGTTTTTCTAAGCAAAGGGGGCAAGACAAGAACAGTCTCAGGATCGATTGGGGGAAGAACAAAAAACGACACAATCAAAAACACCATACAGTTACTGTACAAATATCGGACTGATGAGCGTGTCAAAAAGCGGCTCAAATATTGCTGTCGTGGTGGGACAAACTTGCAGTGTGTAAGAATATGCTGATGGTCGACGCTAACGCATGGACGACCTAGCTCTCTAGCGGTCAGGGGGGTGAAATATTCATAATTTGTTAAAATTAGGTCCGGATCAAAATTCTTTATAATGTCGGAGACTCTTTGACGAATCTCCCTGCCGGAAAAAAGCGCTCTCAAAGCATTTGTCGCTGTAAGAAAAAAATCGACTTTGTTGTTTTTGTAAGATGTTGATAACATAGGTAAGTCTTCGACATTATAACCTTCTTTTTTCAATTCATGAACTTTACCCCCACCCAAAAACAGAAATTCATGCTCAGGCATTTCGCCGGCGATTGTTAGCGCTTCAGAGACATGGCCTCCGGCGTCTCCCATCACGCCGAACAATATCCGACCCATTTTTTTCCTTTCAGTTTTTGAAGGTTCGATGTGAAAAAACGCCCAAATTAAAACGTGTTCTAGCTTTGCACAAAAATGCGGGTGACTCTGGGTGAAATCTTACATACGATTTCGTAATTGATAGTACCGCCATTTGCGGCTATTTCATCGGGTAGTATTTCTTCTTCTCCCTGTCGCCCGATCAGAACGACTTCATCCCCTACGGAGGCTTCGGGTATGTGTGTCACGTCTATCATGAGTGTGTCCATACAGACAGTCCCCACCACGGGCGCTCTTTTCCCTCGAACCAACGACTCTCCTCTATTGGATTGAAATCTGGGGTACCCATCGTTGTATCCTACGTGCAGAGTTGCAATACGAGAATCTCTACACGTCACAAAACGTCTATTATACGAGATGCACCTGCCTGCGGGATGGTATTTAATTTGTGCTATCTTGGTCGAGAATGTAATCACTCGTTCCAAATCAATAAGGTTACTTACAGACATGGACGGGTACATACCGTATATGGCCAAGCCAGGCCTGACCATATTGTAACGAGTCTCTGGGAATCTTACTAGCGCCGAGGTGTTGGCCGCGTGAATATATCGAAAACAGTAACCCAGTTTTGTAGCCTGTTCCAGCACATGATTAAATGCTCCTATTTGGGCTATTGTATAATTATCGGACTCAGGGTCGTCTGCGCTAGAGAAATGAGTCATTATTCCTTCAACACACAGGTTTTCCATTTCAAAAACCTTCTGTATGAAAGGTAAAGCTTCATCGTGCCAAACTCCGGACCTTCCCATGCCCGTGTCGATCTTTAGATGAACAGGTATTTTCGGACGTTCTTTAGCCGCAAAATTAAGGGCCTCGGCTAATTCCACGGACGGAATGGCGCAGTTGAGCTTGTACCTGATGATTTTGTCCGCTTCCTCGGGTAGAACATTAAACACAAGAATCGGAGCGTCTATTCGGTTTTCTCGCAGAGTGGCGCCCTCGTCGGGGAAAGCGACCGCCAAGTAGGTCACGCCGTTTTCTAGAGCGACCTTGGATGTACGAATCGAATCATTGCCATATCCGAAACTTTTTACAACCGACATTATCTCAACCGTGTCTCCTACAATAGCCCGAATCTTTTTTATATTGGCCGCGATAGCGTCTAGATTCACTAGCAACCTCGTTGGACCGATTGACCCCACCAGGTCACGCGCAAGACGTTCCAGGCGGAACCATCGGGAACCCTTGAAAAGAACCACATCTCCACGATTCATAATCTTTTCAAGTTCGCTGGCCGCTTCGCTGTATGTGCGCGCATGGGCTATGTTTCTAACGTTCATCCCTTCGGTGGACGCTGCTCTACCTATTAGCTCCGCATTCTCCCCGACTGTTATGAGGTGATCTATACCGGCTCTAGCCACATCTTTTCCAGCCGCGACATGTTCTTCCCTGCTGTGCAGGCCAAGGTCCAGCATTTCACTTAATATTGCTATCTTTCGTCTGCCTTCTCCCACTTTGGTAAGAACATCAATCGCTCCCTTTACCGAAGCCGGGTCAGAGTTGTAAGTATCATTGATTAAAGTAATCCCGGTTACAGTGGTATGGATTTCCAACCTCATAGGTGAAGGCCGAAACTCTTCAAGCCCCCTTTTTATATTGGCTAAGGGTGCGCCAAGTATTTTTGCCGCCGCCGCTGCTGCCAGGGCGTTCACTATGTTAAAATGTCCTGCTACCGGCAAGGAGATATCTATTTGCCGGCCAAAGATGTTCATTTTGAAATAGTGCCCCTTTTCGGGCAATGGGCTGGGCTCCATCGCTCGAATATCCGCGTTTTCAGAAAAACCGAATGTCACCACTTTTGCAGTTGTTCGAGCAGAGTAACTCATACTCAAAGAGTCATCCGCATTCAGTACCAGGAACGAATCCTGCTTCAGATTCTTAAACAGCTTGATTTTCTGTTCTAGAGTATTTTCCAGACTTCCCAGTCCACCAATGTGGGCTTTGCTGATCAGGGTCAGGATTCCATGATCAGGCTTAATCATCCTTTCCAGTCTATCCATCTCTCCGGGTAAACTGATGCCCGCCTCAATTATTGCAATTTCATGTTCCGGCCTAATTCCTAATAACGCGAGGGCTGCTCCTATTTGAGTATTGTAAGATAAGGGGGATCTGTACGTCTTTCGGTCAAGACAGAGTATGGACGCCAACATTTCTTTGACCAGCGTCTTACCGTTGCTACCGGTAATTCCTATGACAGGGATGTCGAATTGTCGACGATGGAAAGCAGCTAGTTTTTGTAATGCGTCTAAAGTTTCAGGAATTTCTATTAGGGTGGTATTTTTCGGTAATTCCTTCTCGAAGAGATCCTGTCGGCTCACCACAGCAGCCCGAACACCGGCATTTAAAGCGTCGAGAGCGAAGTCCGCGCCATTAAAGTGCGGGCCTTTTATGGACCAAAAAATATGATTGTCGCCCATCGGCTTGCGAGTGTCGATTGAGATTCCTGAAATAGGGCCGGATGATGGGCCTTTCACCCGCGTAGGCTTTATGATTTCGATAATCCGACTCAAGTCCATGAAATTGACATTTTCAATACCGGGATTTTCAACCAGGTTCGAACTTGTGCAATGCAAGACATTTGAACCGTCAAGTCCTGTCTGTTCTGATTCAAAAAACATTCTTTTTTCACCCGCTCACTGAGACATTTCCGGGGACATGCAACAGAGTCTGTTTATTGAGTCTTTCCTGGAACGCTCTAACACGATAGGCCTGGATTTTCAATATTGAGCCAAATAAATCGCTCAAGATATTTACCGGGTTAGAACTTGAGACTAAGGGCTGATTGTCGAAATTTACTTGACACAGTTTAATTTAGTCATATTCTTGATTCCATCAATCAGGCATGGTTCACCATGCCGATTGAGTTCTTGGAAGCTTTTTGATATAATAAAATAACCGAATTAGCAGTTAACCTGAAGGGAGTGAAATGGTGGGTAAACGTCTCTTGATTTTTGTAAAACCAACATTTCTTCTATTACTTGGGATATTTTTATCAACAACGGTTTTTGCAAACGATTTTCAGGGGTCTGCCGAACGCAGCGGTGAAGCTCTATTGCCGAAAACGAATCAGGATCTGGAAAAGATCCTGTCTGATTATACGCCAATACCAGACTGGTTGGAGGCGGTTTTAAACTGTGCGCCACAGAATCCCGGAAACGAGGTTAGCGCTAAATTAGAGGACGAAGATGTAAACAAAGAAATTGAACAGAGCGTTACAAGCCCCAAGAAACCCCAAACGACCATTTTATCAGGCAAGGTTGAGTCTCTAGAAAACATACCCCCACTATATTCGTCCCCGAAAATAGAGGGTGAGGGCGTTTGGGTCAGTGCTGACACGCCTTCAAATACTGAAGGGAAGCCCCTAATTTCTAAAACAGTTTACCGTCCAAGTATTGAGTTCCCGAATTCAGTAGTCTACATGGCGCTATTCGATATGAGTCGCCTTAAAACCAGGCTCTTCATTGGTCAAACCGAGCCGGGGATATATCAAGTTTCGGATACAGGGTCTCGTGAGTCTCTCTCAAGAATTGTTGCCATTACAAACGCCATGTGGATGCAGCAACACGCTCGAGGAGCCGGGGCAATATTCAGGGGCCAGGCCTTATATCCTATGGTTCAGGGAATGGCTACTCTTGTTGTATACAAGGATGATTCTGTCGATGTGTTGGAATGGACCAACGATATTCCTGTCTCGATGGTGAAAGACGCTCGCCAATTACGTCATTTGATTGTTAAAGACGGCAAAGTCGTTAATCAGGTTGTGAAAAATGGCAAGGTCGCTGATTCAGAGATAGGGCTTGGCGGTTTCTTGATTGACAACGAGGGTACCAGCACCATGAACAAAGACTATTGGTTCCTGGCCAATAGAACAGCTTTTGGGATTAGGGATGATGGGAACCTGGTTTTTGCCATGGGACATCATGTCAGCACAAAAGACTTGGCAAAAGCCCTGGTCCTTGCGGGATGCAAACGGGCAATTCATGGTGACGCAAACATTCACAACATTGTGTGCAATTTCTATTTCCGGGACGAGAACAACAAAATAATTAAGCGAGACCGACTTTCTCCGGAGCAGTTGCAATACACTATGAAGCGTTATGATCAGGGGTACGCCAAGGATTTTTTTGCCTTCTACGAAAAGTGAAATCTTTCTTTTGGGCCAACGTTCATGAACGCATGAGTTTATGACCATAGACTATTTTATTAAGGGCCTTGTAATAGGCTTTTCTCTAGCAATTCCCGTTGGTCCAATCGGACTTCTGCTTATAAGGCGGACTTTAACTCGAGGGAGAATATCCGGTTTGGTCTCAGGCCTCGGGGCTGCCACGGCCGACGCGATCTATGGCGCGATAGCCGGTTTTGGATTGACCCTGCTATCCAATTTTCTCGTCAGTCATTCTCTTGTGTTGAGATTGCTGGGAGGGGCATTCCTCTGTTACCTCGGAGGTAAAATCTTCTTTTCAAAACCCAGGGAGAAAGCCGCGAGAAGAACGGAAGACGGATTATTGGGAGATTACGTCTCGACGCTATTTCTTACTCTGACGAATCCTCTCACTATTTTATCCTTTGCAGCCATATTTGCAGCCGCCGGAGTCGTGGTGGTTCAAGGCGAACCATACTTGACGGCAGTGCTGATTCTTGGGGTGTTCAGTGGATCGTGCCTGTGGTGGGTCATACTTGGCGGAATAGTCAGCTTTTTTCACGGCAAACTTGATACCGAAGGTATCTTGATTCTCAACAAGATATCAGGGGCTCTGATTGCTGTATTTGGCGTGATGATATTTGTTAGTGTTCAATTGTGGCCACAATAGCCGGAATTAGATATAGTTCCCTTGCGTCTCTTAAACTACTATCATAACTCTGATAGCTGTTTGGCATAAATCAAAAGATCCTTGCCTGAAAATGTCACAAAAATCACACTCCCGATCTCCGAGAAACTTCTCAACTGCTCCAGAGAAGTCCGTAGAGCTATCTCGCAGGCATGAACAATTGGATATCCGTAAGCTCCTGTACTAATGGACGGAAATGCTATGGACTTGAGGCCATTTTTTGCGGCAACCTCGAAACATCTTCGGTAGCAGCTTTTCAGCAGATCCGCTTCTCCGGAATTACCTCCCCGGTAGACCGGACCTACAGTGTGTATGACATAGCGAGCAGGCAACAAATACCCTTTGGTTATTTTTGCGTCTCCTGTCTCACAACCATTCAAACCCCGACATTCTTCCAGCAATTTAGGACCCGCCACACGATGTATGGCGCCATCCACCCCTCCACCTCCGAGAAGACTATTGTTAGCCGCATTCACGATAGCGTCAACCCGGAACTTGGTTATATCTCCCTGAGCCAAGTGAACTCGCTCCTTCATAGATTCCTCCGGATATTATTCAATGTTTTGGTTCAATAATAAATTTCCCTAACGTTATCTCGATGGTCCACCATATATAGCATTTTGGCTTTTTGTTTGAGTTCATCTTTTAAGCTTATCAGTTTTTCTCTGTCAACATTGAATGCTCTTATATAAACATTACGATACCCTTGAGGAGCCAATTCGTACGAGCTTAGAATACTGACAAGACGCGCGTCATAACTTCGAATCACATCGGTGATCTCTTTAATTGAGCCAGGTCGGTCTTCCAACACGAACCCAAACTGGACTCCTCGATGGGATAAGCCACTCAATGACATCATGGCCTTAAAGATGTCGCTTTTGGTAATAATTCCTTTGATTTCACCGGAAGCGTCTAAAACCGGGGCACCCGATATTTTATTGTAAAGCAATATTTCAGCGGCTTCCTCCATAGTCTGATCAGCAGACAAGGTTGTGGGATACCTGCTCATGATGGCCCCCACTTCAAGTTTTGACAACAGATAAAGAATCCTCTGAATATCCAGCATTACGGCGTCTGAAGGGGATGCTCTTTTCAAGTCCCGATCCGTAACGACCCCCACCAGCTTGCCATCCTCGAGAACCGGCATCATGCTTATGTCATGTTCCATCAAGAGATTTATCGCGTGCTGCATTGAGTCATTAACATTAACCGTTATTACCTTCTTGCTCATCCAATCTTTAACCAACATTGGTGTTTTTACCTCCTCGCCAAGAAACATCTAACAGGGATGTAAAATAGACAATATTTAAAATCTGCTTGCTGTTGTGTGTCCCCATCATGGGAAACCACTGTTTGCTACAAGCAAATCCAATGCCAAACAGTTCAAGACCTTCGCTTAGAAGTCAAGAAACTTGGGCCAAGGTTCCGGAAATTGGCATTAAATACTGATTCTAGTGAATGATAGACCTTAATTAATTGTCAGTAAACAAGTTTTTGGAGGGGTAGAGATTTCTAAGATTTTATGGGAATTTTGGGAGGATGTGATTTGGAGCTTTTCTTATGGTTCCTGGTAGCGGGGGGAGGATTTGAACCTCCGACCTTTGGGTTATGAGCCCAACGAGCTACCTGGCTGCTCCACCCCGCGGCATCCTTTTAGTCTAACAAAATGAACCCCAGTGTCAAGCCAATTTGCCTAATTTACCAAAATAGTTTTTGCTGACCCCAAAACAAGCTTCATTAAGACGTGTCCCGGTCCCCTTAAATCAAAACGCATCGCTGCTAATAAACATCTGTAGAAAACAACTATTGGCTGAATTTGTTTTCTCGTAAATCAATTTCAGCCAGAAACTTTCTCCGTATTTCATACATATCTTCCCCCATAGCGCACGTAGTAAGATACTGGATGAACCGACTCGGGTTCTTCCGGAGAATCCCGAAGAATTGTTTCCAATATTGGAACCGAGCTTTTGACACTACTCCCTGGCGCCAAGACAATCGTATCAACTTATTGAGATCGAAGACAACTCTTCGCAGCGGAGGACGTTCCTGTGATTGCCCAAGGGGGATTACGAGACCCTGCTGTTTAGCCATGGCTTTTCTGGTTGGCCGCATCGTGAGGTAGTAGTTATAGGTCCGTTTGAGAAAGTTCGACGGGTCGTAAACATGGTCCCACAAGTACATGAACTCCCTTTGAATTTCGAATTCCGATCTCAATGGGACAAAATTCAAGTCTCCACCCAAAGAATCTCCACTTCCTACATTTTCTCTTAGCCGCCCCTCGCTTTTCAGTCTGTCCCACAACTTCGTATTTGGTGTAGCTTGAAGTTTATTAAACATTGCTATGGGAATATTCGTGGCATCCATAAATGAGGCGATTCGCTTTCCTGCGCCCGGCTTTTCTCCATCAAAGCCGATGATGAAACTTCCCAAAACGGTAATGCCATTCCTGTTTATATTCTTCACTGATTCCAGGAGAGGGTTACGAATATTCTGAAACTTGTTGGCAATCGCTAAGACGTCTTCATCAGGAGACTCCAAGCCTATGAATACAGTTGAAAAATTCGGTTCCGTCATAAGATCGATAAGTTCCAAGTCCTGTCCCAAATTTATTGACGCCTGCGTAAAGAAGCTGAAAGGGCTCGAATTAGCCTTCATCCAGGTGTTCATGTCTTTTAGAAGGGCCTTCGCGTGCTTTTTGCTTCCGATAAAATTATCGTCACAAATAAAAACTCCATCTCTCCATCCAAGTTTGTAGATGGTCTCAAGCTCGTTAACAACCTGCGTCGATGTCTTGTACCTTGGTTTTGAACCATATAGATTTATGATGTCACAAAATTCACAGTCAAAAGGACACCCTCTTGATGTTTGGATTCCTAGAGTTGTGTAATTCCTGAGATTGAGCAAATCAAAGCGAGGGACAGGAGATCTAGTCAAGTCTGGCTTTTCAGGGTTTTCTATGACCCCTCCTGCTTGTCCTCCCTCTAGGCTTTCCAACAACAAAGATATGGTGTTTTCAGCTTCTCCTCTTACGAGGAAATCACATCCCGCCGCAAGTGGCTCATCAGGAACTGAAGTTGAGTATGGTCCCCCGACTACAACAGTCTTGCCTCGGTTTTTGGCTTCTCGAACTAGATCAAGGAGTTCGTTTCTTTGGATGAGCATACCCGAGATCATGACCAGATCGGGCCAATCCCAATCCAGGTCGGACTTGGGTTGGGCCGCAAGGTCCACAAGACGAATGCCCCAGTCTTGAGGCAATAGGGCCGCGACTGTGAGCAATCCCAGGGGGGGCAATAATGTTTTTGCATCAGAGAATTTGATTTGTTCAGGGAAACTCCAATAAGAAGGAGGGAATTTTGGGTTTATTAATAAGATCTTCACTCAGACATACGCTCCATTAAAAACAGGTGATCGAAAAATTACATACCCTATTCATTTTAGTCAACGTGAACTAGATTTGAATCTTTGTTCGACAATCTTGTTCTAACTCTTGATAAGCGCATGAAACCACTTGTCAGGCAGTAGAGGGGTTATCTAGACCAAGGATTTCCGAAATATCCGGTAAACGCTGTACTTTTTAGCGCCCATCTCAACTAGAAGCTTATTGATATCCTTATTATTTTCCAGCGTCCATCCGCCTTCCATAAATTGGATTTGTTTGTGACCACGAAAAAGATTGTTCAGATGTCGAAACATGACAAGTGGCGCTCCTAGCCTTTTGAAATCCGTCTTTAGTCCAACCATGGCTGCGCGCAAACCCACTGTGAACCTACGCCTGAGTAAGAACTTGATCCCAGTAAAAAGCCCCATGCGTCCATTAGCCTGTTTCAGTAAAGGATTCATATCAGGTAGAACCATCACAACCCCGGCGGGCTCTCCGTCATACAGAAGAAAAAACACTAGGTTCTCTTCTAAAATCCGTCTCAAGTTTCTTGCCATCTCATGGATTTCGTGATCGCTCATAGGCGCGAACCCCCAATTATCGGCCCACGCCTCATTATACAATTTTGCCAACAGCCAAATGTCAGATTCATAGCTTTTTCTGGAAATATTTCGAATGCTCACATGTCCTTTGTTAAGGGCCCTTAGCCCAAGCCTCTGAACCCGCTCCCCGATGGGATCTGTCTGATGGATCCTAAAAGTGAACAAGTCTTTTTCTTTAATGTACCCCGAATTTTCAATAAGATCTCGGTAGTATGAATAATTCCACGGCATCATGATTGTTGGAAAATGTTCAAATCCCTCAATCAGTAAACCAACTTCATAGTTTGTAGAAGGATTAAGAGGACCTCGAATGAATTCCATTCCCTGTAATCGTACCCATTCTTCGGCGGCATTGAATAAACGCTTAGCAGCTTCATGGTCATTAAAACATTCAAAAAACCCCCAGGTCCCCATTTTTTCTTTATGGTATTCGTTATAATTTTCATCGACTATGGCAGCGATCCTTCCGATTAGCTTACCGTCTCTCTCTGCGATGAACAATTCACGTTTG
>JAPLJJ010000156.1 GCA_026388665.1 Deltaproteobacteria bacterium
ACGAGTATCGAGTGTCGGCCTCCCACTCTAAAGAAGGTCCTCTCCTGGATCGATCGAAGAAGCTTTGCCTGACAGCTTAAGGGCATGTTCGAGATTTCATCGAGAAATAAGCTCCCTCCTTTAGCCATTTCAAACTTTCCGACTCTCTCAGCTACGGCCCCCGTGAATGAACCCTTCTCATGCCCGAAAAACTCTGATTCAAAAAGCGTTTCAGGTATGGCGCCGCAATCAACCGGAACCATGGGCTTGCCTGAGCGTGAGCTAAAGCTATGGATGGCCTGCGCAACCAATTCTTTCCCGGAGCCTGTTTCACCCTGGATCACAACTGAAAAATTGGAGCCCGCAACAAGTTTCAAGTTCGAAATCACGTGATTAATAGCCGCGCTTGGGCCCATAAGTTTTTTGAGGTCATCTAGAAATAGGGCGGGCGCGCCCTTCGGCGCTTTCTTCTTGGTTGAAACACCCCTCTCTGAAATCACTGACCTGATCTTTTGTATGAGCGCATTGTTGTTCAATGGTTTGGGCAAATAGTCATAAGCTCCGTGTTTGATAGCCTCTACCGCATCGTGAACTCCGGAATAGGCCGTGATCATAATGATCGGTAAATTCGGATTCAGCTTTTTGGCCCTTTTCAGGATCTCCATCCCGTCCATTTCAGGCATTTTCATGTCCAGCAGCACAATGTCAGGAAGACCTTGCCGGATCATATCCAGTGCCATCACTCCATCATGAGCTACAAGAGCCGTAAAACCCGCCGTCTTGATAACTCGGAACAGGATGTCGCAAAAATCTTTTTCGTCATCTACAATGAGGACTCTGGCTTCAATGGGGCCCATCTGGTTACTCTCCATGAAATAGTTTTCGGATCCCGCAAACAATTACGAAGCAGTGTTAGGGGCAATCGGAGTCACAACTTCTATGTCAACATCCAGCAATGGAACAACATTGTGTAACAGTCCGATCAAAAGCACCCCGACTTCCCCGTCTTTCAGAGTGTCGTTAATCCTTTTCGCTATGAACTCATCTCTTTTTTTCAGGATCTCTGCGCTCTGAATTTTCATATCTTCTCCCTTAAGCGAAGATGTGGGGTTGTTAAACGTGTTCATAGCAAGATTGTATTCCATTACCAGTAGATCGGGGGATTCCGATCCCATTAGAGTAGCGCCCTTTCGGATCAACTTGTCTAATAGTTCATGATTACGGCTTCCTGTAGAGGCGAGTTGGTTCACAATCTCCAGTTCTTTTCCGCCTTCACAAACAGGTAACCCATCCTGGTAGATTTTTGTCCTCGAGTATGGGAGATTCAAATTGTTGATAGCCTTTTCGATGTCGTTCCAGAAGCGCCCTATAATTTGTTTTTTCCTTTTCCAATCTTGCAGCCCCATCTTTTGCAAAGACGCTTTCTTGACGGATTCGCTTAAAGCGCCCATGTCGGTTTCGGTGTGAACTATTGGGATATAAAAGAGTTTCCGACCTACGGAGCCATTTTTATTATTTGATAACAAGCTAAGATCACTCCATTCAAATCATCAAACTATGGAATCATTTCTATGGAACATATACCATAGTTTTGTTTTTCAAGAAGATAAACGCGTCTATCTCCATCAATAAGATAATTCGTGTTTGACCGAATCAATCAGGGAGTGATCTAATGGTAAAGAAAATAAAGCCCCGGGGGGCAGCGTTTTGAGAGGGGACATGGGGACGCCCTGAGCTTTGCACATATTTCCTACAGCATAGGATGTGATGGATAATTGAGCTACGAGGGAGCAAGTTCAATGCCATGTTCAACTAGCGGCTCATGACTAAAACGTTAACCTTCCGACCGGGGAAAGGAATCGAGGTCAATTAATGCAAATAACTATTTTGGGAAGCGGGACAGCGACCCCGTCCTTTGAAAGAAATTCCTCGGGGTTATTTATTCAAACGGCAAAGACTAAAGCGCTGTTAGATATGGGACCGGGCACGTTAAGACGCATGTGTGAGGCGCATA
>JAPLJJ010000041.1 GCA_026388665.1 Deltaproteobacteria bacterium
CCTTAAGCGTCTCAACCACTATTCGGGTCAAAATAGTCTTGCCCGATATCTCAAGGGCAGTCTTGTCAGTGCCCATTCTCCTGGACAGTCCCGCAGCCAATATTACCGCATCAAGCATTTTCAGGCTTCTAGACGCATAATCAATAGTGTCCCAACGTTGACACAGGTTATGTCTTTAACGTATTGACTAGATGTGAGAAAAGCAACCAAATGGTATTTAACGACTTGAAATCTTTCCGACCAAACTGCCATCCTTGGGGAAAACTTTCCTGGGAGGTTGTCAGTGTATTCCGGAAAAGTCGTTTTCTCTCAAGTGATGGAATTTCTTCCACTCCACATCTTTCACCAATGCGTAGATCGTTACCATGGCGACTACAAGGTCAAGGAGTTCACCTGCCTCGATCAATATTACTGCATGGCATTTGCCCAGATCACTTACAGAGAGAGCTTGCGGGATATCGAAGCCTGCCTTCGGGCGCAGCAGGGCAAACTCTACCACATGGGGATCAGGGGGCCAGTTTCGCGCAACACGTTGGCCAATGCAAACAAGGTCCGAGACTGGCGGATCTATGCAGATTTGGCGCTCTCCCTGATTGTCACCGCCCGGAAACTTTACGGCAAGGAGGCGTTTCTCAACGATCTGAACGAGACCGTCTACGCTTTGGACGCCACAACTATCGACTTGTGCCTGTCCGTGTTCCCTTGGGCGCACTTCCGGAAGACGAAAGGAGCGATCAAGCTCCATACCCTATTAGATTTACGCGGCAATATCCCGTCCTTCATCCACATCTCCAACGGGAAGCTCCACGAGGTCAACACTCTGGATATCATTCCCGTGGAAGCCGGCTCCTTCTACATCATGGACCGGGGTTACCTGGACTATGCCAGGTTGTATGCTTTGTCCCAAGCCTCGGCCTTTTTCATTACCAGGGCCAAGTCCAACATGAGATGCCGACGGGTCTACTCTCATCCAGTGGATCGGAGTACCGGCCTGATCTGCGATCAGTCCGTGCTGCTGACCGTTCCAAAGTCGGCCAGGGACTACCCGGAGAAGCTGCGCCGGGTGAAATACTACGATGCGGAGGCCGAAAAAACTCTGATATTTGTGACCAACAACTTCGCACTACCGGCCTTGACTGTCTCCATGCTGTACCGCTGTCGTTGGCAGGTAGAGCTGTTCTTCAGGTGGATCAAACAGAACCTGCGAATCAAGACCTTCTTCGGCACTTCGGAAAATGCAGTCAAGACTCAAATATGGATCGCTGTCTCAGTATACGTGCTCGTAGCCATCATGAAAAAGCGGCTAAATATTCGGGCCAGCCTCTACACAATTTTACAGGTCCTCAGCGTCTCCGCTTTCGAGAGAACGCTGCTTTTTCAGCTACTTGCACAACCGGACTACAAAAGTGAACCGGACGAGAACGATAACCAGTTGATTCTATTTACTTAAACGTTGGGACACTACTGACTCAGCCTCTAAACGATCTTAATGCACTTCAGTCGAGAAGACAATGGATGTCGAATTACTGCGCCTACTCTAAGAAAATCAAATTCAAGATTTGCTATATATGTCTTGAATTGGAAAATCATTTCAGCCTTCTCAAAAATTTTGCAGCCTTGCCAGCCGTGATTCAGTCCTTTTTGAAAGTTCCGACGCCATTTCCCCCTCTGTGGCCTTCGTCGTCATCTCCACCGCTGGCCATAAAATTTTTGTAATCACCAGGAATTTTTATTTCCAATTCCCGGCCAAAAAAACATGGGATCCACCACGGAGCCGTTTTTAACAATTGGGCTAAGTTGAAAAAAAGAAACACCGATGTCTAGATAAAAGACAAGACAGAGGTGTCAGAATGGCAAAGGTAAACATTACTTACGGCACGTACACGAAAGAGTTTCTGGAAGATGTCGTTAAGTTGACCATGGGCTACTTATATTATCTCCAATTCTAAGGCTTTTCGTAGACGTGGTCATGGGGGCCAAGGTCTACGAATTTAATCGTTTCGTCACCGCAATTTGAACAATCATGACAACGAACAATCTGATCATCCCCTTTTCGTCTGCAAATCAGACAATAGAGGTAAATGATGACAAATTTTTTCTTCACCGGAGCGCTGTAATATCCACGGAAATTTGCCTTCAATGGTTCGCCGATTGCAATCGGATTAGCAAGAATCATGTCCACTTTCTTGCGGACTGAGTTCTTCAAAGCCGCATGTTTTTTTAGCGATTTAACGAAGTCGTCGCTGAACAAGGCGACCATCAGAAAACCTCATCGTAAGTGGACCATTTCGTTGCTCCTGATTGAATCTTGTTCATGGTCTCCATAAGGCTATCTCTAAATCCTGGGTCGTCGAGGAAAATTTTCATAGGATCGTCTTCATTGATCCGCTTAAGATTCAAAATGAACTGTGTGAAGATTTCCGAAACTGTTGTTCTCTGTCTTGTAGCGTAAATCTTCGCATATTCAATAAGGTCTTGATCCAAAGTAACATTGATCTTTTTTTTAGGCATGGTGATTCGCGCCTCCTGGGAGTATACCTCTAATATACGCCCAATATGTGGCCTAATCAAGGGAGGAAGCCCAGCCTAACGCTAGAACGTGTATTCTTTTCTGTCTAAATGGCGATGAAAAACGGCAACCACCATCCCGTTGCCAACCAAACATCCTGATATAATCAAAAAGGGATAGATGCTTTTGCTTGAGCGCAATACCTACTATAATCCAAACAAGACAAACAGGCGACATTAACAGACTGCTTGCGCTCAAAATTGGGTTCAACTGCTCAAACCATTAGCAAGACTTACTGAACGGTCGTGGATCGACCGAGCCCAGATTCTTAGGTATGAGCTTGGATGACCTAGATGAGTTTTTCAATAATGAATTAAATGAAATTGATCACCGTACGTGCATTTTTCTTATAGATGCTGCTGAAGCCAGCCTTATCGTTGACTTTTTGAATCGGGTAGGTCGTCGTAAAAAGGATATGATCAGTAAGAACTTCAAGGATATATTCAAAAAAGAATGCGAGAAAAACGAAAAAAAGGTCCGACTTGATAAACATATTCTCAAGGTCTGGCAAGAGAGAGATGGTAAGACAAAGTCCCTGATCGGTGATTTTCGGGGCGCTCTCAACTTTTTAAGGAAATAGGACTACGCATACCAAGCATAACGGTCAATCCACATTAATTGCGAGATGGATCATGCCCTTAGCTCCGCAAATGTTACTGTGGAAGTTGTAAGGCATGCTGTAACGGTACGATTGAACAACTGTGAATCCCATGTGCGTCGGTTAAACCGGTATGAGA
>JAPLJJ010000143.1 GCA_026388665.1 Deltaproteobacteria bacterium
ATTTTCCGAGAGGATTCTCTGAAAAATTCGTTCCTTGTTTGGGGTATCCAGATCAAAATTATATGATAGCCTCATAAGAGTCATACCGTGGTCGCAGACTCTTATCTTCTCCTGATCTCCATTAATGGTTTCCAGAAAGATATCAACCATATCTCCGTCTTCATGATACAGAGGAGCAATTAGTTGTATTATTCCGGGGCGTCTCTCCCGAAACAAGACTTGGCTGTTGAACTGTTCTTTGAGCAGATCAAGGTAGTTCATGGCTCACGCTCCTGTTCCACTAAGTTTAGATCAAGCCCCGGCTGACTAAGTTCCGGGAAATATTCCCCTGCGTTAATAAGGTTTATTTCCCTCAGAAAAAAAGAAAGGGCGTCTTTATAACATCCATATCCTTCGGTGACTTCGCCTCCGAATTCCGGACGCAATCCTAACACAATATTTTCGGCTTTTGCCCGATGAAAGTGATAGCGAAAATGAGAAACAGAATGTCTGTAACTCCCAATAAAATCCCCGTGCGGTCCATTGCAGCGCAGCAAGTGTAAAGCGCCACGTTCATCCCTTGGATGATAAATTAATCCAATCGAGAAATTCTCTCTGAAGTCGTCGTTGACTCTCATAAATACCGAAAATTCTGTTACGCCGTCTGTTGATCGAAGTAACATGTTGTTGCGCTGGCTGCCTCGTTCTGGTTTCATCTCTTTCCGTGGCGGTTCAGTTATGACCTTGGGACAAGAAATTAAACGGTCGATTTCCTCCTGTGAATAGGTCTTCAATATGTTATCCCCTCATCTGGCTAGTTTAGCTATATCAAAGTGTTGTCATGATTTCATGAGAAACAAACTCATGACCAACCAGCAACACGAGTATTACACAAAGTGTCTTTCGTTTCCAGTCTTGTTCTAAGAATGAAGGATAGGGTGGAGACTCTGTAACTGTGAGTTGCTGGTGAATTCCTTTATTACTGGATTAGACACATCTTCAGGAGGGCTCGCCCCAAAAATTTTGTCCTTTCTAAGCTTTTGTATCTGATATGCTAAGGCTACTTATCTTGACAACCTCTGCAATTTCTTTTTTTGGGGTGAGTTTTTATCGATTTGCTCCACAGTGAAATGGCGAAGACAGGAGTTACAAGCCCTTTAGAGTGTTAAGTTATGCCAAAGAATCTACAGGAAATCGACGAATTAGTTTCACAAGCAGAAGAAGAATTGGCTCGCTTGGAGTCCAAGAAAATAGCTCTTCTTGAAGATATCCGGCAACTCAAACAACAGAAAAGGGTCTTGCTGGTTCCAGATGTTATTTCGGATTCCGATAAGGTTCCGGACTGCGTTACGAATGAGTCACCCTCGGAATCCAAGGTTACGCTGTTTATGGACATTTTCAGAGGCAGACGGGATGTCTATCCGAAGCGGTTCGAAAGTAAACGCACAGGCAAGAGCGGCTACCAACCGGTTTGCCGAAATGAATGGATAAAAGGTCGGTGCAAAAAACCCAGGGCTCAGTGTAACTCCTGCAATTATCGCGAGTTCATCTCCGTTACCGAGGGTGTTATTAGAAAACACCTCCTCGGTCATGATCCAGATGAGAGATCTCAACGTGACTTCACGATAGGGGTCTACCCTCTATTACAAGATGAGAGTTGTTGGTTCATTGCGGCCGATTTCGACAAAGCCACATGGAAGGAGGACGCGACCGCTTTCCTGGGGACATGTAAGTCTTATGATGTGCCGGCTGTCCTTGAACGATCCCGTTCTGGAAACGGAGGCCACATATGGATTTTTTTCATAGAGCCTATTCCTGCGATGCTTGCTCGACAGCTCGGATCATTTATGCTTACAGAAACCATGGAACTTCGCCCGGAAATAGGTCTGGACTCTTATGACCGTTTTTTCCCGAGCCAAGACACGATGCCCAAAGGAGGTTTTGGAAATCTTATTGCTCTCCCGCTCCAGGGAAAGCCAAGAAAATCAGGAAACAGCCTTTTTATAGACCCAGAGTTTAACCCTCATCCTGACCAGTGGGCTTTTCTTTCTGCCATCCGCCGCATGAAACGACCAGAGGTTGAGATGCTCGTCGGGGACGCCAATCGGAGCGGCCGCGTAGTTGGCGTACGCATGGTGGTCACCGACGATGATGACGATGAACCCTGGACAGCTCCTCCTTCACGACAGCCCAAAGCAATTCCGATCACTGGTCCATTACCGGAAGAGCTTGAACTTGTGTTGGGCAACCAGATCTACGTGAATAAAGACAACCTTGCCCCAGCCCTGCAGAATCGTTTAATTCGTTTGGCGGCTTTTCAAAACCCTGAGTTCTACAAAGCCCAGGCCATGCGTTTCCCCACGTTCGACAAGCCACGTGTCATAAGCTGTTGTGAGTGCTTCTCGGGGCATATTGGAATTCCCCGAGGGTGTCTAGACGAAGTGCTGGCCTTATTGCGGTCTTTGAACATAAGCCCTAGGATTAGTGACCAACGCTTTTCGGGTAATCGAATCAACGTTCGTTTCAAGGGCAGTCTCACGATGGACCAACGGAATGCGGTAGAAAACATGCTTGGTCATGAAACGGGCGTTCTCGCAGCGACGACCGCCTTCGGCAAAACCGTTGTCGCATGTTACTTGATAGCCGAGAGAAGAGTGAACACACTCGTTTTGGTCCATCGGAGACAACTGCTCGACCAGTGGATCGCACGAATACAGGAGTTTCTCAATCTTGAAGCCAAAGATATTGGACAAATAGGCGGTGGCAGACGCACTCCAAGGGGCCAGATCGACGTAGCGATAATTCAGAGTCTAAGCAAAAAGGGGACGGTCGATGATATTGTTGGGGAATACGGACACTTGATTGTAGACGAATGTCACCATATCTCAGCCAGAAGTTTCGAAATAGTTGCCCGGCAAAGTAAGGCCAAGTACGTCACTGGTCTATCAGCCACTGTGACCAGAAAAGACGGTCATCATCCGATAATTTTCATGAATTGTGGACCCATAAGACATAGAGTGGATCATCGTAAACAAGCCGCAATAAGACCCTTTGACCATAGGGTTGTCACTCGTGCCACTAATTTTAGGTTTCCCCAATCACTTGCGGTTAAAGAATCGCAGTCAATTCAAGAACTCTACTCTGCATTGATCTTGGACCAGGCGCGGAACGAGATGATTACTCAGGATGTCTTGCAAACACTTGAGATCGGTCGTTCTCCAGTTGTGTTGACAGAACGAAGGGACCATTTGGAATGTCTTGCAGACCAACTTAGTTCTCATGTCCAAAATGTAATTGTAATGAAAGGGGGCACCGGTAAGAGACAAAGGCGTCTCATTCTCGAAAAGATGGCCCTCATCTCAGACAACGACGAAAGAGTAATTCTTGCAACCGGCCGCTATTTAGGTGAAGGTTTCGACGATGCCAGGCTGGACACTCTATTCTTGACTCTACCGGTATCATGGAGAGGAACGCTTGCCCAGTACGCCGGACGTCTTCACCGATTACACGAGACGAAAAAAGAAGTGATTATATACGACTATGCCGACATGGCTGTTCCCGTGTTGGCCAGGATGTATCAACGACGTTGCAGGGGATACAAATCCCTGGGCTACGAAATCGATTTACCGTTAGGCCTCTAACTATTCTGCCATAGAAGCACGCGACTATCAGAATTTGATCCAAATAGTCGTATACAACTCGCGGCTAAATGGTATCAATTCTACACCGCTGAAATCTGTGTAGAGGCGTTGCTGCAATCGGGTCCCGGTTCGTGTTCTTAGTCAACACATTGACGTTCACGCCATATTGTTTCCCGTCGTATACCAGCCCAAACCCGTGAGGTACTACTACAAAACCATTCATAGCGTTTTCGTCAATTGAAGCCTGGGTCTCCACGCTCCCCGCTTCAGTGGTGACTCTCACCTTCTGTCCGTCTACTATCCCAAGCTTCTCAGCGTCTCGTGGGCTAATCTCCATGACACAGGGTTTAGAATTTGCTGGAATCCACGAAGGGTCTCTCATCAAGGTGTTCGCATTGTGGTCAAAGTGTTTCCCTGCCATCAGTGTGAACGGGTAATCCGTGCAAACTTCAAGCGCTAAGGCCTCCGCTTCCGGGGTCACTTGATTGAGGTATGGTTCCAGTTCCGGTACGTACAGATTGATCTTTTTGTCCTCAGTCCTAAGTTCTGCTAATCCTTTCTCAGTGTCACTCTTGCCGACAATGACCCCTTGAGGACTTTTCATGATCGCTTGAAATATCTGCTCACCCATAAGTGGGCCAGTGGCAAAGCCTGCTCTAGCCGCATCGGATCTAAACGAGCCCGGGGTTATCTGTAGCATGCCCCAAAAGGCTGCCAGGTTAAAAGATCCAAGCTCCGGTCCCAGTGTCTTGGCGACAACAAATGGGAGCATGTTCGCAACTGACGGATTGGTTTGAACGTAATTCATTAAAGCCAGCCCGAAAGTCATGCGGTCTTTTTTTGCGGCTTCATATAACTCAGTCGGTAAATCCGGCAGCAGACCTAACTTGTCTGCCAGTTTGGTCATTATCTCACTTTCTTCGAGAGCTTCTCCTGCGGTTTCAATAGCAGGGTGTCGCATCTGAAAGAAAACATCAGGATACGTCCAGGTGAAAAAGGTCCCATCCCACTTTTCGTAGGCGGATTTGGCGGGTAAGACATAATGAGACATTGAAGCGGTCTCAGTCATCGCGACTTCAATCGTTACAAGAAGCTCCAGCTTCTTGAATGCCCTTTCATAGGCCGTGGTGTCCGCGTATGACCTCAAGGGATTCGATCCGCTAACTAATACAGCCCGTAATCTTTCCGGATGATCGGAATCAATTTCTTCCGGCATCACATTAGGCGGGAATACCCCCATAATAGCTGGAAAACCGGTCACCGCTGTTCGCCATGTCTTGGGATTCCGTTCATCGGAATGAGCGCCCAAAGGCATCAGCCTTCCCGGAAACACATTGCCGCCAACTGAGCCGATTCGGCCGCAAACTGTAAGGAGCACAACCAGCAGATATGACGTGAGCGTGCTGTGTCTATTCATCAAGATTCCAAGATCGGAATGTAACGAGGATCGTCTAGTCGCGAAAAGCCTGCAAACTTCTCTTACTTGTGAGTAATCCAAGGAGCAGACATCCAAAGCCGCTTTTGCGTTAAAATTTTCGAAGTATGGTTTTATGAGGTCCAGTCCACTGACATTGGATTTAATGTATTCATCATTCTGCCAACCTTCCTGCAGAATGATGGCAATCATTGCCCGAACCAAGAGCGCATCAGTTCCGGGCCGGACAGGTAGGTGAATATCAGCGATCCTGGTGGTTTCGGTGCGTCGAGGATCGATGACCACAAGGAGTTTGTCCGGATCATCCGATATCCTTTTCAAGTGGCGACGTGCCTGTGCCATTTGATGGCTCATCATGCCGTTCCAGCCGATGGAGACTAGCATGTCCGTGTTCTTTTCATCAGGTATCGCCATCAGATGCTGTCTCCCGAACGCACGGCCATGCGCCCAGAACATTCCCGTCAATTCCTGCCCCAGGGCGTTGTAATGGTATTTGGATCCAAGGCCCCTCAACAATCTGACACCGAATGCGGCTTCAAAATGACATCCCTGACCGCCACCGCCTACGTATGCCAACGATTTAGGACCATGGTCGTTTATGATTTGTTTAAGCTTATTCGATATTTCGTTGGTTGCTTGATCCCACGATATCCGTTCAAATTTATTTCCGTTCCGTTTCAGTGGATGGGTGAGACGGTCCTTATGATGCTGGAAAAAGCCTATGTTTAGTCCCTTACGGCAACAATAACCCTGACTCCTGGGGTTGGCTTTGTCACCTCGGACCTTGACTATTCTATTCTCGTTGACGAGGATTTCCAGCCCACAATTCTGGGCGCAAAGAGCGCAACTGGTTTTTTTCCAGGAACCATCCACTGACTCATTCATTTTCTTAAGCCTTTCAATAGAATAGATATCAGGGCAGGGGTCCCTTCACTACGAGTGACGCAAAGCCGTAGAATCTTCGTTCAGGCACCCCCGCTCTGGCTCCGTGGCGCCATTAATTAGGCGAAACGGTCTCTCAGAGTGTGCCCGCGATAACGAGGCGTTGGATCTCGTTAGTGCCTTCATAAATCTGGGTAATCTTCGCGTCTCGCATCATACGTTCAACCGGATATTCCGTGCTGTAACCGAATCCTCCCAGGACTTGGACTGCTTCCACCGTGGTCCACATGGCCACATCCGAGCAGAATGCCTTCGACATGGACGAGTGTCTGATAGTTTCGGGTGGAATCTTGGACATGTCTTTGGAGACCTTATCCAGAAGTGAACATGTCTTCCACAGGAGCATTCGCGCCGCGGTAGTCTTCATGGCCATATCCGCGAGTTTGAATGCAATGGCCTGGTGTTTAATAATCGGTTTGCCGAAGGCGACTCTTTCTTTGGCGTATTGAGTCGCGTATTCGAAAGCTCCCGTAGCGATTCCCAACGCCTGAGCCGCTACTGACGGGCGACTGAAGTCAAGAGTTTTCATCATGATATGGAAACCCATACCCTCATCACCCAAAAGGTTTTCCACGGGCACTTCAACATCTTCAAAAACTAACTCTCTGGTGTCCGAGGACCGGATTCCCAGCTTGCTTTCTTTCTTTCCAATTGAAAATCCGGGCCAGCCCTTTTCAACGATAAAAACACTTGCCCCTTTGTAAGGCGCAACATCAGGATCCGTAACCGCGTAAATACTAAATGTGTCGGCGACACCACCATTTGTGATCCACATTTTCGAACCATTCAGGATGTATTTATCACCTTTTTTAACTGCGCGGGTCTTTAGGGCTGCGACATCGGAACCACCCTTAGACTCGGTTAGTCCAAAAGCGGCAGTTGTTTCACCTGTTGAAAGATGCGTGAGATATTTTTCCTTCTGTTCATGGTTGCCCGCAAGGATGATCGGAAGACTCCCAAGCTCCTGGACTGATGGGATAAGCGCTACGGAAGCGTCAGCCTTGGCCAGCTCTTCGACAACAATACAATGGGCCAGCATACCGGCTTCCATTCCTGCGTAAGCTTCTGGAAAGTCGACTCCCATCAACCCGTTTTCTCTCATCAGTTCCAGCATGTCGTAAGGATAATCGCCTTTTTTGTCGCGTTCTTCCGCTGCTGGGGCGACTTTCTCTTTCGCCAGTCGCCTCACCATGTCCTGAAGCATCTGTTCCTCTTCGGTGAGTCCGAAGCGTTCCATTTCTCCCATTTCTTCCTCCAAGAATAACTCTTCTTAATTATGAGTAATCGTAAAATCCTTTGCCGCTTTTTCGGCCGAGTCGGCCCGCTCGCACCATCTTCTTAAGTAACACCGGGGGCCTGTATTTTGGGTCCGCAAATTCTTCATAGAGATGTTGTTGAACGCTCAGCAGCGTGTCCAACCCAACCAAGTCGGCTAGAGCCAAAGGCCCCATGGGATGGTTGGCTCCCAGCTTCATTCCTTCGTCGATTTCCGCTGCGGTCGCCAATCCTTCTTGAAGCACGTAAATTGCTTCAGTAACCATTGGGACAAGGATTCTGTTGACAACGAATCCCGGTGCTTCGAGAACCTCGATCGCAGTCTTCCCCATTTTCTTTGCGACGTCTTTTGTTACTGCGACGGTTTCATCCGATGTGCCGTACCCTCTGATAACCTCGACGAGTTTCATTGCTGGAACCGGGTTAAAAAAGTGCATTCCGATAAACTTGTCCGGTCGGTTTGTTACACTCCCCATCTCGGTTATACTCAACGCAGACGTGTTCGAAGCGAAGATCACTCCAGGAGCAGCCAAAGAATCTAGTTCCTTGTAAACCTTTTTCTTCAGGTCAAGGTTCTCTATTACAGCTTCAATAGTCATGTCCACGCCGTTGACCAAGTCTGCCGGACTAAGGCATGTGGTGATGCGACCGCGAATTTGGTCGACCTGAGACGCTTGAATAACGCCTTTATCGACCTGACGTTTCAAATTCTTTTCGATTATCGCTATACCTTTTTGAACGAACCTTTCCTCAACATCCATGAGATTTACTTCGAAGCCGCTTTGAGCTGCAACTTGAGCGATGCCTGCGCCCATAAGTCCTGCGCCCATGACGCCAATTTTCTTAATAGCCATTCACAGTTCTCCCTTCTGAATGGGAAATGTCAGACCACAAATAAAAAATTTGGAAAGCAAAGATGTTTTGCTTATTTTTTCAGATTTAACAGAGAGGAGACGTTTGATCAAGCGTTTCCAATAAAAATTTACTCGTTTGATTGCTCGACCTGCGCTGGTGTGTTAACATAATAATGATATGAAAAGTGACTAAAGGTTCCTGAACGAGGAGGATTGGATGCCAAAGGTAGGGGTCATAGCGGTGGGACAAAGCTCATTTGTCCGTGCATATCCTGGGTCAATTCGTGAACTTGCTTTTGAAGCGTTCAGAGA
>JAPLJJ010000108.1 GCA_026388665.1 Deltaproteobacteria bacterium
TAAGCGTCATGTCATCAGATGTCTTGAGAGTGTTCTCGAACCGGCTCCAATGGCCACCAACCCAGCTAGGGGTATGGCAGGACAAACAAACTTTTTGTAAGGTTTCTTTTCGAGTTTTTTGCTCTTCTGCACCGATCAAATAATCTGACGCGGGAACCCCTAAGAAAGTTGTTGGTAAAGGCAATCCGTCGGCGTTATTGATTATTGAAGTGTCGGGAGATTTTGGATGCGCATGTGAATAGATTAGTCCGAAAATTCGCCAGGGAAGTCGATCGTTCATCTGATGGGTTCTATTAGCCACCACTGATCCTTCAGGATTTACGATGAGACTCACATGACATGTCGCGCAAGTAGGAGCTGTGAAATCCTTCCCAACCGTCCACGGTACAGCCTTGAAGTTCCACTCCTTTTTGAGGGATGAAAACATAGTTCCGTGCTTGCTAACGGAATATATTTCGTAACCTGGAACATCAGGCCCTTTGTGGCACTGGGAACAAGTGTATGGTTTTCTGGCCATTTGAATCGCGAACTGACGACGTGAGTGACATGAAGAACACGATCCACGACTTCCATCGGGATTCAAACGACCAACTCCGTCATTAGGCCATCCTGAAAGTTCAATGAATTCCATATCCCCGTAATCGGTAGATCTAGTTTTCCGGTTTGTCACTTTCAATTCTGTTCCATGACACGAATAGCACGATTCAGAATTGGTGTTTTGATCAGGATCCTGAACAATTGTGCCCTTCTTCGCAAGCTCCTGGGTTCCATTAACTGTCTTCATAAGGGTTTGATAAACAGGGTTTTTTGAAAGGTTCGTGTGAGCGAACGCCATGATATTTTTCTGGAACTGGGATTCTTCAACAGGATGACACACTGCGCAGTCTCTTGGAGTAACAGTCAAATGTACCTTTTGATCATTGTGATCAAATGTGTCAGTATGAAACTGTGAATTGATCAGATGGCATTCGGCGCAACCAACAACTATGTTCTTGACCTGATCAGGGACAGTTATGGCTGACACGCGTCTTTCAAGTTCCGGACGCTCCAAGGCCTTCATTGGGCTAGTTCTTGCGTGACTGCTGCGTCGCCAATCAGCAACGATTGTTGGGGTTACAGAGCTGTGGCAAGCGATACAATCCTGTGTTAAGTCACTGATCGCCTCTTCTTCTGCGACAGCTAACGAGGAAGAAAATAGAATACCAGTTAAAACAAAGGACAAAATCCTAACAAATATGAATCCATCCTTAGGCACAGCCATAATTCCGTACCACCTGAAAATTGAAATATTTTGAGGCTAAACCTGTGAAACCTTTATTTACATTTTGATAAACCCTGCATCGATACTCGCAATAATTTACTTTTGAAAAAAAAGGCCTGAATGGGTTCAATGCCTCCCGTCATTTCTTGACATCAGTTTTTTGCAATTTCTCGAGTTCCTTTATCAAATTTTCCAGCTTCGGCATTGTGTTTATATCGTGAATGTCAATGTAGGTAATAACCCCGTTCTTGTCGATCACAAAGAGCGCTCGCTCCGATACCCCGTTAGATGATCTAAGAACTCCAAACTTCTGTGCCACCGCTCCGTGAGGCCAAAAATCTGAAACAACAGGAAACCACAAATGCCCCATCTCCTGAGTCCAAGCGTGAAGGGTCGGAATGTTGTCTACAGAAATACCGATCAAGACAGTGTCATTTTTCTCGAAAATATCCTTGGCAATGTTGTATCCAGGCCACTGCTGAGAGCAAACAGGGGTCCATGCGGCAGGAACAAATGACAATACTACATTTTTCTTATTTCGGAATTGATTCAGCGAAATGGCGCCACCGGACACGGCTGGTAGTGTGAAGTCAGGGGCGACGTCCCCGACTTTTAAACTAACGGAACTATCTACGGGTTTAAGTTTTCCAGGATCATAAATTGACGAATCGGCGGGAACCGAACTTCCCAAACATGTTGAGAAATCTAACATCCGAGCTAGGACAATTATTATGACAGCGGTCGAGACGTTTCTTGCTTTAGACATTGCGGTGACCCTCTACTGTGAATTGAAAGTTGTCATCAACGTTTTAAGAAATTCGCCGGCATCTTTTATTTCCCCCACTTTCGTAAGAACCATTTTCAGGTTACCATCATTCGAAAGTCGCGCGATTA
>JAPLJJ010000199.1 GCA_026388665.1 Deltaproteobacteria bacterium
ACGAACAAAAGGCGTCAAATAGGATCAAGTCGAAGACTCGGGCAAGGGTGGAACACGTATTTGGCGCACAACACGCAATGGGTGGCCATATTGTGCGCACCATCGGTTTGACGCGAGCGAAGGTCAAGATTGGTATGATGAACCTCGTCTACAACATGAAGCGTCTGGTCCAATTGATCAGGCGTGATGAGCTAGCTGGAAACCTTCGATACTGCTACATCAGGAGAGGTGCGTCCGCAGTAGCGTAAAAAGCGGGGAATACCCCGAAAAAGCAGGGGGTCTACCTGCATCTTGCTCAAAATCTGGCTCAAATTATGCCGAAACGAAGAATTTTGGAAAATCCCGGGTTGCTGGAGTGATTAAGATGTTCCCTCATATCTGAAGCAAGCTGGTGGTTTGAACCTGACCGAATTTCATATGATCCCTTACAAACTTGGATATCGCTGCCCCTTGATTCTTGGGGCATATACTTTTCGCAAGAGGCTCAATCTTCAGATCATCGCATCAGCAAAGCATTTCACCCGAACCGAGACTGAGCGCTTCGTGACCCTGCTTGAAGATGTCCTAGTCGAGGATCCATTTAGAGACGTATGAAAGGGCTGGAAATGATTGAAACATCAAGGTTTTTGGATCCAAACTCAGAGATGATTGCTCTGGCCAGCTTCGATAATACCAAGAACATTTTTCTGACTGCCATCGAGATCAAAGGCCCATTTGACGACAGCTCGTTTAAACCGTCCGTGATCGGGGCACTGGAGGGTTTTCCGCAACTCCGCTGTTGCCTCAAAGAGACAAGGAAAAACGGTAGACACTACCTGTACTGGCATCCATGTCCGGACGTTGAGTTTCCGACAAGCATATCGGATTTGAAGGATCACGAAGCCTCTACCCCGATTCTTGACGCTGTGTTGAAACATCTAGCTCCGAGACTGGATAGGGATTGGGATCTATTCAAGGAACCGCCGGGTGAAATTCACTTAATACGGGTTTCCCAAGACCATCGTATCGTAGTGGCAATCATTCACCACGCGGCCTTCGATGCTGCTACAGCCTCCGAGTTTGGTAGACGGTTTTTTTTGCAATATCGGGAGTTACTGACAGGCATCAAGGATGATTTCCCAGGCCTGATGGCTCATGGTCTGTCCACTTCCAGGAAAAGAACCGTGAAGGTCAGGAGGCGCAAATGGGAGGACATTATCCACAGTGGCCGGTTGGCCCTTGCGTCCTTAATTTCAAATCCCCCTCTGCCTGTTGGGACAGGGATGGCGGGGGATAAGAAACAGTATCACATTAAGAGACTGCTATCCGTGGAAGAAACAGCACGCTTAACCATGTCTTCGCAAAAAAGCGGGGGAACTTTTATAGACATCTTGGTCGCATCCAGCAATCTGGCGATCGAAAGATGGAACACGCTTCGAAACGTAGAAACCGGTAAGGTTACCACGGCCTTGACCATGAACATAAGAGGGAGATACGTAAGCCTAGACCACTCGAACAACGTGAGCGCCCTTTTTTTTGAGTCCAACTCAAATGAGAGAAAAGACCCTAAGAAACTTGTTCGTTCCCTGTCAACGAACCGAATTAAGCAGTTTCGGAAACAGATGGACCTGAGACTTTATGAAAATGTAGCCCGGATGATTGCATGCGCCAGTGTCTTGCCATTCAAGGTGAGGCGCAAAATGGTGCATAAAATAACTCAGAAGCATAAATGCTCCATTGCAATAACGCTCCTTGGGGTTGTATGGCCGGTTATGAAGAAAGGGAAACCAACGTTTGATTCTTACCCTACCTGTGTAGGTGAGACGCAAATAAGCGAAGTATATGGAACAGGTTACAAACCCCTGACGAGCACACCATTGCTACTGATAGTCTATTCCTTTCTGAAGAGGCTCAATCTTGTTCTGGCGGCTTCAGGTTCCCTCTTCACCCGAAAAGAAGCCGAGGATTTCATGGATCTATTTATGTACGTCCTTCAGGAAGACATCTAATCCCGATTTGCGATTCACCGGGTGATTTACATGGCTCATGATTTGTCAGACAAAAAACAGACTCTAGACCTCACCGCAATGACGATCTTGGTTGTGCTTTGCGCCAGTTGGGGCCTGCAGCAAGTGGCGATCAAGGTTGCCAACCATGGCGTGCCCCCAATTCTTCAATCTGGTATCAGGTCAATCGGCGCCACCATCCTTATCGGAATCTGGGTGTTCGTACGCCGGGAATCGATGTTCGAGCGGGATGGGACCCTGTGGTGGGGAATCATGGCCGGTCTTCTCTTTGCCGGTGAGTTCCTTCTGATCTACTTGGGCCTGGGATTCACTAATGCGTCACGCGCTGTTATTTTTCTTTATATGTCGCCGTTCGTTGTCGCAATAGGGGCTCAGTTATTTATTCC
>JAPLJJ010000260.1 GCA_026388665.1 Deltaproteobacteria bacterium
AAATTCCGTAATAGTCAACGAGCAAGAGAAACCGCGGTAGAACGTTATTCACTAGAACATGTGGTGAGAATCACGGAACAAATTATCCTTGAAGCAGTAAGAAAAAAGCTATCCGCCAACTGATGGACGGTTGGTAGTTCGGAGAATAATCCTCTAGCCCTTATACATTTCCTTAATTAGGTCCCCAAAGTTCTTGTTTACGTGACGCCGTTTCACCTTCATTGTCGGCGTGACTTCTCCGTCCTCTTCATATAGCTTTTTGGGGACAATTCTAAATTTCTTGATAGTTTCAACATGAGAGAGCGTTTTGTTAACTTCCTGAATCTCATGATCTATAAGCTCAATTATGTCAGGGGCTTTCGTCAAACTCTCGTAAGTTGTAAACGGAATTTTGTGATCTTGAGCGAACTGAACCACATTTTCTTCATCAAGAACTATCAAGGCGGACAAAAACTTTAGACGATCGCCGATTACAATAGCGTCATTGATATACGGACTAAACTTCAACTGGTTTTCGATATTCTGAGGTGCAATGTTTTTTCCGCCCGCCGTAATAATGAGATCTTTTTTCCTGTCAGTGATCTTAAGAAAACCCTTGTTGTCCAGTTCTCCCACATCACCGGAGCACAACCATCCATCGACTAATGTTTCGAGAGTCGCTTTGGGATTCTTATAATATCCCATGAAAACGTTGCCACCTTTGACCAGTATTTCTCCGTCATAAGCGATTTTTACTTCCACACCCGGCAGGGGTGGCCCAACATTCCCAAGTTCGATATTGTCGCCCTGATGTATGCAGGTCGGCCCTGATCCTTCAGTTTGACCGTAAACCTCCCTCAAGGAAACACCTATTCCATGAAAATATTTCAATACATTAGGAGAAATAGGAGCCGCCCCCGACACGGCAAGACGAACCCTCTCAAACCCCAGACGTTCCCTAAGCTTATAGAAAATCAGAGCATTCACTATTGAACGAAGGGCTTTCAAATACAATGGGGCGCCACCTGGTTGGAACCTTCTCTTTCCATATTGGAGGCTTATTTTTTCGGCGATGCCATACGCCATTTTCTTGAACCATGTAGCATTGGCCATCTTGATTCTGATGGTTGAATAGTATTTCTCCCAAATTCTGGGCACTGCAAAAATAACAGTAGGCGAGATTTCCTGAAAATTAGCCTGAATCGTGTCGGTGCTTTCAACAAAATTAACGGTATATCCAAATCGAATCGGTAGGAAAACACTGAACATTCTCTCGGCTATATGGCTCAAAGGAAGGAAAGACAATAGTTCATCGTATTCAAAGATTGGTATTGCCGCGCCGATCGATCTGGTGGTCCAGGAAACGTTTCTATGTGAGAGCATTGCGCCTTTGGGGGGGCCAGTGGTACCTGATGTATAAATGACTAGCGCTAAATCATCCAGGGTTGCCTTACCAATCAATTGGTCAAACAAATTTGGATTCTTTTCCTCGACAGACTCTCCCAATTTCAGCAAATCGCTGAAAGTCATAACCATAGGATCTGAGAAGCGGGTTAGGCCTTTCGAATCCATAATAATTATTTTTTTCAGCTCAGGGGTATTTTTTCTGAATTCAAGAGCCTTATCCAATTGTTCTTCGTCTTCGCCTATGTAAAACTTGGCTCCTGAATGTTCAACAACGTATTCACACTGGCTCGTCGAGCTGGTAGTATAAACCCCTACCGTAACCCCACGTGCAGCCATGGTAGCAATGTCCGAGTAAAGCCATTCGGGTCTGTTTTCACCGATTACAGCTACACGATCCCCTTTTTCTAGTCCCAGTGAAACCAAGCCTAAACAGATCCGTCTGACATTTTGCAAATAATCAGACCATGTTATGTCTCTCCATATCCCCAAATATTTGTAACGCAGAGCGACCTTCTCAGGCGCTTTCGTAGCTCTGAGCACAAACATTTCCGGGACTGTCAAATCATTGTCTTGCATACTAATGACTCTATCTATAAATTTTCTAGACTGTTAGCGCCATCTCTTTTTACGCTTATAACGCTGGAAACCTTTTACAGATGTTTCTTGCTTGACACCGAGATAAAATTCTTGAACATCTTCGTTTTCGATCAGTTTTCCGGGGGGACCTTCTAAAACTATTCTTCCTGATTCCATTATGAAAGCGTGGTCCGCTATTCCAAGGGCTTTACGGGCGTTTTGTTCGACCAATAAAATTGTTGTGCCTTCACGGTTGATCGATTTTATGATTTCAAATATTTCAGAAACAAGTAAAGGAGACAGACCTAAGGAAGGCTCGTCCAATATCATTAACTTGGGCCGCGACATCAGGGCACGGGCAATCGCAAGCATCTGCTGCTCACCACCTGAGAGAGTTCCGGCCAACTGTTTGAGGCGGTCTTTCAAAACCGAGAAATATCCAAAAACCCTTGCCAAATCAGTGTCTATGTCTTTGTCCTTACGAGTATAAGCCCCCATCATAAGATTTTCCCTGACGCTTAGTTCAGGAAATACTTCTCTTCCTTCGGGGACATAAGCTATTCCCATGGGGACAATTTTTTCGGTTTTCATTCCATCGATACGTTTTTCTTCGAACCAGATTGAACCCTTTTCCGGCTGATCCTCGATGTACCCCATAATGGTTTTAAGAGTGGTGCTTTTACCTGCGCCGTTTGCGCCCAGGATGGCCCTAATTTCGCCCCTTTCCACCTTCAGGGACAGGCCCCGAACCACCATAATCTTTCCATAATAGATTTCTATATTCCTGGTTTCCAGCATGTTTGCGGCTTTTCTGTCGGTCTTTGTATAATTGAGATTGTCTAGAGCTAACGTAAGTTGATCAATCCTGGCCAAGGTAGGCTTCAAGCACCTGATGGTCGTTTCGCACTTCCTCAGGGGTTCCCTGGACCAACTTTACTCCAAAATTCAGGGCCATTACTTCATCGGAAATATCCATAACCAGGTTCATGTCATGCTCTACCATGACAATCGTAATTTTGAAGTCATCACGAATATCACGGATCCAGAACATCATGTCCCGTTTCTCTTCCTGATTCATTCCAGCCGTAGGTTCATCCAAGAGCAAGAGTGTCGGCTCCATAGCCAGTGCCCTACCAAGTTCCACCAGCTTTCGAATTCCGTATGGTAGCGCCGAAACGAAAGTATTTCTGTACGCCTCTATCTCCAGGAATTCTATAATCCGTTCGACTACTTCTCTGTGATGACATTCCTCTCGAGCTGCGGGGAACTTCTTTCCAAAGAAAAACGCCCCGGAAAAAACGCCGGTCTTCATGTGGATATGCCGACCAAGGAGTAGATTGTCCATCGTAGTGAGATGTCCAAATAACTCAATGTTCTGAAATGTCCGCGCAATCCCCAACCCTGCGGCATAATGGGCTTTCCTGCCGGTTATTTCCTGTCCTCTAAAGATAATGTTCCCCTTGGTAGGTCTGTAGATGCCGGTAACACAGTTAAAAATAGTTGTCTTGCCTGCGCCGTTAGGCCCTATGATGGAAAATATTCGACCTTCCTCCACATCCATGGATACACCATGGAGCGCCACAAGGCCTCCGAATGAAACCCGTAAGTTCTTTATCGAAAGAATCGGCATTTCCAGATTACTGCTAAGTCCTCGTAAGACATATTGGAGGCGCCGAGATTACAAGTAGCTTAAGCAGGTTGTTCGGCGCCTCATGAGAAATCACAGGATCGCTAGTTCCCTTTGTAGGTTATCCAATCCGACAATTTAATCTGTGCCCCGTCGGGGCCACATTTGGCGATAAACACTGATTTCATCCCCTGGTGATCTTCAGGAGTGAAGGTGCAATCGTAGCCTAACCAATCGTTCCAATGTCTGATGGACTCCATTGCCTTAACGAACGTATCGGGAGTCAGGTCTTTTCCTGCTCGTCTCAGACCTTCAACCATGGGTTCAACAAATACAAAACCGGCCAGGAAAAAGATCCCGGTGTACTGCTCGTTCGGGGCGAATTTTTTCTGGGCTTCCAGATATTTTTTTACTAATGGGCTATCTACATTCAGGAAGTTGGCGTAAATAACCCCTTCCCATAGACCTTTCGTGATTTTATGCATCAAGTGGGAATCAGATAAGGTGGTACTTGCAACCCACTGTGGCTCATAGCCGGCGGCCTTAGCTTGTCCTAAGATTATAGCCGCATGTTTAGGGAGTATCCACAGTATTACCGCTTCAGCTCCACTTTCCTTTAATTTCAGGGCGTGGGACTTCAGGTCCGTGTCGGTAACTTCCACCGGCACTTCTGCGGCCAATTGTATGCCGGCTTTCTTTGCGTATTTCTGAGCGCCTTCCAGGCCTTCCTTGCCGTAATCATCGTTCTGATAGAAAAAGGCTATTTTTTTCTTCCCCAACTTTTCAACGAGGTATTGGGTCAGGAGAGAAGCTTCGTCCGTATAGCGAGGATAAACAGCAAACAGGTACTTTTGCAAAGGATCTGACCAATGCTTAGACCCGGTAGCCGGCCCCACCCACGGGACCTTGTTTTCCATGAGATAGTCTCGAGCCGCCATCCCTGTGGAAGTGCCCACACCGGAAGCAACCCCGAAAACACCAATACTCTCCACAAATTCTTTTGCGATTGCCTTTGTCTTGGCAGGTTGGTAAGCATCGTCCCTTAAGAAATATTTGATCTTTCGACCAGCTATACCACCCTCTTCGTTGATCAGATCAAAAAAAACCCCGGTGCCCCTAGCCACGGCGCCCCAGAGTGCGGCGGGCCCAGTTTGGGGACCCCATTGACCTATCAAAATTTCAGTGTCAGTCACACCTCGTACTTTCTCCGCCGACCAAACAGAGTCGACCGGAATCAGTAGCCCCATGATGAACGCCAATACCAACAGTACTTTCAGTCCCTTTTTCATTGACTACACCTCTTCCATCATTACATTAATCTGAGCAAATCCGCTCCACTGGCGAAAGGCCCTTGTTTCACTCAGAACTGACAATTTGTTGCGTTTTTCAAGGCAATAAACTTATTACAACTCCAGAATAATTAACCCTTGAACCATCTTCCGTTCTCAAAAAGAAAAACAAATACGCTTATGTTTTCGGTCTCTTTTCCGCCTTCGCCAAGTAGACGAACCTGGACAACCACTGAAGCTATCTTTTCGACATTCGGTAAATTTTCCTTATCTTGATTTTCTTTGATCTCGGGCGGAAACTTGAGTTCATAGCTCGTGACTCGAATTGGATTTAAGCGAACCAATTCCAGGTAATTTTCATAAGAATAAGATTTCTTAAAAATGGACGAGGGGGCCAGCAAGTTCCACACTTGGTCTTCGTTACGAGTAATTTCCGCTTCAAAATAATTTTTGATGACAACCTGCAAGTCCTCTGATTCGCCGGCCCACGCCCATTGCGCATCACAAAGAATGATTGGAACCACTACTGAAAGGACCAAAGCAGTCAACAAAGCCGGAACTTTCATTTTAAAACCACCATCGGTCAGGAAAGTCCATAGATAAAATCAGACTTTCCGTTCGTAATGTTTCACAAATAATCCGGATGGTTTTAGACACAGAATCAATACAATCACGGCAAATGCGACAACGGATTTGAACTCCAAAGAGACATAACCGCCGAACAGGTTCTCTATTATCCCTAGCAAATATGCTCCAGCGGCGGCCCCTGGTAAACTCGTCAATCCTCCGAGGACTCCCCCGGCAAAGCCTTTCAGCATTGGATCGAGCATCATGTTGGGATCAAGCGTAGCAATCGGCGCGATCAACATCCCTGCGATAGCCCCTGTTGAAGAACTCAGTCCCCAGGTAAAAGTGAGTATTCTTCGAGTCGGTATGCCCATCGCTTTGGCGGCGAACGAGTTTTGTTGCACAGCTTTCATCGCTGTGCCAAGTTTGGTGAATCTGAAAAAAAGGAAAAGAATGAGCATCACGAGAAGACTGACAACCATCGTCCAAAGGTTGATCTCGGTTATTATGACGCCCCCAATTGTTATTCCTGAGTATTCGGAAAAGGGAACGGGAAACGGATTTTGGTTCGCGCCCCATGTCCATCCTGCTAATCCGTATAAGATCATTTCCGCTCCCAGGGTGATTACAATCGAACCCAGGACCCCTGGGTTTTCAGCGGGTCTCAAGAAACAGAGTTCCAACACAACGCCGAGGCAGAATGCAAAAATGAGAGTTACAATCACTCCTGTCCAAAACCCTACACCGTAGTTTGCCATTATGGTGTAAGCGACAAAGGTGGCAAGCATAGCCATTTCACCTTGCGCAAAATTCGGGACTTCGGAAGTCTTGTAAATAATGACCATCGCTAAAGCGATCAACGCGTAACAAGCCCCGATTGCTAGTCCACCTATCATTAAGTCGAAGAAGAAATTCATTCGAACCCTCTTAGAACGGCCACATTTTCCAATAACGTTTGAACCTAAGGTATATACCTCTCATCCCAAGCGGCTCAAAAATAACGATTGCAATCATGATCCCCCCGATCAAGATGCTTTGGATGTTCGGTAAACCTTCGGCTGTGAAAAACCTTTTCGAAACATCAAGCAAGAAGGGTCCTATGATTGGAGCCTCTTGTACGACCTGCAGTTTAATCTGGAGATAAGTGAGTAAAGCTGCGCCCAGGATGGAACCCATTATGGATCCCAAACCGCCGACTATTATCATGGCCAAAAAGGTAATTGACAGAATAAGGTTAAAACTGCCCGCGCTGATGTGGGCTAGAGCAAACGCCATTAAAGCCCCGCCTACTCCAGTGTAAAAGGCGCTGATAGCAAAGGCTAGAGTCTTATATTTTAGGACATTAACCCCCATCGCCTCCGCTGCGATCTCACTATCTCTTATCGCGACAAGAGCACGTCCCACTCGAGTTTTCATAAGGTTTATGGCTGCCACGGTCATTATTGCCGTAACAGACATAATCACAGCGTATTGTTCAACGCCTGTATCCGCGACAAATGGTCCGATAGACATTTTCGGAGCTTGAAGCCCCATGTGACCGCCGGCAAAGTCCAAATGGCTTATGATCTGAGTTACCGCCATTCCGAAACCTAAAGTCGCAATAGCTAGATAAGGACCTTCCAACCTCAATGCGGGAAGCCCCAAGAGAAAACCGAACCCGGAAGAGACAAATCCGGCTAAAATAAGGGCGAGCGGAAACGGGATGCCGCCTTTCACCATCAGCAGCACACCAGTATAAGCTCCTATGGCGAAAAAACCCGCGTGTCCGAGTGATATCTGACCTGTATATCCTACTAGTATGTTAAGACCTATTGCGACGATTGAGTGAATGGCGATGAGGTTAAGAAGATACAGGTTGTAATCGCCTAATACGAAAGGGATTATTACTAGACAACAGAAAAGCCCTATTGTCAGTACAAGCGCTGTGCTCGTTTTGCACAGTTGTATGTCCTCGTAGTAGTCCCGTTTCATATCCATGTTTGAGACACCTACGCCTCCTTTGGAACACTTCTAAACTTGTCTATGGATCAGCAATTGTTAGCGAAGATTTCTGAGAGGCCAATATTAGTGGAAAACAAAAAGTCCCTAATTATCAACATGTGGATCTGTAAAGTATACAGGAACTTTTTCCACTAAATTCGCCACTTTTGTCAACTAAATTTTCTTGAACCTAGAACGCTCAGGAAGGAAACAGGAAGGATCTTCTGCAAGGTAATCTCCGGAAATTGCCATCGACCGTCCTCGACAACCACCGCAAATCTTGCTGTACCTGCAATCTCCACATTTTCCCTTCAGTAACTTTTCTCTATTACGCAAATTTTCCAAGACTTTTGATTCGCTCCATATTTTTGAGAAATCATCCTGTTTCACGTTGCCGCAATTAACAGGAACAAAAGGACAGGGCCAAACATCCCCGTTGGGCTTGATGTAAACGAACCCTCTCCCTGCCGCGCAACCATGAAAAAGTCTTTCAGCCACCTTCAACGTGATCTCACCAGTGAGTCCGCGATTCTCCAGCAGATGAGGCCAGTACTGTGGTCCGGCTACTGGTTCTACTATTGTGTCAGCGCTTCGCTGTTTGTCCGAGAGAAACATCAATAATCTTTTGTTTTGTTCCAGATCCAGGGTGGCATGTTCAATAATCTCGCCTCTTCCAACCGGAACGAGCTGATACATTAGCATGATACTGGCTCGGTTTTGGTCTGATACATCTATGATTTCACTCAATAAATCAAAATTGTATTCCATGGCGGTGACGTTGATCTGTAATAAAATCCCGGCCCTGTTGATTGCCCTTATCCCCCGCATCGCTAATTCGTATGCTTTGGGGCTATTTCTAACGAAATCATGAGCTTCCGGGGTCGGGGCGTCTAGGCTGACCGCGGCTCCTACCACACCTACTTTTTTTAGGTCCTTTGCAAGGCTGTCGTCAATAAGCGTACCATTGGTAGCTATAACATTCTTAAAGCCAAGAGAGTTTGAATAGTCCATCAATTCGATAAGATCCGGACGAACTAGGGGTTCCCCTCCAGTAAAGACGAGCATTCTGAATTCGGACACATTCGCCAGATCTCTGATGAATCTTTTGGCTTCGTATGTGTCCATTTCGTCCGATGCTGGTTTCCCTCCAGAAGCATGGCAGTGGATACACTTCAGGTTACAGGCTGACGTCACCTCCCAGGCTGGGTGAGCAGGAAACCCTATACAGCCCATCCCTATGGCTCCGGATGACACAGGGATTGATTTGAAACCCTGTCTTAGAAACCAATGAGGCATTCGACGCCAGCCAACTAAGTATCCAAAAAAAAGCACGCTGGCGGCCTGCTTTACCAAGAGCGTCGGGGGCCAGTAGAAGGGTTTGACTATTTTTGAACTTTTCCCCGACTCCATCTTTAGCCAATATCAAGTGCTGGGGAAACGGCTCAGAAAAGCCATCAAGAAAGAGAAAGTGGTTCCGAGATTTACTATGATCCCTAACCCACACATTACTTCCAGCCAACGTCTGTCTCGCCATTTGCCTGCCATGAAAGCGCCCGCAACGACTGCTGAAACAATGAAAGGAAACATGTAATAGGTCAAGAAAGAAAGTGGCGTTCCCAGCCAGATGGCCACACTCGATGTAAGCCAACTTAACGCAGCAATTACCGCGTAAACTCTTGCCCCACGTTCTTGGCCTATTCTAACCAGGAGATTAAGTTTACCCGTCGACTTGTCACTATTATAATCAGGGAATTCATTGGCAAAAATAACATTGAATATTGTCGCTGCGATTGGCGCGGAAACAGCCAATAATAGTGGTTCGACCTCTCTTGTAGGGAGATAATATCCCACTATTACAGGCAAGAATCCGTAGCAAAAACCTATCCATAGCTCCCCAAATCCAGTCGAAACCCAGCGGACAGGCGGGGTAGAATACAAGAAGCCCCCGATAATGCCTATTGCTCCCAACGGAATAGTACAGGGCCCGGTATTGTAACCAAATTGAATGACCAATCCAACTAAAACAGCTAAGGCTAAACAGACTATGCTCGCATTACGGGCTGAAGAACGAAGCGCCAATCCCTCCGGAATTGCTCCGGACCCACCGGCAAACCTGCTTTTACCTCTCTCGAAAGACAATTTGTCTTCTTCGTGATCAAAGCACTCACCTGAAAAGTGAGTGCTCAACATGATCAGAATTACGGCAAGCTCTCCCAGTCCAAACAGTCCCCAGTCGAAAGCCCCTGTTCTTCGCCAAGCAATCACGAACCCTAAAGCTAGGGGTAATGCGCCGACTGAATGAAAGGGGATTCGACACATGGCGATCCATCCACGCAATCGTCCTGAAGATGCTAGAGCTGTCATTATCTTGTCCCCTCCATGAGAAGTGGGATCTTGGTTATCTTTTCAACTATACGATAAATATATTTTGTTTCGCAGGAATTTAATTTGATATGCTTCTGTTCAAGGTTTCGATCAGCTTTACAGCCCCTGGTGATAATTGCCCATGCTTATGGAAAAAGATATCGATAATTGAGACATCAGATCCATAGTATGACTCGTTCGCACCCCAGTCCGCTTCCATGACGGCTCCCTGTACAGTCAAACCCGCAAAAAGTCCTTTGGCACGAGAATAAGATAAAATCCCTGCGGATAGTGAAATGTCGGTTTCTGCGGAGGCCTCCCTTCCAATTGGACCAGCAGCGATAGATGCGTCGACGCCGATCGTGAACCGGTTGTTGAATATATTTTTCAGATCAATGCCGCTCATTACCAAAAGAACCAGATCAGTTGACTGCACCCCAAGCTGCCAACCGAAGCTTCCTCCAATAAGGGTAACAAAAGCTGGGGGGCCCCACTTCCCGTCAGATGCGTCACGACGTAACGCTACACCTTTCCCATACTGTCCACCTAGCCCCATGCCCGCTTTGATAACCGATGGAAATATTATTATGGCCTTGCTACGACGAATAAGGTCCCGTGGAATTCTACCATCTGGTGCTAGAAGCATTTCGTTTACTATTTTCGTTGCGTCATTCAGCCTGTTCTCAAGTTCCAAATTTTCAGCGTAAGCGGGTTGATGGAAAATATTTTCCAAAATGAACAATAGAAACAGAAACTCAATAACCCTTTTATGCTTCATTTGGTAATCCTTAGTTGGAGTCCTCATCAATCTTTACATGGTTAGGAAGAATTACGCAACGAATCTAATATCGCCCAACCACCTTGAATTTGCTTGACAATTTGGATACCTCCCATTATGTGATAGGCGAGTAGTTGTCTCTCCTGTGTTCCATTTAAAAAGCTAAGGAGTCCCAGATGAGAATCAGAGCGTTCGGGCTGTTGGTGGTTTTATCGTGTCTAATCCTAGGCATTGGCTCAGTGTGCGCCGCTGGAGAACCCATCAAAGTCGGGGTGGTGTTGCCTCTTACCGGAGAACAGGCCAAGTTCGGAGAAATAGAGAAAAACTCATTTCTCATGGGATTAGAGGAGATTAACAAGGCTGGTGGCGTTAATGGTCGGCCAATCGAGTTGCTGATTGAGGATGATACAGGAAAACCTGATGTAGGAAGATCCGCTGTAGAGAAGCTGATTTCTCAAGACAAAGTGGTGGCGCTCACGGGTGGTTATTCCTCTTCTGTCACCTACGCCGTTTGCGCAGTGGCGCAGCAACGGAAAGTTCCATTCTTGGTGAGCACAGGGTCAGCGGACAAAATAACCGAGCAGGGATGGGACTTTGTTTTTCGGATTGCGCCCCCGGTAAGCGAATATCCCAAGGCTCTGAATTCATTCCTGTCAGAAGTGGTCAAACCACAAAGTGTTGCAATACTTCACGAAAATACTCTTTTTGGGCAATCAGGAGCGAAGGAATTTTCGGAGCAATGTGAAAAGGCCGGTATAAAAGTCCTCATAAAAGAAGGATATGAAGCTGGAGCTGTTGATTTCAAACCATTATTGATAAAAGTTAAGGCAGCCAAACCTGACTTTGTTTATATGATTTCCTACGTAATGGACGCGGCTCTTTTGATGCGACAATCGAAAGAGTTGAATTTCAACCCAAAACTTTTCGTAGGCGGCGGAGCTGGTTTTACACTTCCGGAGTTTGCCAAGAACGCCGGTGACGCGGCTGAATTTGTTTTCTCCGCAGACCTCTGGTCTCCTACGCTTCCATACCCGGGAGCCATAGAATATTTCGAGAATTATCAGAAACGATTTGGTGGGGCCACTGAATACCACGGAGCAGAGGCTTACGGCTGTATCTACGTTGTCGCAGACGCTATCAAGCGGGCCAAAGAAATTTCCCAGGCAGCAATAAGAGAATCGATGGCCGCCACCGATATGATGACTGCTTTTGGGCCGGTAAAGTTCATATCTTACGACAAGAAAAAGCAACAAAATCAACTACCAACTTATTTGGTACAATGGCAAAAAGGCATTCTGGAGACCGTTTGGCCGAAAAATGTGGCCACTAAACCTTATGTGTATCCGGTTCCTGAATGGTCAAAGAAGTAGTTTTTCAGAAAAATAGTTCGACCGGGTTTTCAGTCTTAGTGGGCCTGCGGCCATTTAAGTTTTATATTTGGACTAAGTAGAATTAAGAGCCAATGGAAGTTTTCCTTCAAACACTTGTCGCAGGCGTGCTAAAGGGAGGGCTTTATGCCCTGATCGGTATCGGAATGACCTTGATCATGGGGGTCATGGGTATCATCAACCTGGCGCATGGACAGTTTATGATGGTGGCCATGTACGTTACGTACACGCTCTTCCATTTTTTAGGGATTGATCCTTATTTCACTCTCCTGATTAGTATGCCGTCTCTTTTCGTATTGGGAATTCTGATCCAGAAATACTTGCTTAACCCTTTGATGAAGGTGGACAGTATTCTCCCTGAAAATCAAGTCTTGATGACTGTAGGCATTGCTATGGTGCTTACTGAGATTGCAAGATTTATTTTCAGCTCAAATTATCTTTCGGTAAAGACTTCGTATTCCTCCTCAGCCTTTTACGTGGGAGGAATCTCTTTTTCAGTGGCTTTAACAATCGCTTTTGGCATAGCCTTGCTTTTAACCTTTGGTTTATTCTGGTTTCTTATCAAGACTGATCTTGGAAGATCCATAAGGGCCGTGTCTCAGGACGGGGAAGCGGCTGAGTTGATGGGAGTCGATTCAGAAAAGATAAAAATGATCACAATGGGTATCGGCGCTGCATTAGTGGCTGCCGCGGGGACACTGTTACTACCGATTTACTATCTTTTCCCGGATATTGGGGGTCCGTTTACACGTAAAGCTTTTGTTATAACCATATTAGGCGGCCTAGGGTCTACTGTTGGGGCCATCTTCGGAGGAGTAACCCTGGGTCTGGCTGAATCATTTGGGGCAACCTACATCGGGATGGACTTTGAAGATATGGTGGGATTGGTAATCTTTTTATTAGTCCTGCTTTTCATTCCCGGTGGTTTTAGACGTTTAACCAAGGTTTAGAGGCTGATGAAAAGACCTTCCGGTCCACTTTTACTCTTAGTTTTTCTTTTGATATTCCCTCTGATTTTCAGGGAAGGTTACTATCAGCATTTGATGATACTTGTGTTGATGTGGGTCGCGATCGGATCGGGTTGGAACCTGATTTCCGGTTATACGGGACAGGTTCTTTTCGGCGCAGCGGCATTTTTCGGCGTAGGCGCGTACACCGCTGCATTATTGAGCAGCAAGCTTGAGTTGTCGGCTTGGTGGGGTTTGCCTCTTGGCGGACTTCTTTCGGTAGCGATTGCTTTCCCCTTCGGGTGGATTTGCTTCCGACTTCGAGGCCCTTATTTTGCCCTAGCTACCCTAGCTTTGAACGAAATATTTAGACATATTGCGACCATTTGGGAATCGCTGACCGACGGTATGATAGGAATACTGGTCATGCAGACCTTCATATCGAAAGTCCCATATTATTACGTGGCTCTGGCAACGGCTATTCTATCCATCGTGGGCGTTGATTATGTGATACGGTCACGATGGGGATACTACTTTGTTTCTATACGTGAAGATCAGGACGCTGCGGAAAGTATGGGTATCGATACTCTTTATTACAAGATGGTCTCTCTGTGTCTTTCAGCCTTCCTTATAGGTATAACAGGCGCCCTTTACACAAACTACATGGGTTTCATTGACCCTAAGGTGGTGTTTTCCCTTCATGATATATCCATTATGGCCATATTGGTGGGTATTGTCGGCGGAGTCGGCACCATTTACGGTCCTACTGTCGGCGCGTTCATCATGGTCGCTGTCCAGGAAATTTTTCGAACCGGTGGATTTGGGTTGCTTAACGCCATCGGCAAAGCTACCGGTTGGCCATTTATGACCACTGTAACCAAGTATATTAGCGAAGCTCATGTGTTAAGCTTCGGCTTACTTGTAATCGTGGTCATTCTGTTTTTGCCGAACGGAATCGTCGGAGATTGGGGAATAATTAAGAAAATTTTCGTTAGGTCCAAAAAACCGGCGGTTTGAGGAAAATTATGGCTTTTTTTGAAGTCCGGGACATAGTTAAGTATTTTGGCGGGCTTGCCGCTGTGAATAGGGTAAGTTTTGAGGTACAGGAAGGTCAAATTTATGGCTTGATTGGACCAAATGGGTCCGGTAAAACTACCATCTTCAACTTGATCAACGGTTACTTTCATTTAAATAAAGGGCAAATCTGGTTTCAGGGAGAAAAAATCTCTGGACTCAAAACTCATCAAATATGTCAACGGGGCATTGGACGAACTTTCCAAGTAGTTAAGCCCCTAAAAAGAATGACCGTTCTGGATAACGTCATTGCATCGGCTTTTCTGAGGCATCATTCTCGAGCTGAAGCCCAGGCATGGGCGGAAGCAACCATCCACTTTTGTGGATTAACCCATTTCAAGGACAAAGTTGCAAAGAGTCTTCCCATAGCTTCCCGTAAAAGGTTGGAGATTGCTCGCTCCTTGGCTACTCGCCCCAAGTTGATTTTGCTTGACGAAACTGCGGCAGGCCTTAATCCTCATGAGTTGGAAGAAGCTATCGCTCTTATTAAGAAAATTCGGGACTCAGGAATAACCGTCATCATCGTCGAACACATTATGAAAGTAATAATGAGTATTTCGGATCGTATTGTCGCTATCAACCACGGCATGGTGATCACTGAGGGAACACCAACTGAGGTGGCCAGCAATCCGGAAGTAATTAAAGCTTATTTTGGAGAAGACTATCGTGCTTAAGGTTCAGAGCTTGAACGTCTCCTACGGTGATCTCCAAATCCTCTGGGATGTTTCATTTGAGGTCAAGGAGGGGGAGATAGTTGTTCTGTTAGGGGGAAACGGCGCTGGAAAATCTACTTCTTTGAAGACCATATCATCGCTCGTTAAACCTATGAGCGGCACTGTTGAATTTCTAGGGGTAAAACTTAACGAAGTTCCTTCGCATAAGGTTATTGATTATGGACTTGCCCATGTTCCGGAGGGAAGAAGGCTTTTCCCTGACATGAGTGTAGAAGAGAACCTTATTCTGGGGTCTTTGACAAGTAAAGCCCGCGCAAAACGAAAAGAGACTTTAGAATGGCTTTATGAAATGTTTCCACGTCTGAAAGAAAGACAGAAACAACCGGCCGGCACACTGTCTGGTGGCGAACAGCAAATGGCGGCCATCGCTCGAGGCTTGATGTCATTGCCAAAACTAGTAATGTTCGATGAACCTTCCCTGGGGTTAGCCCCGATAATGGTTTCCGAGATTTTCAAAATAGTTGAAAAGGTAAACCAACAGGGAGCAACTGTTTTGTTGGTCGAACAGAATGTTCATCATACTTTGGCAATGTGTGATCGAGCGTATGTGCTGGAAAACGGTCGAATAGTCCTTTCAGGAACCGGCGAAGAGTTTCTGAACAACGACCACATCAAGGAAGCCTACCTAGGAATTTAATATTACCTTACGAAAAGCTTCTCATCAGAGGCGATCGTATACACCTCATATTTCTTCAAAAAAAGAATTTGCGAACTGATAGGGGGGAATTAAGACCGGCGCGGAAATACCTAGCACAAGGTCTTGAACCGCGCCGGATTTGGGCTATTCAGTTGCGGGAATCACCGAGACGAGCTTCCGGTGTTTATCTTTGGCCTTGAATTCGACTATTCCATCAATTTTTGCAAAAAGTGTGTAGTCTTTACCTAAGCCAACATTTAGGCCAGGATGAATCTTGGTGCCTTTTTGGCGCACAAGGATATTGCCTGCCTTGACCACCTGACCTGCAAATCGCTTTACACCGAGGCGTTGACCAGGGCTATCCCTACCGTTACGCGAACTTCCTCCAGCCTTTTTGTGAGCCATGGCCTATCCTCCGTTTTCACAATTGTTGAGCGGAATCAACAGTAACCGGATTGCCACTCAACTGATCTGATTTGTTTCCTGATTGATTAATCTCTTCTACTTTCAAGAGGGAATACCATTGTCTATGTCCCTGCTTTTTATGGTAACCCTGCCGCTTTTTCTTTTTGAAGACGATAATCTTTCGATCACGAGCGGTTCTGACCATTCGCGCTGTCACTGTTACATTTTCAAGCAGTGGGTTTCCCCAAATCGGTCCCTGTTCATCCACAACTGCGAGCACCTGTGAAAATTCGATTATTTCACCAGGCTCTCCGGAAATCTTTTCAACTTTCAGTTGGTCACCAGGGGCCACCTTATATTGCTTCCCGCCTGTTTTGACGATGGCGTACATGATAAACCCTCCTTAACAATAACGTTTGAATAGACCATTTTGTCGATCAAATGTCAAGCCAAAATTCAAGAAGCGGGAATCGTCCTCAAGTTCATTAATTTCTGTTTCAAAAACCAAAGGCCCAAGGGAATAACCATGAAACAATTTTCAAAAAAATTATCGCATAGACAGATGAAAATAGGTCATCCAATAAGATTCCCCACCCTCCCGGAGCGTCTTGAGCGCGATATGCAGGAAAGGGTTTAATGATATCGAAAAAACGAGTCGCAACAAACGCCCACAAGACATTTAGGAACAGATTCGGTGTTGAAAAAAAAAGGACTGTCAGCAAAAAACCGGCTATCTCATCTAGAACAAATGCGCCTGGATCCTTTTTTCCATTTCGCTTTTCCGCCCAATCCCCCAGCGCCACGCAACCGAGGCATGCAAGCGCTAGGAAAAACAATATTGCGAGTCTTTGAAATTCGGGCGCAAGGAAAACTCTTATTAGAATATAAACAAAAACAGCCGGGATAGTTCCGACCGTACCGGACGCAACAGGTGAGTAACCTAGCCAAAACCCGGTGTAAACTGTTTCTTTTA